>JAFYHI010000048.1 GCA_017539215.1 Clostridia bacterium | reverse complement strand
GCGCAAAGAAGAAGCTCGCCTCCATATTGATGCGGGAAGGGGGTGCCGCATAATGGCAATGACGAGAAAGGAATTTGCCGATATCGTCGGAAGGAGCTTTGACGAAGGGCTCGAAGCGGAGACCGGCTATAAGGAGCAGCCCGAAGCGGAGTTCTCCGCCGATTTTGAGAAACGTATGGATGAGTTCTTTGCGAACCAAGCGGACGGCGGCAAAAAGAAAAAAAAGCGCAGACGTTGGATACTCATAGCCGTTGCGGCGGTTCTGGCCTTGGCCGCGACCGCGTGCGCCGTGCCGGAGATAAGGGAAAGCATTGCGGGGTTCTTCATACGGACTTTCGGCGATCACGAGGAATACTCGGATCCCAGAGTCACGAAGGAACGCATCGAGGAGGAGTACGGGCTCGTACCCGTACCGGAGGGGTTTGAGCTCGTAGATGAGATTGCGGCCGAGAACGCACTCCAGTTGGTTTACGGCGACGATGACGAGAACTATATCCAGCTTGTTCAATATGCCGCGGGCCATATTTGGGATACCGTTGACACCGAGCACGGCAGAGTATTCGAGGAGGAGATCGGCGGCAATACCGTAAGGATCATGTATTCGGAATATGGGGCAACTGCCGCATGGATCGAGAATGGGTATTTCTTTTCATTGAGCTGCGGCTCTCCCGTCGAGCTTGAGGAATTTGAATCATGGATCGCGTCCGTGGGCATCCGCCCGGACGCGGAATAAACGGAATCTGACAGGGGGACGGTCCCCCTGTCAGGTCTCTATCGTATGGGTATCGCAGTTCAGCACCAGGGCGAAGCTGCACCATGAGGGCATATTGCCCGTGCGCGGGATGATCTGCGCCTCATCCGCCATCGCCGCAAGGGCGATAAGTTCGCGTTTTCTTGGCCCGGAGACGACGTCCTCCGCAAAATAGAGCCACGCCTCGACCCCGCATCCGTTGAGCATGATATCCGCCGAAACCTCGTACGCCTCCGAAAAGAGTCTGACCGCCGCAATGAACGCGTCCGCTTGCGCGGCGCGCGCGGCGTCCTTTTTTATTTTTACCCGGCGTTCGATATCGCAAAAGGGCACGGGCGCTCCCCCGCCCGGCTCCCCGTGGCGCGTCAAAAGCTCCTCTTCGCCATATCTTTTGCCGAATACCCGTCTTCCGTCCACGGACGCCGCCCCCTTTCGCATATGTTCCCTGCAATATAAACAACTCAAAAGCCCCGAAGTGGACAGAAAAAGAAGCCTGGATAACAATATATTTTACAGAACTAAGAAAGACGGTCTTCGTTGAGGAACAGGGCGTGCCGATCGAGCTCGAGGTCGACGGGTACGACGACCCCGCCTCGGGCTGCATGCACAATGTTCCTTTGCGCTCCGTCCCGCATTATGAGCTGCCAAAAAAGCCGTTATGAAAGGCTTTTCGGCAATACTCAAAACCGGTTTTACGGCTTCAAACCATCAGCATCGCATCACCGAAGGAGAAGAAGCGGTAGCGTTCTTCGACGGCGTGGCGATAGACGCGCAGGACCTCTTCACGGGAGGAGAAGGCGCTGATGAGCATGAGGAGGGTGGATTCGGGCAGATGGAAATTGGTGATAAGGGCGTCGACCGCCTTGAAGCGGTAGCCGGGGGTGATGAAGATATCGGTCCAGCCGGAGCCCGCGTGGACGACGCCGTTTTCATCGGAGGATGACTCCAAGGTACGGCAGCCCGTGGTGCCGACGGAGATGATCCTGCCTCCGTTCGCCCTCGCGGCGTTGATCATGGCGGCCGCCTCCTCCGTCACCTGCCAGAACTCGGAATGCATCTTGTGCTCCTCCACGTTTTCGGCGGAAACGGGACGGAATGTGCCGAGGCCGACGTGCAGCAGCACGTCCGCGATAAAGACTCCCTTTTGGCGTATGGCTTCAAGCAGCTCGGGCGTGAAATGCAGCCCCGCGGTGGGGGCGGCGGCGGAGCCGTTATCGCGCGCATAGACGGTCTGATAGCGGGACTTATCCTCGAGTTTTTTCGTGATGTACGGCGGCAGGGGCATTTCGCCCGCGCGGTCGAGGACCTCTTCGAATATGCCTTCGTAGTTGAGCCGAACTATGCGATTGCCGTCGTCAAGACATTCGAGCACGGTAACGGAAAGCTCGTCGTTGACTATGAAATTGCGCCCCGGAAGGGCCTTGCGTCCGGGCTTTACGAGGCATTCCCAATCGGTTTGGCTGATGCGGCGCAGGAGCAAAAACTCCATAGCGCCCCCCGTCCCCTCGCGCACGGCATAAAGCCTTGCGGGGATGACGCGGGTAACGTTCCTTACCAGCACGTCGCCGGGGCGCAGGTACTCAATAACGTCGTGAAATACCCTGTCCTCTATTGCGCCGGTGGATCTGTCATACACGAGCAGGCGCGACATATCGCGCTTTTCGGCAGGCGACTGAGCTATCAGCTCAGGCGGAAGATCATAGTAAAAATCCGAAGTTTTCAATTCAATGCACCTTTATTCGATCACCTCGTAAACGAGGGGTATCTCTTTGGGAGGCTCCTGCGATACGGTGACTGCGGAGGAGATCATTTCATACGCTTCGGCGAAGCGTTCGCGGGAGTTGACGTACAATACGGCAAAGGGTTCGCCGGCTTCGACGCGGTCGCCGTAACGCTTTTTCATGAGTATACCGACGGCGGGGTCTATGACGTCGTCCTTTTTGAACCTGCCCGCGCCGAGCAGCGCCGCGGCGACGCCCAGCTTTTTGGCGTCTATCGCCGAAACAAAACCGGAAGCCCTGCTTGCGACGGGAACGAGTTCGGCCGCGCGAACAAGCCTTTCGGGCTCGTCGACGTACGAAACGTCGCCGCCGAGCCGGCCCAGCATTGCGCGAAACCTGCGCAGGCCCTCGCCCGTACGAAGGGCGTGAAGGAGCTTGCGCTCCGCCTCTTCGCGGGTCTTGGCGAGCCCGGAGAGCCTGAGCATATGTCCGCCCAGCGTGAGGCATACGCGAACGAGCGGATCGGACTCCGGTACGCGCCCGGAGAGCACATCGACCGCCTCTTTCATTTCAAGCCCGTTGCCTATCGCCATTCCGAGAGGGCGATTCATATCCGTAATGACGGCGGCGGTCCTGCGCCCGAGGGAATCGCCTATCCTTACCATTTCGCGGGCAAGCGCGGCGGAATCTTCCACCGTCTTCATAAAAGCGCCGCCGCCCGTTTTGACGTCCAGCACGATCGCGTCGGCGCCGGAGGCGAGCTTTTTGCTCATGATGCTTGACGCGATAAGCGGTATGCTCTGAACGGTGCCCGTAACGTCGCGCAGGGCATACATCTTTTTATCCGCGGGGACGAGGTCGCCCGACTGGCCTATGACGCACACGCCCAGATCGCGCACTATCCGTTTGAAGCGGTCAAGGGGCTGTTCAACGCACACTCCGGGAACGGATTCGAGCTTGTCGAGGGTGCCGCCAGAGTGCGCAAGGCCTCTGCCGCTCATTTTGGCAACGGTGCCGCCGCAGGCCGCAACGAGCGGCGCTGCAACGAGCGTGGTGGTATCGCCAACGCCTCCCGTCGAGTGTTTGTCCACCTTGACGCCGGGCAGGTCGGATAAATCGACGACGTCGCCCGAATGCATCATCGCAAGCGTAAGTTCGCCTGTTTCACGCGGGGTCATGCCGCGAATGCATATCGCCATCATCCACGCGGCCATCTGTGCGTCGGACACCTCTCCCGAAACAAACCCGTTGACCATAAAGCGGATCTGTTCGGCAGAAGCTTCCATGCCGTCCCTTTTCATCTCGATAAGCTCGGTTACAATCACTTTGGGCGCTGCCTCCCGTTCACAATTATTCAATTTATTGTACCACGCACGAACGCGTTTGTGAACCTTTTTTTGAAACTTGGGGACGTTTGCGGCAGACGCTTCCTATATATTGTGCGTTCGACGATTTTCGTATTTACAACGGGGCAAAACCGTGGTAAAATATTATGCTATGGGACTGTGTGCAAAACGCAGCCGAATACGTTAACAAAAGGGCTTGCGCCCCATTACGGAGGAATATATGTCTGAAATCACCACCATCGAAAACGGCAAGGTCAAGCTGACCTTCAAGCTCCCCGCTGAAGATTACGTCAAGGCTCTTGACGCCGCCTATCACCGCATCGGTTCAAAGTACGCCATGCCCGGCTTCCGCAAGGGCAAGGCTCCCCGCAGGATGATAGAGAAGCAGTACGGCGACGCGGCCTTCTGGGACAGGGAGCTGGATATGGCCGTTGAAAGGGCCTGCGCGGACGCCGTTGCAGAGCATAAGATACTGCCCGCCCTTGCCCCCGAGTACAGCGTTATGAGCTATTCGGAGACCGAAGGCTGCGAGATAGAGGCCACGATAGTACTGGAGCCCACCTGTGAGCTTGGCCGGTACAAGGGTATAGAGGTACCCATGGCGGAGTATAATGTAACCGACGAAGACGTCGCCCGTGAGCTTGACAGCCGCCGTCAGGGCGTTGCAAGGCTTGTTTCCGTGGACCGTCCCCTGGAGCTGGGCGACATAGCCAAGTTCGACTTTGCGGGTTTCTGCGACGGCGAGCAGTTTGAAGGCGGCACCGCCGAGAATTACTCCATGAAGATCGGTTCCCATCAGTTTATCCCCGGCTTTGAGGAGCAGATGGTGGGCATGAAGATCGACGAGGAGCGCGACGTTCACGTCACCTTCCCCGAGGATTACCAGGCAGAGCATCTTGCCGGCAAGGAGGCCGTATTCAAGGTGACCGTGCATGAGATCTCATATGAGGAGCTGCCCGAGCTGAACGACGAGTTCGCCGCTGACACCAGCGAGTTCGAGACCCTTGACGAGCTTAAGGCAAACATCCGCGAGAACCTTGAGAAGCAGGCTGTAAAGGACCGCGCCGCCGCGTTTGAGTCCGCCGCTCTGCAGCAGGTCATAGACAATGCCAAGGTCGAGATCCACGAGGATCTCATCAGCGCCGAGGCCCACGCCGAGCTTCACAATCTGGAGCATCAGCTTGCCGACATCGGCCTGAAGTTTGAGGATTACGCCAACTATATGGGCACCACTGTCGACGACCTGCACGAGCGTTACCACAAGATGGCGGCCGACCAGATAAAGGCCCGCACCGTCATTCAGGCCCTTATCGACGCCGAGAAGATCGAGCCCGAAGACTGCGATTACGATGCCGCCATAGACGCCTATGCCGAGCGTGAAAAGGATTGGACCGCCGAAAAGACTGCGGAGGAGAAGCTCCCCGAGAACCGCGGCAAGTACGCTCAGTCCGCCCTTTATGAGGCCGTCGTGCGTTTTATCAAGGCCAACGCAGTTATTACCGAGAAGAAGGAGAACGAAGAATAATGAGTCTTGTACCCATTGTTGTGGAGCAGACCAACAAGGGCGAACGCTCTTACGACATCTACTCCCGTCTGCTGAAGGACCGCATACTGTTTTTGGGTTCGGAGATAACCGATGAGGATGCAAACCTCATCATAGCGCAGCTCCTGTTCCTTGAAGCGGACGATCCCGACAAGGACATATTCCTATACATCAACAGCCCCGGCGGTTCCGTGTCGGCAGGGCTTGCCATATTCGATACCATCCGCTACCTTAAATGCGAGGTAGTGACGATCTGCGTGGGTATGGCCGCGTCCATGGGCGCATTCCTGCTGGCTGCGGGCGCCAAGGGCAAGCGCAAGGCCCTGCCCAACAGCGAGATAATGATCCATCAGCCCTCCGGCGGCGCATACGGTCAGGCGAGCGACGTGAAGATACACGCCGAGCACATCGTAAAGACCCGCAAAAAGCTGAACGATCTGCTTGCCGAGATGACGGGCAAGCCCCTCTCCGTTATCGAAGAGGCGACAGAGCGCGACAACTTCCTTTCCGCCGAGGAGGCTCTTGAGTTCGGCCTTATCGACGAGATAGTCGCTCCCCGCAGGTAAGGAAAATACTTTTATTCGGAGAATCAAATGTCAAAATACGACGAAAAATCCACGGTAAAATGCTCGTTCTGCGGCAAGACACAGGACCAGGTCAAGCGCATAGTAGCAGGCCCCGGCGTGTTTATCTGCAGCGACTGCATTGAGCTTTGCCGTGAGATAATAGACAGCGACGACGAGGTCGAAGAAGTGGAGCTTCAGGAGCTGCCCAAGCCCGCCGAGATAGTCGGCGTGCTTGACGACTACGTCATAGGCCAGGAGCATGCCAAAAAGGCGCTCGCCGTTGCCGTTTATAACCACTACAAACGCATCTATTCCGAGACGAAGGCCGACGATGTTGAGCTGTCAAAGAGCAACATCGTCATGCTCGGCCAGACCGGCTGCGGCAAGACTCTGCTTGCGGAGACCCTTGCCCGCATACTCAAGGTCCCCTTTGCCGTTGCGGACGCCACCAGCCTTACCGAGGCCGGCTATGTAGGCGAGGACGTTGAGAACATACTCCTGAAGCTGCTTCAAGCCGCCGACTACGACGTGGAGCGCGCTCAGAAGGGGATCATCTACATCGACGAGATCGACAAGATCGCTCGAAAGTCCGAAAACCCCTCCATCACCCGCGACGTTTCGGGCGAGGGCGTGCAGCAGGCGCTCCTTAAGATACTTGAGGGCACCGTCGCCTCCGTACCCCCGCAGGGCGGCAGAAAGCACCCGCATCAGGAGTTCATACAGTTTGACACCACGAACGTGCTTTTCATCTGCGGCGGCGCATTTGCGGGCGTTGAGGACATTATCAAAAAGCGCATCGGCAAAAAGACCATGGGCTTTGGCGCGGACGTCGTATCGAACACCGATATGGACATCGGCGAGATCTTAAAGCACATACTGCCCGAGGACCTTTTGAAGTTCGGCCTAATCCCAGAGTTCATAGGCCGCGTACCCATAATCGTCACGTTGGAGCAGCTTGACGAGGAAGCTATGCTGCGGATACTGACCGAGCCGAAAAACGCGCTTTCGAAGCAGTATCAGAGGCTGTTCGAAATGGACGGCGTAAAGCTCGAGATAGAGCGCGAGGCGCTTTTGGAAGTGGCGCGGATATCCATTGCCCGCAACACCGGCGCAAGGGGCCTGCGCGCGATACTCGAGGACATTATGCTGCCCGTCATGTACGAGCTGCCCTCCAGGGACGACGTTGAGAAGGTCATAATAACCCTTGCCTCCATACGCAAGGAGGCCGCCCCCACCTACATATTAAAAGCGGATAAGCTGCCCGAAACGGGCACCTCTGCCGAATAAACAAAGGAGCTTCAAATGAAATTCATCCGTGCCGAGTTCGAAGGCGAAGCCTTCTATGCCGTATTGGACGGCGAGCGTGTGAAAAGGCTTGCCGCGGCCCCCTATGAGGCAGTGCGGTACGACGGCCGCGAGTACGGCGTAAGCGAGGTAAAGCTTTTGCCCTGCGCAGAGCCCACCAAGATAGTCGCCGTCGGCAAGAATTATCGCGCCCATGCAGACGAGATGGGCGAGGGTCAGCCCGAGGAGCCGCTGCTCTTCTTAAAGCCCTCCACCAGCATAGTGGGCGACGGCGACGACGTGGTGTACCCCGAGATAAGCCATCGTCTCGATTACGAGGGTGAGCTTGGCGTGGTCATCGGCAAAAAATGCCATGCCGTAAAGCCCGGGCATTCCTCCGAGGTGATATTCGGCTACACCTGCTTAAACGACATTACCGCAAGGGATATCCAGAAGGCCGTTTCGCAGTGGACGCGCGGCAAGGGGTTTGACACCTTCTGCCCCATCGGCCCGCATATCGAGACTGAGATGGACCCGACCCATGCAAGGATCGCTACCCGGGTCAACGGCGAAGTGCGCCAGCACTCCACCATAGACTGCATGACGCACGACATCGACAAGCTCGTTTGCTACATCACCGAGTGCATGACGCTGCTGCCCGGCGACATAATAGCCACCGGCACTCCCGAGGGGATAGGCTCCATGCAGCGCGGCGATATTGTTGAGGTAGAGATCGAGGGCATCGGCGTTCTGCATAATATGATCGTCTGATGGACGGGCTCTCGGCATTCGCCGCGGTATGCGAGCTTAAAAGGCTCGTCGGCGGCAGGATAGAAAAGGTACAGCAGCCCGAAAGGGACGAACTGGTTTTATCGATCCATACGGCAGGCGGCTCATGCCGCCTGCTTGTTTCGGCTTCACCGGAAAACTGCAGGATAACGCTGACGGACGAGAAAAAGGTCTCGCCCATAGACGCGCCCGCGTTTTTGATGCTGCTTCGCAAATACCTGACCGGGGCAAGGATCGCCGCCGTCAACGAGCCGAACAGCGACAGGGTCGTTGAGTTTGAGATAGACTCGCTTTCGGAGCTGCACGACCCCGTGAAACTGACGCTCGTATGCGAAATAATGGGCAGGCACTCGAACGTAATACTGATAGACGGCGACGGGATGATAATCGACGCGATACACCGCGTGCCGCCGTCGGTTTCGTCCGCAAGGCTTGTACTGCCGAAGCTTAAATACGAATACCCGCCCTCCAAGCGAAAAACGGACCCGATGAAAGCGGGCCCGGAGGAATTCGCCGAGGCCCTTCGCTTGGAAGGCAAGCCCGAGAACTCGCTTGCCGGGGCGTTTTATGGGCTCTCCCCCGCCTCTGCAAAGCGGCTCATCGCGGCGCTGGGCGGCAATGAGCAGGGCGCGGAGGCGCTTGGGCAAAGGCTTACGGAGTTTTACAGCGCGCTCGGGCGCGGGGAGTTTGAGCCCTGCGTGGTGACTGCGGCGGGAAAACCCGTATGCACGCTGCCCTTTTTGCCCTGCGGTGAGGAATTCGTAAAGTATTCCTCCATGTCTGAAGCTGTCGCGGCGTTCTATGAGGGCCGCGCAAAGGACGAAAGCATTCGCCGGCGCACTTCGGCCTACGGGCATGCGCTTAAAAACGCCGAGGCAAAGCTTGAAAAAAAGCTCGTTATATTCTCGGAGGCGATTTCCGGTGAAGAGGACAACGAACGCCTGCGCCTTTACGGGGAGCTGCTGACCGCTAACCTGCACGCGCTGCCGCACGGGGCAGACAAGGCGGGAGTTTACAATTACTACGCCGATCCGCCCGAACCAGTTGAGATACCGCTCGATCCCATGCTGTCGCCCGCGGCGAACGCTCAGCGCTATTATACACGCTACCGCAAGGCAAAGCTTGCGAGGGAGCATGCGCTGAAAATGACGGAGAGCGTCAAGGCAGAGCTTGATTATTATGAGGAGCTTTCGTACACGCTTTCATGCTGCGAGAGCGAGGCGGAGCTGAACGAGATAAAGGCCGAACTGACGGCGGCCGGGCTTATAAAGGACGACAGCCGCCGAAAAAACGGACGCTCTGCGGCGCAAAAGCTGCCCGCGTCAAAGCCGCTCGTGTTTGAGACCCGCGCGGGGTATGCCGTTTTTGTGGGCAAAAACAACCGCCAGAATGATAAGCTTACCGCGTCTGCCGGGGCCAACGACCTGTGGCTGCACACGAAGGATATTCACGGCTCTCACGTTATCATAAGGAACGGCGCGAACGCCCCCGATGAAACGCTGTTTGAAGCGGCGGTGCTTGCGGCGTATTATTCGCAGGCGCGGGGTTCGGGCAGGGTGCCGGTGGACTATACTCTTGCGCGGCACGTCAAAAAGCCGGGCGGCGCTAAGCCCGGCATGGTAACGTACACACACCAGCACACGGTTTTCGTCACGCCCGATGCGGAGCTTGTGAAAAAACTGATCAAAAGCTGATCGAGCCGCTTTGCGGCTTTCGGCTGCAGCCGCAGAATGCGGCTGCTTTTTTTGCGGTCAGGACAGAAGGCTTCGAAGCGCCTCGTACCGTCCGCCGAAAAGCGCACGGTTCACGCCCTCGCAAATGACCGCCGCCATATCGGCAGCCTCGCGGTCTACGTCCTTGGGCGTAACGATCAGGCCCTCGAGCTCGCGCTCCGCCGCCTGCACGGCGGCCTGAGTTACAGCGTTTGCCTGCGCCTCGCCCCGCAAAGCCGCAGAGACCGCGTCGCCGACTATTGTGGATGCGCGCACTACGAGCGGTACGCCTATCGCTATAACCGGCACGCCGAGCGAGGTGCGGTCGAGCCCGGCGCGAAGATTACCGACGCCGGAGCCCGGGTCTATGCCCGCGTCAGAAACCTGTATAACGGTGCTTATGCGGTATGCACGGCGCGACGCAAGCGAGTCTATGGCGATTACCGCGGCGGGAGAGAGCTTTTGCACCGCCGCAGATACAAGCTCTGCGGTCTCCGCTCCCGTAGTGCCGAGAACGCCGGGGGTCAGCACCGATACGGCCCTTACGGGGAAGCCGAGCGCGTCCGGCATCAGCCTGACTATATGGCGCGTGACAAACACGCCGTCCGCCGCACGGGATCCCAGCGAATCGGGCGTCACGGAACGGTTGCCGAGTCCTACGACAAGCACGTCGCCCGGCGGAAGCATATCAAGAAGCACGCCTTCAAGCGCCCGCGAGGCCGCGCCGAAAAGCTCCGGCGCCCTCTCCGCAAGCCGCGCGGAGCTTATCGTAACGTAGGAGCCTATGGCCTTTTTGAGCTTTTTTGCGGCGGATTCGCCGGTTATGCGGGTACGCAGTATTTCGACGCCGTTTTCCGTTGACCTCTCCTCCGTTACCCCGTCGAGTTCCGGGTCGAGCTCACGCGCTTCAAAAGCAAGGTCGGTATAGATGCTCATCTGCGCCTCCTTGATCGTATTACCTGAAGTATGTGCGGCGAAGCATCGCGGTATTCGCGGGTTTGATTACAGGCCCGATTAAGGCGATCCAAACAATATATCTCAAAACGGGGTTATATATTTGAAAATAAGGCTTGCAAAAAAACCGTTCAGGTGCTATAATTGTTCTGTTCGAGATTTGTATAGGAGGTGAACCGATTTGGCAAACATTAAGTCGGCTATCAAGCGCGTCAAGGTTACCGAGAAGCAGAATCTGCGCAACCGCATGGTGACTTCTCAGTATAAGACCGCTGTTAAGAAGTTTGACAAGGCGTTGGAGTCTAACGATGAGGCTCTCGTTAACGAGACTTATACCAATGCAGTCAGCATGGCGGACAAGGCTGCCGCTAAGGGCGTTATCCATAAGAACGTCGCCAATCGTAAAAAGGCTCAGCTGGCCAAGAAGCTTGCTGCCAAATAAGGTTTATCGTTTTTGATCAACCCACTGAATAAAAAGGCCGATGCTTGCGTATCGGCCTTTTGGTGTATTTCTTTTTATACGGGGTTTGCCCGCCACGGGTGGCGAAGCAGTACAAGCTCCAGATACTTATCGTCCTTAAAAGCGCCGCTGACCTTTAAGAACGCCGTATCGGAAAGCGCGGAGATGAGGCTCAGCAGCTCCTCACGCGTAAAGCGCCTTGCGGCGTCGTACGCCTTTTCATTGGCGTATTTGTTGCCCTCCATGCGCGAGGCGACCTCGGCCTTCCTCTGCCCCGCGTCGATGCCGCGCCTTGCCTCAAGCATAAGCTTGAAGCGTCCCGACAGGAACGAGGCTATCTGCATGGGCTCGCTGCCCTCGGCCAAGAGCGCGTGCAGCGCCTGTATACCGTCGGCGGGCTTGCCGTAAGTGAACATATCGAGCATATCGAAAATACGCACGTCAAGCGCAGCGCGCGAGCATACGTCAATATCTGCGTTCGTCACGCTTCCGCCCGGGCCGACGTAGTCTATTAGCTTATCGGTCTCCGAAACAAGGTTCGCCATGTCGACGCCGACCCTTGAAACAAGCACGGAGGCCGCGCTTCGGTCAAGATTGACGCCCGCCTCTGCGCAGTGCTTGATGCACCACTTGGCGCACTCAAGCTCGGAAAGAGGGTCGAACAGCGCCTCGCACTCACGTTTCTTTGCAAACTTCAAAAGCGCGCTGTTTGCCGCAAGCTTGCCCTTTATGACAACGAGCAGCACCGTTTCGGGCGAATGCTCCTCAAAGCAGGGGAAATATTTGGCGGCGTCCGCGCCGTCTGCAAGGCCGTGGCAGAACACGAACCTGCGGTCTGCAAAGAGCGGCATCGTGTCGCAGACCTCGGAAAGCTCCGCGGGAGCGGGCTTTGAAACGGAGGTCACGTTGAACGGGCGCAGGTCCTGCTCCACCGAGTTTTCGATGAGCTTTAACGCCTGTGCCTTAACGTACTCCTCGTCGCCGTGCAGCACAAAAGTGCCGCCCGGCAGCCCCGTCCTTATCAGCTTTAAGAATTCGCTGTGATTCATACGAGTATTATATCCGCCGCCGCGCTCATTGTAAACAGTACGAACAGCACCGCGGCTATTTTAAGCCTTTTTCCTATCGGGCGAAGAACAAAGCCCGATATGCCGAACATAAGAACGAGCATCAGTACTCCGGTCAGCACCGACGGCGCGTTGACCTCCACAAGGGCGTGAGGCAGCGAGCCGATAAAGCCCAGCGAACGCATCGCAAGCCCTGTGAGAATGTCGCCCGGACGCGCGAACGCGTACGCCAGCGGCGGGAATACCATGCCAAGCAGCAGGCCAGCGAAGGATAAAACTATCGCGGCGGAGAACAAGGGCACAGCCGCGATATTGGCGGCGACGCCGTAGGTCGGGAACACGCCGAAATGCCTTGCGCTGATAAGCGCCGTGGCGGCGGTGGCGGCGACGGCAACGCATGCGCCGTTTATAAGTTTGCCGAAAATGCCGCGCCTCGGCCCGGGTGCGCCGTGTCGAAGCACGAACACTATGCCGAGCGTTGCGGCGTAAGACAGACGAAAGCCCACCGAAAAAAGCTCATACGGTCGAATGGCGAGAATGATGAGCGCGGAGAGCGAAAGCGAGCTTAACGGATCCGCACGACGCTCGAAAACATCCGCTGCAAGCACGCATGCGCACATGACGCTTGCCCTTACGAGCGACGGAGCAAAAGCCGATATTGCACAGTAGCCGATAAGGAACAGCCCTGCCGCTGCTGCCCGAAGCTTTGGGAAACGCTTTGGAAGCAGCAGAAAGAGAGCCGCCGTGAGAAGCCCCACGTGAAACCCCGAGAGGGACAAAAGATGCGCCGTGCCGGCTGCACGGAAGGCGTCAACATCCGCTTCGTCCATGCCGGACTTGTCGCCCAGAAGAAACCCCGCGACAACGGCGCCGTTATCCTGAAACGCCTCGTGAATGCGCAAGCGGAGAAAAGCCTTTACCCTGTAAAGCGCCGCGCTTGACCGCAGCCGCCCCTCCCCCGTCACCGTGTATGAATCGGCCCTTGCAACGGCGGATATGCCCCGCGCAAGCAGCGTTTGTCTTTCATTATAGCTTGCGAACCTGACCGTGGGTTCGCGCACGGTGCAGACGCAGCTTATGCGCTGCCCGACGGACGGCGCGGGAGCATCTTCCGCCAGAGTGAGCTTTAATCCGTACCGCATCGGGCTGCCGTTAAGCGAAACGTTTTTCAGTACGACCTTGCCCTGCGCGTCGGGCGACGCCTCTGCTACCGTGCCTTCCGCCGCATACTCGCCGGGGGCGACGGAGTCGGGCAATGCAAGCAGCATGCGGCAGAGCCCCGCGGAAAACGCGATGGCAAGCAAGCATACCCAGCGTTTCTTTTTGAGAAAGCCTACCGTGAAAAGCACTATTGCCGCCGCCGCAAGCGCAGCAAGCACGGCCCCGTAAACGGAGCCGCGCCCGTAAAGCCGCTCGAACGCGGACAGCCCAAGCGTAAACCCGAGCGCGGCGACCGCAAGCGGGCGATAGTTGACTATCCTTTCACGGTCTGCCGGGTCCACTTTATCCGCGCATTACCGCCATAGCCTCTATCTCGACAAGGCCGCCTGCGGGCAAAGCCGCGACCTCGACGCAGCTCCTTGCGGGGTGAGGCTTGGGAATGAGCATGCCGTAAAGCTTGTTGACCTGTGGAAAATCGGCCATGTTCTTAACGAAAACGGTGGTTTTGACAAGGCAGTCAAGGCCGCTGCCGGCCTCTTCAAGAACGGCTTTCAGGTTGTTCAGCGCCTGTATCGCCTGTGCCTCAACGCCCTCGGCGAGCTTGCCGGTCTCGGGGTTGATGCCGAGCTGACCGGAAGTGAATATCATCTTGCCCACCATTACGGCGTGGCAGTAGGGACCGATGGCCTCGGGTGCGTTCTTGGCGTTGAAATTGGTTTTAAGCATATGTATCCTCCTTATCCGCGGCGTCTCCCGCGGGATTCATCTCCCTTTCATAGGTTGCGATTATGCAGTCGTTCCAAAGTATGAGCGCGTTTTCGCCCGTGTCGGTATAATAATGCTTTCGGGTGCCCGCATAGGCAAAATCAAGCGAAACGTACAGGCGCTGTGCGGTATGGTTGTTTTCGCGCACTTCAAGCGTCATACGCTCCCCCCCGCGTGAAAGTGCCTCCTGCATAAGCTTTAAAATCAGCTGCCTTGCTATGCCGTGCCTGCGGTACTCGGGGTCTACTGCGATATTGGTCATGTGCGCCTCGTCGAACATTATCCATTCGCCGGCATATCCCACGACGGTACCCCGGCACACGGCTACGACGTAATAGGCAACGTCGTTCGAAAGCTCGCCCAAGAGCGATTTATAGCTCCACGGCGTGCGGAAGCAGACCCGTTCAAGCTCCGCAACACGGGCGATATCGCCCTCGCACATGGGGCGAAAAAGCACGTCATTCATAATAACCCTCCTTGTTGAGCGGTACGGCAAAGCACACCGCCGCGGCATATACGGAATTGCAGCCCGCCTTTTTGAGCGCAGCCGCACACTCGCAAAGCGTAGTGCCCGTGGTGCGGACGTCGTCCACAAGCAGAATATCGAGCCCGGCACAGGCGCCGCTTGCGCGGAACGCGTTTTTAAGGCTGCGCTTGCGGGCCGCGCCGGACATGCGCGTCTGATGAGGCGTGTCGGCCGTGCGTATCAGAAGCCCCGTATCCATTTTAAGGCCGTACCCGCGGCACATGGCCTTTGCGATAAGCTCGGACTGGTTAAAACCCCTTTCGGCAATGCGCCGCTTATGCAGGGGCACGGGTACGACTGCGTCTATATGCCAATGCTCCGGCAGTTCTATGGCTTTGCCCAGGGGCGCGGCTATGTATTTTGCGCCGGCGTATTTCAGACGTTTTACCATTGCCGATGAAACATCGTTATAGATATAGACCGCCGTGAAGCCGTCGATACCCTTTAAGGGCGGAGCGGAGATAAACCGCTCCAGCCCCATACTGCACTCCGCGCAAAGGCCGTTCTCCTCAAGCACAGCTTCCCTGCCGCATGCAAGGCAGGCGACGTGCGAGGGGAACAGCGCCTCTTTGAAAGCCTCCCACGGATTCATACGCCGTCCTTCCCCTTGAGCTGACGCAGGAAAAACCCGAGCGCGCTGTAACGTTTCATACCCGATGTGTTCCTTACCATGCCCTCCACGCATTTTGCGGAGCCGACTATTATTACGCGGCTGCGTGCGCGCGTGACAGCGGTGTAGAGTATGTTGCGGTTCATAAGCATGGGCGGGCCGTACACGAGCGGCAGTATGACGGTGGAAAACTCGCTGCCCTGGCTCTTATGCACGGAGATGGCGTATGCAAGCTCGATCTCCTCCAAATTGGAACGGTCGTATTCGGCAAGCCTTTCATCGTCGAACAGTATTGAAATGACCGCGCCTCCGGGGCTTATCTTCATAACGGTGCCTATGTCGCCGTTGAACACGCCCGTACCGTCGGAGTCCGCCTCGCCCCTTTTGGTGCGGGTCCACTCCATGCGATAGTTGTTGCGCGTCTGCATTACGCGGTCACCCACGCGGTAGACGACCTCGCCGAACTTGGTCTCCGCCTTGCCCTCGCCGGGGGGATTGAGCGCCGCCTGCAGCACGGAATTGAGGTTGTTTACGCCGAGCACGTTCGCCTTCATGGGAGCAAGCACCTGCAGCTCGCCGTCGGAGCCGTTTTCGGCGTGCTCTGAGCAGAGCTTGACCACGCACTCCAGCGCGTCTTCCATGCCCGGACGGCTTATAAACGTAAAGTCGGATTCATTTGAGTCTACAACGGGGTTCATCCCCCGATTTATGCGGTGTGCGTTCAGAACGATCATGCTGCGTCCGGCCTGGCGGTAGATATCAGTCAGGCGGATCACGGGCACGGTGTCGGACATTATTACGTCGCGCAGTACGCTGCCGGCTCCAACGGGCGGGAGCTGATCAAAGTCGCCTACCATTATTAGCCTCGTGCCGCAGGGCACGGCTTTCAGCAGGGCGTGGAACAGAGTGACGTCCACCATGCTCATCTCGTCTATTATGACGGCGTCGGCTTCAAGCGGCTCATTCTCGTCGCGCCCAAAGCTTTCGTCACCGAATACGCCGTATTCCAAAAGGCGGTGTATCGTACGCGCCTCGCGCCCGGTGGCATCGGTTATGCGCTTGGCCGCGCGGCCCGTGGGCGCCGCCAACTCGTACTTTAAGCCGATCTGCTCCATTATCTCGATGATGAAACGGAGTATGGTGGTTTTGCCCGTGCCGGGGCCGCCGGTTATGACAAGCACACCGTCCTCAAATGCCTGCTTAACCGCCCTGCGTTGTGCCGGCGCAAGCTCCGCGCCGAACTTCGATTCAAGTCTGGCCATCTCTCCTTCAATATCGAACATGGGCAGTACGGCGGCGTTGTTCGAAAGCTCGTCAAGGCAGACCGCGCTGTGCATCTCGCAGTAATGCAGGCCGGAAAGAAACACCATATCCTCGCCGTCGATAGCCTTTTCAACGAATTCTCGGGCGGTCACAAGCTCCTCCAATGCGTTTTCTACCGGTATGACGTCAACGCCCAGCAAGTCTTCGGCGGTGCGGAAAACGAGCGTGTCCTTCGGCAGACATGTGCTGCCGTCGAGCTTGGCCTCCGTCAGAGTGTACCTCAGGCCCGCCTTTATCCTGAACGGAGAATCAAAAAGAAGCCCGGCGTTCTGCGCAATGCGGTCTGCGGTTTTGAAGCCTATGGATTCTATATCGGATATGAGCCTGTAAGGGTTCTCTTTGATAAGGGCAACGCAGTTGTCGCCGTAAAGCTTATGTATTTTGGCGGTCTGGTTCATGGTAAAGCCGAGCTGCTGCATGCCCATGTAAAGCTCCTGCGTGCCGCGCTTTTCCATAAACGCGTCGTGAATGGCTTTTGACTTTTTCTTGCCGATGCCGGATATCTTTTCAAGCATCTGCGGATGGTTTTCGATTATATTGAGCGAATCCGCCCCGAACATCTTCGTGATGGCGGTTGCCATTGGTATGCCCACGCCCTTTATGATGCCGGACGAAAGATAGCGAAAAATCGCGTCCGCGGAATCGGACTCGACCTCCTGATAGGATCGGACGGTAAACTGTTTGCCGTAGGTCTTATGCACGGTCCAATCGCCCGTCAGCTCAAGCTTTGCACCCTCAAAGGCCGTCGGCATATTGCCTACTGCGACGAATTTAAGGTTTGTTTCATCAACAAAATCGAGCACAGCCCAACCGCTGTCCCCGCGAAAGCGTATCCTCGTTACCGTCGCCTTTATCTGCATAATAATATTATACCATAGCGCAGCTTGCGTTGCAAGGAAAAGAGGGGCTTCATCAACCGAAGGGCATGAATAATGCCGGGTTTATCAAACAAAAAAACAGCCCGTAATGGTGCATTCACTTAAGGAGAGGCAGGTTTTCGGCCGGTAAAACAACCTGAAACAGCAACAGATCCGGGGGGAATGATCCTCGGATCTGTTTTCGTTTTGACGGCCGAAAACCGCGAAGCGTCTCAAAAGAGGAGATTTTTGTGCCCATCAAGGCGAAAAGCGCAGGAATACCTGTTTTGGTCTTTCGAGCATTTTCAACGAAGAGGGGCGCAAAAAGATACCTTTTGAGACTGTGTATCCTTAGGT
>JAFYHI010000047.1 GCA_017539215.1 Clostridia bacterium | reverse complement strand
CTCGATCCCGATTATAAGAGATTTTTGACCGGTCTTGGTTTCACAAAGACTACGATCCTGCCCCATTATAATTATTGGAAAGACAAAACGCTGGATGGCCTCAACTATATCAACGAGATAATACTGCCTGACAGTATAGGAAGGACTTTCTATTACATTGCGGACGGCAGTTACATACTGGTAAAAGACGGTATGGAGGAACTGCGGGGGGAAGCGTACATCGTACGCAACGGTACGATCAAACAGATCTCAGCTAACGGTGATACCGTTTTGCTGTAAAACAGCTCCTGTTCGTCAAACTGTCCACAGGAATGTTTTTACGCGGTCTTTCTATGCTTTGGTGTACTTTCACGCGCTCTTTCACATCAAAGAAACCTCTTTTGTCTACCGGGCAAAAGAGGTTTCTTGTTATACGAATTTGTGTATGGTATAATCAACTCGATAAATCGGTATTTGCGGAGGCATTATGAAGCTGATTTTTGAATCGGATCAGATCAGCTTTGTCAGGATGTCAGAACGTCTGGCAAGCGACTGTCTCATCAGAGCATATCATCCGTGCTGAGCCCTTCTCCTCCGGTCGGAGGGAGACGGTTTTATAGCCGGTCCTCAAACGGAGAAGCGGGACATATCCGGGCAATAAATGACAGGACGGGGACGGCTTTTAGAGGTACAATTATCCCATCAAGGAAAGGAGGCCCGGGCGATGGAGTGGCTGACGTGTGTACGCACGGCGATCGCCTATATGGAAGAGCATCTGACCGACGGCGTCAGTGCGCAGGACGCGGCGGACAGGGTGCATCTTTCTCCGTTCTTCCTTCAAAAGGGGTTCTCTCTGATGACGGGTCACGGTATCGGAGAGTACCTAAGGAACCGCAGGCTTTACCGGGCGGCGGTGGATCTGAGGGAGACGGATGATAAAGTGATCGACATTGCGTTTCGCTACGGGTATGAAACGCCGGAGAGCTTTACAAAGGCGTTCACCCGTTTTCACGAAGCAACGCCTTCGCAGGTGCGCGGCGGAGCGGATATAAAAACCTTCCTTCCCTTGACGATCAAACTTTCGATCCATGGAGGCGATCAGATGGACTGCAAGATCACACCGATGTTCCCGTTCAAGGTCATCGGCTTTCAGAAGGTGTTTGACAATGAGACCGCGTATGCCGAGATCCCGAAGTTCTGGGACGAGATCTGCGAAAGGTATGCTTTGAGCGTGTACGCCGGAAACGCTCCTGCGAATCCCTATGAGCAGGCTCTGGTGGATAACTGCATCGGCGAATACGGCGTCTGCATCGACGATATCGGCGGGGGCAGATTCCGGTATCTCGTTGCCGGAAAATACACGGGCGGAAACGTGCCCGAGGGCATGGTCGTTTATGAATTCCCCCGGGGCGACTGGGCTGTGTTCAACTGCATCGGGCCCATACCGGAGGCGCTCCAGAGCATGAACACGCGGATCTTCCGTGAATGGCTGCCCGGCAATCCGGAGTACGAGCTTTGCGGCAGCGCCAGCGTAGAGTGGTATGACTGCGTTAACGGAGAAAAGACCGATCCCGACTACCACAGCGCGATCTGGGTGCCGGTGAAGAGAAGGGAATAGGCGGGTAATACCGCCGCAAAAAGCTGCAGTCAGCGCCCGCGTTCGTAAACGCTTTTTGGGGGATAATGACCCAAAACATGGTCGAGGGAAACGACGTGCTGCTTACCGGGTTCGGGGCGTTCGACGTGCGCCGTACTCCGCAGCGCACGGCAAGGAACCTGCGTACAATGGAAACGGTGGCGATACCCGAGCGGTACAGGATAGTATTCCGCCCGAGCAGGCAGCTGCTTGACAGCCTGAACGCAGAGGATGAGGCCTGAACCCGAGGCGTGCCTCTGCAAATGAATACAGCGCACTCCCGCCGCCTCATCCGCCCGGCGGCGTGTGGTCAAGCGCCTCCGAAAGGGGGCGCTGCGCTTATATGGGTTGAAAAACATGCGGCGCTGTGGTATGCTTTTTACGGCGTTATGCGCGGAAAGTATCAGCGGAGGCGGATCTATGGAAAAGGACAGGACGGTCAACGAAATATTGGAGGAGCATTACTCCGGGTATGATGAGGACGCAAGGCTCGGTTCCCGGCACGGGCAGGTGGAATATCTGACTACCGTGAAATACATGGACGAGTGCCTTGCCGGGGCAGACGCTCCCGCCGTGATCGAGATAGGCGCGGGCACGGGGCGTTACAGCATAATGCTTGCAAAGCGGGGAATATCCGTTACCGCCGTGGAGCTGACGAGCCATAACATAGGCATACTGAAAAGCAAGCTCGACGGCACGGAGCCCATAGAGGTGTATCAGGGCAATGCGATGGACCTCGGCTTTTTGCCGGACGCGTCGTACGATCTGACCCTGCTGCTTGGGCCGATGTACCACCTGTACACGCGGGCGGATAAGCTGCGCGCGCTTTCCGAAGCCGTGCGCGTAACAAAGCCCGGCGGGCATATAATGGTCGCCTACTGCATGAACGAGGCCTGCGTACTGCAGTATGTGTTCGGCGGGGGCAACCTTAAAAGCACGCTCGACCGGGGCATGCTCACGCCCGATTGGCGCTGCGTAAGCTGTGCGGAGGAGGTGTTTGAGCTTGTCCGCACGGAGGAGATAGCGGACCTTGACGCGGAGCTTCCCGTGGACAGGATAAAGCTCGTTGCCTCCGACGGGCCTGCGCACTATATGAAGGCGCTTTTGGAGAGCATGGACGGGTTTGAGTTTGACAAGTGGATGGAGTACCATTTTGCGACCTGCGAGCGGCAGGATATAATCGGCGCATCCAACCACACGATAGATATTTTGAGGAAGCGCTGAACGCCGCGGGCGTCGCGGCAGAAGGAGACCGAAATGGACATTGACGTGCTTAAGGGCCGCATAACGGCGGCGGCAAGGAATGCGGTGCGGCTTGACCCCAAGCCTGCCGGGGCCCCGCTTGGCGCGGGGGAAACAAAGTTCGGAGGCAGGCCCGACCTCCCTTATGGGTTTGAGTGGCCGCGCTTTGCCTGCGAGGACGGCGAAACAAGGCCGCTTGCGTTTCTGGCGCAGATAAACCTTGCCGATGTTTCGGCTCACGGCGCCGGGGGGCTGCTGCCGGAGACAGGCCTGCTCTCGTTCTTCTATGAAACGGAGACCCAGCCGTGGGGGTTCACGCCCGACGACGCAGGCTCCGCGCGCGTTTATTGGTTTGACTGCGCGGGAACGCTCGTGCCGACCGACGTACCCGAAGGCGCAGAAATGCTGCCCGAACGCGGGGCGGAGCTTTGCGGAGAGCTGACCGTCCCCGCGTATGAGGAGCTCGACTCCGAGTGCGGCTATGAGGAGTATTGTGAGGCGGTCTCGCTTTTGGGCTTTGACCCGGACGCCGAGCCCGCGTATGCCCGGCTTTTGGGCTGGCCCGAGCTGATCCAAGGGCCGATGGAGGAGGAGTGCGAGCGCGTTTCGCGCGGCAGGGACTGCGGCACGCCCGAGGGCTATGCAGACGGCTCCGGGGCCGAAAGCGCCGATATCGCGGCAAAGGCGCGCGAATGGCGGCTGCTGTTTTGCATGGGTTCAGACGATGACGGCGCAATGTTCGGCGACTGCGGCAATATCTATTTCTGGATGCGTGAAAGCGACCTGCGCGAACGCCGCTTCGAAAAGGCGCAGCTCATACTGCAATGCGGTTGATGACATTATAAAAAAAGCCCGCGGCGGCGGGCTTTTTTTGATTTGGCGTGCTTCGTTTGCGGATCAGAGCTTATAGTACTTCGGCTCCTCGGTAAAGGAGCAGATGCAGGCCTCGGCGTCCTCAAGGCGGTAGACCTCGGTATTGCCGTCGCCGGGGGCGTACATCGCGCGAAGCTGAGGATAGTTCTCGAGCATATGCTCCTGCGCCTCTATGCGCTCGTCGAGCACGGCGCGGGCGCTCAGGCGTATCCAGCGGCCCTCGTGCATTGCGGATATCTCCACGCGGGGGTTGGCCTTCATCTGGTCGGCAACGGCCTTTTTGCGGCCCGTCTGTATGTACAGCGCGCCGTCGAAAACGTCTATCGTGCCAAACGGACGCACATGCGGACGGTCGCCCTCAAGCGTGGCAAGGTAGTAAGTGCCGGCGTTCTTCAAAAACTCATAAACCTCGTTCATATTTCCTCCGGGACCTCAGCGCGGTAAAGCGCGGGATTTGAGCATATGATAATACGGATAAGGGGGCGCGGTCAAGAGCAAAAAAATTTTTTGCGGAGGAAGGGAACCTTTTTCGGAGCTGAGCGTTTTATAGGTAAAGGGCGTGCGGGGAATACCCCGCCTGCCGGAAAGGAACCACGCATATGTTATACGGTATCATAAAAAGAGCGGCTGCCCTGCTTACGGCGGGCGTAATGGCGTTTTGCCTTGCCGCGTGTACGGTAAACCCCGGCGTAAGCACGCCGACCGCGGCTCCCACGCAGGCCTCTTCAACAGAGGAAGGCGGTACGCAAAGCGCCGAGCCGACGGCAGATCCCGCCGCGACTCCCGGCCATGAAGACCCCGCGGCGGCGCTCCCGCGCTTTATCGCAGGCGACGGAGTGACGTTCCTTGTGACTGCCGACGGCGTGCTTTACGGCTGGGGCGAAAATAAATACGGTCAGGTCGGAGACGGCACGGGCGAGGACCGCACGGCGCCCCGCTTCATCGGCACGGGGCTGACCCCGGTCATTGTGGGAGACAGCGTGTTTGCGCTGGACGGCGGCACGCTTTACGCGTGGGGCAGGAACGACGAAGGCCAGCTTGGCACGGGCGACCTTGAAAACAGGCTCTCCCCCACGGAGATAATGAAGGGCGTTGCGTCGGTGTACCGCTGCTGCGGATACACGGCCGCGCTTACCGAGGACGGAAAGCTCGTCGTATGGGGGGAGCCTACGACCTCCAAAAACATGAAGCCCAAAGCGAAGAACTCCTCGGAGGTGCTTTCGGGAGTGATATCCTTTGCAGACGGCTATGCCGTGACGGAAGAAGGCTCGCTTTATCGCATTGCCCAAGGCGGGGCGGAGGAGCTTGTAAAGGGCGCTGCAGAGGTCTATCCCTCATACTGCGCCTGCTTCTACAAGGATGTGAACGGTTCGCTTTACGAGCTTGTAAGCGGTGAGGCGCGCAGGAGCAGACCCCTTGTCGAAAACGTTGCGGCGGCAGTCAACGCGGGCGGCACGGTTTACGCAATAGATTCAGACGGCGTGCTTTGGCGCTATACGGCTGCGGACAACGCGCTGGGCGGCGACCCCGACGAGGCCCCCGTTCGCGTGACCGAAGGCGCGGCAAAGGTCTTTGCGGGCGTGGAAATGGACGAGGATTGGGGTTATAACTACCTGTACGTAATAATGAAGAACGGCGACCTGTACGCCAAAACGCACGGGACGGAGTTTGCTCTGGCGGCAAGCGGGGTAAAGGACATTGTAACGAGCGGCGCCGTGACGTATGCGATAACCCAAGACGGCGGGCTTTTGGCCTCCGGCACGGGCAGGGACGGCCGCGATTGGTGCAGGAGCTGCATAGGCGACGGCACCGACAAGAGCTCGGCTGAGTTCGTCCGCATAGACCTGGGCGGCATGAAGACGGCCTCCGCCGCGACCGTACTCGATTGGCAGACGGTGGACGATACCGACGATACGGATCATGCGCTCATAACCACCCGCAGCTTTGCCGTGACCGAGGATGGGCGCGTCTGGGCGTGGGGCTGGAACGGCGACGGGCTCCTCGGAGCACGGGTGCCCGACGAGATGGTGCTTTCTCCGACAGAGCTTTACCTGACGAGGTAAGGCAAAGACGGTCGGGCCGCTCCGCTTTCGCGAAGCGGCCCTTTTGCATGACGGCGTCTGCGTTTTGCGCTTTTATTGTTTCTTCTTTGGCTTGTCAAGTTTTTTAAGCTCTTTCAGCCAACCCACGACCGTACCGTTTGAAAGGTACCCCAACAGCACCCCGGGGCAGGACTCCTCCGCCGCAAAAGCGCCTATAAGCTTGCCCAGCAGCGCGTCGGCCTCGGGACTGCCGCAGGGGCGCTTTTCGGCAAATGCGTCAAGCACGTCCATAAAGCGGTACACGACATCCCAGTATTCGGGCATGGGCGCCGCGCCGTCGGATTCGGGCGGCAGCATCTGAGCGATCTCTTCCGTATCCAGCACGGGTATGAATCCGGTAAGCTTTTCAAACATAACATCCCCCTGATCGTTCATTTGTTTCAATCTAGTATATAATACACTATTTTAGGGCGGCTTTCCAGTACCGAAGGGCCTTTTGTAGATAATATATTATATGAACCGAAATGGATCGTTTGCCGCCTATTGAATTATCTGACGATTTATGATATCCTATTTGCGGTGAGGATCGAAGTATGGCAGTGGAGAAACCGTTCAGAATAGGGGATTATACAGAGCTCGGCGTGCTTAACGAGGAACACGGCGTCTTTTTGGTGCAGCACAGGCTGTCGCGCCGCGTGCACGTTCTGAAGCTGCTTTCAAAAGATGCGATACCCGTTATAGAGGGCCTGATTGACGAGCCCGCAGACGGGATGCCCCATATCTATGATGCGATACCCATAAAAACCGGCATCGCGGTGGTGGAGCAATACATCGACGGCGTAACGCTGGACTTCATATTAAAGCTGCGCGGCGCGATAGACGAGGACGCCGCGCTTGATTACTGCAAGCGGATCGCGGTCATACTTCACGGACTGCACAGCAGAAAGCCGCCCGTCATACACAGGGACATAAAGCCCTCTAACGTAATGATAACCGGCGAGGGCAGGCTGTATCTTATTGACATAGACGCGGCAAAGCTCTACAGCGGCGGGTCCGCACGCGATACGCACCTTTTGGGCACGGAGGGGTACGCCGCCCCGGAACAGTACGGGTTCGGCTCATCCACGCCCGAAACGGACGTTTATTCGCTGGGCGTGCTCTTGAACAAGCTTGTGACGGGCGCCCTGCCGAACGAGCGGATGGCGGGGGGCAAGGTAGGCCGCATCGTGGAAAAGTGTACGGACATCGACCCGAAAAACCGGTACAAGTCCGCGGCGGAGCTGCTTGGCGCGCTGAACCGTGCGGGCGGCAGGCGCGTTACCGTAAAGGGGCACAGGCCCGCGTCGCAGTTCAGGCCCCTGGGGTTCCGTTCGCTTACCCCGTGGAAGATGCTGCTTGGGCTTATGTACTACGGATTCTCGGCGATCATGGCGTTCTCGATCGGCTTGCCGTCCGACGATTCGGTCGCAACGTGGGCGGTGCGCATCACGTTCTTTCTTGATTTGTTCCTCGGCGCGGCGATACCGGGCAATTTCTGCGGCATTCTCGACATAATGGGCATCAGCCGGATCAAGTCCCAAAAGGCCCGCGTTACCGTGACCGTGCTGTTCGACATTACGGTGACCGTGACGCTTTTGGTGCTTGCGGCGGTCATTTCCCGATGAAAGGAGCCTTATGAAAAAGGATGTTTCCACAAGGGAGCTGGAGAACACGCTTCACGGAGTGCATCCCGACGACATAGGCAGCATGATAGCGGAGCTCAGGGGCAGCTTTGCAGACGAGAACGGCGGCTTCCAGGGCTACGTCCGCAGCGTTATTGACGCGCACGGGTATAAGCAGGTGGAGGTGTTCCGCCGGGCAAGGGTGCCCGAACGCTACGGTTACAAGCTGCTTTCGGGCGAAAAGCACACGAGCCAGCGCGACACGCTGATAAGGATACTCGCCGCGGCGGACATGACCAAACAGGAGCTGCAGCGCGCGCTCAGGCTGTACGGCCTGCCCGAGCTTTACGCCAGAAACAAGCGCGACTTCGCCATACTTGCGGCGATCGAAGGCGGCAAGCACGACCCGGACGACATAGACGAGGTTTTGAAAAAGGAGGGTTTCGCGCCGCTTGCGCCCTGCGGAGCGGAGGATTAGCCGCATTTGCCACTTGAGCGGTGGCAACGCTCCGTGCGGGAAAAGCCTATAATAATGCCAAAAAAAGGAGCATTATTATGGACAATGCCATGGCCGACGCTCTGAAACAGGCCATTGAAACAGCAAGACCCGAGGACGCGGCCCGCATACTTCGGGAGTATGCGTCCGTGTTTGAGGCGCCGCAGCGCGCCTTTTCCGATAATATGCGTGCGCTTCTGCGCGAAAAGGGCCTGCGCCAGCAGGATGTATTCCTTAAGGCCGACATATCCGAAGGCTACGGTTACAAACTCATATCGGGAGAGAAGCATACCCGCAGGAGGGATACTCTGCTGCGGCTTTTTTATGCCGCGGGCGTCACCCCGAAGGAGGCCGACCGCCTGTTTGCGCTTGCCTCCATGCCCGCGCTCTATCCCTTGTTTGCCCGCGACGCCGTGCTCATTATCGCTCTGCGCTCCGGCCTGCGCGAGCCGGCCGCCGTGGACGAGCTGCTTGTCTCGCTCGGGTTCGACCCGCTCTATCCCTCGCATTGACTTTTCCCACCGCTGCGGTGGGAACACGGCGGCCTCTTTTGCCGTATAATTCGATCATACTTCATAGGGAGGAAAAAACCATGAAAAAAATCTTTATTCTTCTGCTCGCCGCCCTGATGCTCATAAGCGCCGTCGGCTGTACCGAAACCGGCGTTAAGGAGCCTCAAAGCGTTGAGACCGTGACTCAAAAGCCCAAGGACGACCCCATAGAGGAGCCCGACGACGCGGACCCGACGGAGGCCGATCCCACCGAGGACGACGAGAATCCCGACGACGCGGACCCCACCGAAGCGGAACCCGCCGAAGTGGATGAGGGACCCACCGAAGCGCCCGCCGGCGAGGTGACCGTCGGGGAGCAGGTGCTCGTTGACGAGAAGGACATCAGGATAACGCTCAAGTCCATCGAAGTCGACACCTGGTTCGGACCGGAGCTCAAGGTGCTCATCGAGAACGACAGCGACACAGACCTGACCTTTACGATCAAAAACGCCTGCGTCAACGGCTATATGAACAGCGCGTCGCTTTACACGCAGGTCGCCGCGGGCAAAAAGGCCACCGACGAGATAACGCTTTCCTCAAGCGATCTGGAGGCATGCGGGATCGAAACCGTGGCAAGCGTCGATCTCAGCTTCAACATTCACGACGACAATTACAAGGACTACCTTGAAACCGACCTCGTAACGGTCAAGACCTCCGCCGACGCGTGGTATGATTATACCTTCGACGACAGCGGCAAGCTCGCGTTTGAAAAGAAAGACGTCAAGATCGTGGTCAAGGGCCTTACGGATGAGTCCATATTCGGGCCGGGCGTGCTGTTCTACGTTGAGAACAACAGCAAAAAGACGGTGCTCATCACCTCCGACGACGTTTCCGTAAACGGCTTTATGGTAAGCGACCTGCTCTACTGCACGGTGCTTCCCGGCAAGCATGCGATCGACGCTTCCACGCTTATGGAGTCCGATCTTGAGGATAACGACATCGAAGAGATCGAGGAGATCGAAATGACCTTCCGCATCCTCGACGCCGGATCCTGGAAGACCATCGCGGAATCCGACCCCGTCAAGATAAGCTTCTGATCCTTCCTCTCTTTTTGGGGGAGCATACCCCCGAATATTCCGAGGCGGCGCTCTGTGCCGCCTCATTTTTATCCTGCGGCGCAGTGCGCGAAAAAGGCAGGCCCCGCGCCCCTTCGCAGCGCCCCCGGCCCGGCCTGCGCCCGCGCCGTGTTTTGCTGTTGACAAAGCCCGCTGAAAAAGGGATAATAAATATATTATCGGCGCGTGAAACAAAATCACCTTTCCGCCCGTTATCTCTACGAAAGGAGGAGACGATATGCTGTTTATGTTGACGATGCCGGAGCTGCAGGCCGAAAGGGAGGCAGACCGGATAGAAGAGCTCATCGCAAGGCTGGCGGATGGGGATATCGAAGCCATGGCCCCCCTCTACGACCTTGTAAGATCTCCCGTTTACGCTTACGCGCTCTCGCTCCTCCGAGATCCTCACGGAGCCGAGGACGTACTGCACGACTGCTGCTTAAGGGTATTGAACGCCGCGGGCGGCTACGTGCCGCGCGGCAAGCCGATGGCCTTCATTATGACGGTCACGCGCAACCTCTGCTATGACAGGCTTGCCGAAGCGAGCCGTCACGTCAGCCCGGAGCCCGCCGAATGGGAAAGGCTCCTGAAGACGGACGACGTGCCGACGAGCCTTGCGGCCGCCGAATGGCTGAACACGCTGTCGGAGGCCGACAGGCAGATAGTGGTGCTGCACGTGCTGGCGGGCTTCAAGCACCGCGAAACCGCCGAGTTTATGGGAATGCCCACCGCCACCGTCATCACTCGCTATTCGCGGGCGATAAAGGCCCTGAGGAAGCATATTATTCGAGAAAGGATGGAGAACTGAGATGAAGGACGGTTTTGAGAAGCAGATCATTAAGGAAGCGTTCGAAGCCGCCGTGCCGGACATAAAGGCCTCCGTTCTTGAGGACTGCCGAAAGCAAACTAAAAGAGGAAAGGTGATCAAAATGTCCGACAATACGGTAAAAACAAACAAGAGGAAGCCCCTGTGGAAGGCGGCTCTCGCGGCGGCTGCCGCGCTGGTGCTGCTGGTTGGCGCAGGGTTTGCGGTAAACAGGATAGCCCATAAGGAGGCTGTACCCGAGGCCGTTGTAATGATAGACGTGAATCCCAGCATAGAGCTGACCGTAGGCAAGGAAGACCGGGTGCTTGCCGCCCGCGCCAACAACGGCGACGCCGTAGCGGTGCTCGAGGGCATGGATCTGACGGGAAGCCGGGTAAACGTGGCGGTAAACGCCGTGATAGGGGCAATGCTTCGCGGCGGCTACCTGAACGAGCTTGCAAACTCGGTGCTCATCTCGGTCGAAAGCAGCAGCCAAGAGGTCTGCTCCCGCCTAAGGGAGACCCTCAGCGGCGATCTTAGGGACCTGCTTGAAAGCGGCTTTGCCGTGCTGAGCCAGACCATAGACGAAAGCGACGGCAGCGTCGGCCTCCTGGCGGAGGAATACGGCGTGACGCTCGGCAAGGCGCAGCTTATCAGCAAGCTCGCTCAGGCGAACCCCGCATATGAGCCCGCCGCGCTCACTGCGCTTTCCATCAACGAGCTGGGCATACTCTCGCACAGCAACGCGGTCACCAACCTGCGCGCTTACGGCGAATCCTCCACCGGCGCATACATCGGTGAAGAGAACGCGGAGCGGATCGCCCTGGAATACGTGGGAGCCTCCGCCGACGAGGCGGAGAGGATCCGCACGGAGCTTGAATTCGAGCACGGCCGCATGGTTTACGAGGTGGAGTTCGATTGGAACGGCAGCGAGTACGAGGTGGACGTTGACGCCGTAACGGGCGAGGTGACGGGAAGCGCGCATGAGCCGCAGGACCCCAAGCCCACGTCCGGCCCCGCACAGCCCACCGACGCTCCCGCCGGCGCGGCAACCGAAAAGCCCATGAGCGCGGCCGAGGCGCTGGCAAAAGCGTATGAAAGGGCCGGCGTATCGGCGAACGACGCATACGATATCGAGACCGAGCTTGAAAGGGACGACGGCAGGCTTGTTTGGAGCTGCGAGTTCAAGGCAAACGGCCGCGAGTACGAGTGCGATATAGACGCTCTCACGGGCGAGGTGCTGAGCTTTGAATCCGAAAAGCTCCCGTCCCCCAAGCCCACCTCCGCGCCCACCGCGGCGCCCACGTCGAAGCCCTCTCAAAAGCCCACGGACGCCCCCTCGGGTCAGGAGTATATAGGCAGGTCCGCCGCGCTGACCGTCGCGCTGAAGGACGCCGGGCTTGAAAAGAGCGATGTGCACGATATCGATATCGAGCGCGAAACGAGAAACGGCGTCGTCGTTTACGAGGTGGACTTCGAGCACGACGGCTGGGAGTACGATTACGTTATCAACGCCCGCACCGGCAAGATCATCGAGAAGCACCGCGAGCATGACGGCGGCGGCAGCGGCTCAAACGACGGCGTAAACTTTATCGGCGAGGCTGCGGCCTGGCGGATAGCCCTTGAAAGGGCGGGTCTTACCGAGTCGCAGATACGCGGCAGGGAGATAGAGCTTGACTGCGATAACGGCACATACTGCTATGAGCTGGAGTTCAGGTCCGGAAAGTATGAGTATGAGGTCAAGATAAACGCCGTTACGGGCGCCGTAATGAAGTTTGAGCGAGAAACGGACGACTGAGTCTTTGTCTGAGGGCAGTTCGGCCCGGAGCCTCCGCGTGTGCGGGGGCCCCTTTTATGCGCGGCGGGCTTGCGGTTCTTCCCGCGATATGTTAAACTGTGCGGCGCGGGGCCGACCCCGCACGGAGGGAACATGATCTATCTTGTACTTGCGGTGCTGTGCAGCTCCGCCGTCAACGTAACTATGCGCCTGGGCGAAAAGCATATCAAAAACAATTTCGCCGCGTTCATGTCGAACTATGCCGTGTGTTCGCTCATCGCGTTCCTTTTTATGGAGGACATGCGCCCCTTTGCCCCGCAGGAGGGCATGACTTTTGCGATCCTTCTGGGGCTTGTCAGCGGCGTACTGTACCTTGCGAGCCTTACGCTGCTTAAACTCAACATTTCAAAGAGCGGCGTTATGCTCTCGTCCGTTTTCATGAAGCTGGGAGTCATAGTCCCCGCGCTCATGGCCATGATCGTGTTCCGCGAGGCGCCGACGTGGCTGCAGTGCGTCGGCATAGCGCTTGCGATAGCCGCGATAATCGTCATCTATTTTGAGCCCAAAAAGAAGGACGCGCCCGCGAAAACGGGCCGCGCCGCGGCGGGAGCGCTGCTTTTGATACTGCTGCTCATAGTAAGCGGCCTGACCGAGTCCATGGCGAACATATTCGACAAGGCGGGCGCGGAGCAGGTCAAGGACCATTTCCTGTTCTGCAATTTTCTGACGGCGTTCGTGCTGTCGGGGGTTATCGCGCTTATTCGGCGCGAGCCCGTTTCGTGGAAGGACTTCGCGTTCGGCGTGCTCATCGGCGTGCCCAACTATTTTTGCACGCGCTTCCTGCTGCTGTCGCTCGGGCAGCTTCAGGCCGTGGTGGTGTACCCCATCTACAATATCGGCGCGATAGTCGTGATAAGCCTATTCGGGCTGCTGCTCTTCCGGGAGAGGCTCGACCGGCGCAAGCTCATAGGCTTTATAATGATAATCGCCGCGCTTATAATGCTGAACCTGTAAACGAAATAATAAACGGAATGCCGCCCGGCGTCAGGCCCGGCGGCATTCCGTTTTATACGCTTGCTTACTCCGCTTGTTTGCCCGGGAGCTGAGCGATAATGACGGCAAGCAGTATCAGCCCGCAGCCGACGTACTCGCGCACGGTCATGCGCTGATGGAGTATCACCGCGCCGGCTATCACCGAAAACACCGCCTCCATGCTGAACAGCAGGGATACTATCGCGGGGTCGCCGCGCTTCTGGGCGATTATCTGCAGCAGATACGCCACCCCGCACGAGAACACGGCGACGTATAAAAGCGGCAGTATGTACTCCCACACGGCGGGCCACGAGGGGCGCTCGAACAGCAGCATGCCCGCAAGCGATATGAGCGCCGCGGCGGAGAACTCCGCTATGCAGAACGATATGGAGTCAAGCTCGCCCGCAAAGCGGTCTATCAGCAGTATCTGCACGGCAAAGGCCAGTGCGCAGCCCAGCGTCAGGAGGTCCGCCGAGGCAAGGCGAAAGCTGCCGTTGATGCACAAAAGGTACAGCCCCGCCACGGCAAGCGCAAGCCCCGCCCAGAATACGGGCCGGAGCCTTTTGCCCAAAAGCGTTGCGCCTATCGGCACCAGCACGACGTACAGCGCGGTTATAAACCCCGATTTGCCCGCATCGAGCCCGGCCTCCATGCCGGCCTGCTGAAGGTTCGAGGCCACGGCAAGCGCCGTGCCGCACAGCACTCCCGCAAGTATGAGCCTGCGGACGGAGCCCTTTTCCTGCTTCGGCGCGGCCTGCTCCGCGGGCCTGCGGCGGCGGAAGGCCGGGAGTATGAGCTTGACCGTCCCCAAAAACAGCACCGCCACGGCAAAGCGCAGCGCGTTGAACGTCATGGGCGGTATGCTGTCGGCGCATACGTCCTGCGCGACGAACGCCGTGCCCCATATAAATGCCGTCAAAAGCGGCAATGCTATGCTTGAAAACCTTTGCTTCATTCAAACAGAGCCCTTGTTCGGGCGTTCTCCTCTCAATGAGATCCTGATTTTTTTATGTTGCCGTCCTGCGTCAGCCGTGAAAGCGCGGCCTGCGCCGCATCCGCCTCTTCCGCGCTGACGGGCTTTTCGGAGTAGCGCGCTTTCCTGTAAAGCCCGCGCAGCAGCTCGTCCGTTTCGCCCGCCAGTATTTCGGAAGAACTCCGCGAGATATCCTCGGTGGTGCAGCCCGGCCCGGGGTGCACGCCGTTTACGCTCAAAAAGGACAGGTATTCCCGATACGTTCCGCGCACCCGTTCGCGCGGGGTCGGCTGTTTGGCTCTGCGGCGGGGCTTTTTGCGTCGGAGCGGCCTGTCCGCCTCCTCGTCGCGTTCATATACCGCATCCTCGCGTTTGCGCGGCTCCGAGGTGCGTCTGCCTGCCGACGCAAGTCGTACAGCAATGACCGTCAGCAGCACCGCGGCGGCGCCCGCGGCTATCCACCCCCACGGCAGCTCAGGGGGAGAGAAGCTGTTGAAGGCGAATTCCGTTGCGCCGGGGTGCTGCACGCCGGGGTCGATCATATCCGGGAACGGAGTCGCCTCGGGAGTGGCGGCGGGCAGCTCGCCCTCCGGAGGTTCAACGCTGCCCATGAGCGCGCTCCAGAACGCGTTCCACAACATGAGCAGCCCGCCCATGAGCCCCGCAAGCGCTTTTGCGGCAAGGGCGAACGCGGGCGTTGCCAGCCAAACGGCGTATCCGAGCGCCATAAGCCCTGCGACGGCGGCTATCGGTATAAGCGCGTTGCCCGCCTGCAGGCGTGCGCTTGGCCCGCTCCCCGCGCGAAGCGAGCGCAGGGCGAGCACCGCCAAAAAGCAGGCGCAGGGCGAAAAAAGGCGCGACGCGGGGTATGTGCCCGCGGCAAGCAGCGAAAACAGCAGCACGAACGGGGTGACGCAGAACACGATCGCTGCCTCGCGCCGATACCGCCATGTTTCGAGGCCGAACCTGCCCGCGACAAGGAAGCCCGCCGAGTATGCGGCGGGAACAGCCGCAAGAATGAGACCGACGGTGCTGTGCGCCCCGTAAAGCAGCGCAAGCGCGGGCAGCGCCCCCGCAGCAAGCCGTATAAAGGGCTTTTCAAAACGGACGGCGATGAGCGAAACAACCAGCACCGACGCGGCCGTCAGGGCGAAAAGCGGGACTTCCGCGCGGAACCGGGCAGGCGCGGAGACTATCGCAAAATACATAAGCACATGCGAGGTCAGCCTGAATGCAGCGGCGTTACGCATCCTTCGGCACCTCCCCGCAGAGTACTGCCGGGCGCAGCCCCGATATGCTTTCGAGCCTTGACTCTATTGCGCGGAACCCGGACGGCGCAAGCGGGGTCACAATAATAAACCCCGTCCTGCCGAAGCCACGTCCCGCACAGCGCTCGGCGGCGGATGCAATATCCCCGTATTTTACGAATTTCGACACGCCAACGCGGTGCTGCAGCTCGAAATTATGCTTGCGTCCGACGCCCTTTTCAAGCTCGAAAAGGTCTCCGTTCGAATGCACGGAGTAGGGAATGCGCGCCTCTTCGAGCCTGTCGCACACCGTCCGCACGAGCGACAGACAGCGCTCGGCGGTCTCGGCGGAGCAATTCTCCATATCAAGCAGCACCGCCGCGTCGGTATCCACGGTAAAGTCGTGGTTTTTAACGGTCAGCCGCCCCGCCTTTGCGGTCTGCAGCCAGGATATGCTTTTAAGCGGCTCCGCGCCCGTATAATCGCGGTAGCCAAGTATCAGGCTCGGGTCCTCCATTATAAAGCGGCGCACGGAAACGTCGCCCAAAAACCCGCCCAGAGCGGCGGAAACGAGCGGCTCGTCAAGCGCGCGCGCCGTGCAGACAACGCTGCCCGGTATGTCAAACGAAAACACCTTCGTCTTAAAGCCCAAAAAGTCGCCGGTCTCAACGTACACCTTGCCGGGCCTGTGCCTGCCGCGGGTCTTAAACGAAATGTGCAGGCGGCCTTTGAGTACCCTGTGCGGCATAAGGCAGGTTTCAAACGAGTACATCCCGCCGAACAGGCCGCCCGCGCTGTGGCGGCGGATCCATTCGTCATCTTCGCGTATCTCGACCCCGTCGTTCAGCAAAAAAGAAAACCCCACGAACATGATGGGCCAGAACGCGGTGTTGCTCACCCTGTATGTAAGGGTCGCCACCTCGTCCGGCTCGGTCAGGCTCATGTCCGTTTCGCAGCGGAACGCAACGTGCTTTTCGTTCAGCGCAAGGCTCAGCACCTCAAGAGCGATCAGCCCGAGCACCACCGCGGCGATAAGGGTTATCAAAAGGGATAAGGGCATTTTATTATTCCAGAGGCACGGGAAGCTCGTCCAAAAGACGCGCGATAAACCCCTCGGTATCCATGTGACTGCGGGCGACGGTCGAGATCCTGTGCGCAAGCACGGGCACGGCGCACGCTTTGACGTCCTCGGGCAGCACGCAGGAGCGGCCGTCCATCGCGGCGGTGATCTGCGCCGCCTTATAAAGGGCGATGGAGCCGCGGGCGCTCACGCCGTACTGCAGGCGGTCGCTCTCACGCGTGGCGGTGACGATGCTCATCATATAGTCGGCAACGTCGTCCGAAACCTCCGTTTCGCGGTACATGCGGCGCATTGCCGCAAGCTCTTCGTGCGTGATTATCGGCTGTATAAGGTCGACAAGTTCGCGCGTGTCGGGGCGGCGCATTACCTGCTTTTCCTGCTCAGGGGTCATGTACCCAAGCGAAGTCTTCATAAAGAAACGGTCAAGCTGCGCTTCGGGCAGGGGAAACGTGCCGTAAGACTCCACGGGGTTCTGCGTCGCCATGACCATGTACGGCTCATCAAGCGGGTAGGTGACGCCGTCTATCGATATCTGACGTTCCTCCATGGCCTCCAAAAGCGCGGACTGGCTGCGGGGCACGGCGCGGTTGATCTCGTCCGCAAGCACCACGTTTGCAAACAGAGGGCCGGGACGAAATACGAATTCGCCCTGTTTCTGGTCGTAAAAATGTATGCCCGTCAGGTCGGAGGGCAGTATGTCGGGGGTGAACTGGATGCGGCGGAACTCCCCCCCGATGCACCTTGAAAAAGCGCGAAGCAGCATTGTTTTGCCGGTGCCGGGCAGATCCTCCAACAGGACGTGGCCCTGTGCGATAAGGCAGACGCCAAGGCGACAGATCGCCTCGTCCTTGCCGACGATAACGCGCCCGCAGGCCTCGAGCAGGCGTTTCTTAAACGATACGAAGACTTCGGTATCCACGTGCAAACCTCCATTGGTTTTGAGCCAATGATACACTTTTCGGCTGCCGATGTCAATACAGGCATATTGCCGCCGCCGGGCTAATATCCATTACCATGAGCATCAAAAGACACAGGAAAGCCACCGTTTTCGGAACGCTTACAAGGCTGCTTGCGGCGGCGCTGGCGGGCCTTGCCGCAGGAGCGCTGTTTGCGCCGGACCCCCCGCGCCAAAGGGAAACGGCCTCCGGCGAGCCCCTGCCGCTCGTGCCTGTTTCGGAGCCGCTTCCGCTTATGCCTGCGGGCACGGAGCAGGCTCCTTCGGACGAGGCCGCCGGCATGGGCGTAATAGAGCTTGACTCCCCGCGCCTTACCGTCAGCATAGACGGCGCCCCGTGCGCAATGGAGCTTGAAGAATACCTTGTCGGCGTGGTGGCGGGGGAGATGAGCGCCGCCTCGTGCCCCGAGGCGCTGAAGGCGCAGGCGGTCGCGGCGCGCACCTTCACGGCCCTGCATATGGCGGGCAAGGCGGCGTGCAAAAGCGGCTGCACGGTCTGCTCCGACCCCTTCTGCTGCCAGGCTTACCTGACCGACGCCGAGCTTCATGCAAGATGGGGGGACGCTTATCCGAAGTACAGCGAGGCGATACGCTCCGCCGTGGAGGAAACGCGCGGGCTTGTGGCGGTGTATGGGGGCGAGCTTATAAACGCGCTCTACCACGCATCGAGCGGGCACGCGACGGAATCGAGCGAAGCGGTGTTTGCAAACGCCCTGCCGTACCTCGTTTCGGTGGACAGTCCCGAGGGGGACTCCGGCGCAGTCTCCGTGCAGGAATTCGGCGCGGAGGAGGCGGCCGGACGTCTTGCCGCAGCGTTCCCGAAGAGCAACATAAAAGGCCCCCTTTCGGAGGCCGATATTGAGGTCCTGCGCCTTACCCCAAGCGGCAGGGCCGACCGCGTGCGCGTTGGCGAAACGGAAGTCAGCGGCATGGAACTGCGCCTTGCGCTGGGGCTGAAAAGCACGGCGTTCACGGTGGAATTCACCCGCGAAGGCGCCGTGCGTTTTACCTGTATAGGCTATGGGCACGGCGTCGGCATGAGCCAGCTCGGCGCAAACGACATGGCCGCCGCAGGGGCGGACTTTGCCCGGATACTTGCCCATTACTACACGGGCACGGAGCTGTATCTGCTCAAATACGCAGACGCCCCGGGCTGAGGGTCAATCCAGCTCCTCCGCGCGCACAAGGCAATGCCACGGCAAAAGCCTTGCCATTATGAGCGCGTCGCGCGGGGAATCGAACCCGCAGTGAAAATAACGCTTTTCGCCGTCGGCGCGGCGCACCTCAACAACGCATCCGAGCGCGGGCAGTTTAACGTCAAGCGTATCTTCCCCGCGGCGCCCCGTGCGGTATTCGTATTCACAGCCGTCGGCAAGGCTGTGCGCCTTAATGAACAATGGTCCCCCCGTTTCGGCTCCCGCCGCATATCGTTGTAAGAATTATAACACGAAAGCGGCATGGACGCAAGCCGCTCAGAACTTTTTCGAGGCCATGGCCTCCACCGCCGCGACCGCGTAGTACATGACGGCCGCAAGCGCGCACAGCACGGCAATGCTTGCCATAACAAGATCCAGTTTGAACACCTGCCCGCCGTAGACTATGAGGTAGCCCAGCCCCCGCTTTGATACGAGGTATTCGCCGACTATAACGCCTACCCAGCTCATACCGACGCTTATTTTAAGCGCGCTCATGATCGCGGGGACCGAGGCGGGCAGCACGGCCTTTGAAAAGGTTTGCATGCGCGTAGCTCCAAGCGAGCGCATTAGCTGGCCCTTGTCGCGTCCGTTCTCCAAAAAGCCGGCAAGCACCTGCATTACCGTTACCACGGTCGAAACGAGCAGCGCCATAACGATTATCGCTTCGGCCCCCGCGCCCACCCATACTATGAGTATCGGCCCCAGCGCGATTTTCGGCAGGGCGTTAAGCACAACAAGATAGGGGTCCAGCACCCGCTCAAGAATCGGGCAGAACCACAGCAGCACCGCGGCAAGCACGCCTGCCGCTGTTCCCAAAAGGAACCCCGCCGTGCATTCCGCAAAGGTCGCAAAGATGTGGGGCAGAAGCTCCCCTGCGCGCGCAAGCGAAACAAGCGTTTTAACGACCCTCGTCGGAGACGAAACTATAAACGGATCGACGGCCCCGACGCGGCCCGCAAGCTCCCATAAAAGCGCGGCGAGCAGAAGCAGGCCTATCCTTGACGCATGTATGAAAAGCCCGCGCCGCTTAAGCTTTTTCAGATACTCCCTATGCTCCGGGCTCATCGGTCTTCAGCTCCTTCCATATAAGGTCGAAAAGCTCCGAGAAGCCGGGCTTGCCGCGCCGCTCAAGCGCGGAGCCCGAAATATCCACGCAAAACTCCCGCTTGACGTGCGCCGGCCTTGCCGAAAACACCGCCACGCGGTCGCCCATCGCAATGGCCTCCGAAATGTCGTGCGTCACAAGCACCGCCGTGTAGCCGCCCTGTTTTATTATGCCGCGCACCTCGTCCTCAAGTATCAGGCGAGTCTGGTAGTCCAGCGCGGAGAACGGCTCGTCAAGCAGCAGAAGCTCCGGCGAAAACGCAAGCGTCCGCACCAGCGCCGCTCTTTGACGCATACCGCCCGAAAGCTGCGACGGTCTGCGCCCCGCAAACTCTCCAAGCCCGTATTTCTTCAGCAGCTCCAACGCTTTTTTGCGCGTTTCACCGGTCAGTTCGCCGCGGATCTCAAGCCCGAGCAGCACGTTCTTTTCTATCGTGCGCCACTCCAAAAGCTCGTCGCGCTGCAGCATATAGCCTATCCTCGGGAGCGCCTTTTCCGGCTCTGTGCCAAGTACGCGCACCCTTCCGCGCGTAGGCGCGGAAAGCCCGGTCAAAAGCTTTAACACGGTCGTCTTGCCGCAGCCCGACGGCCCGACTATCGAAAGAAGCTCCCCTTTTTTTACGGCAAGGTCCAGCCCCTCCACCGCCCGCGTTTCGGATCCGGGCTCGTGATAGGTCAGGCTTACGCCCTCAAGGGAAGCCGTTATTTCAGCATTCATGGTCCCTCCAGAAAGAAACTTCACTGTATGCTATGCGCTTCCCGCAAAAATCGTGACCGCGCCTTTACAACCGAGCGAAACGGGGGTAAAATAAAAAAGGGCAGAGCCCCGAAAAGGAGACGGTATGAGCTTTTACGGATCTGAGAACGCCCCGCGCGAGGTGCGCGGACTGTATGAAAAACTGCTTTCCTGCTGGTCGCGCGAGACCTGCGCGCCGCGCTTTCGCCCGGATTGGTCGGAGTCCGACCCGACGCTCGGGCAATGCTCAATCACGAGCTTTCTTGTGCAGGACATACTGGGCGGCGCCGTATGGGGCGTCCCGCTTGAAGACGGCGGGTATCATTGCTTTAACGAGGCTTTGGGCTGCCGCTTTGACTTGACGAGCGAGCAGTTCAAAGCACCGCTCGACTATTCCGCCGCCGTGCCGCAGCAGAGGGAAGCGCATTTTGCCGACCGCGACAAATACGAAAGGTATCTGCTGCTTAAAAGCAGGCTCGAAGCCGCAATGAAGGGCGGGCATTAAGGCGCGGCCGGGTTTTACATCGGCAAGCTGCCGTTTTCGATATGTTCTTTGATTATCGCGTCCGTCACGCGAAACAGCGCCTCGGAACCGAGGCGCGTTTTTTCCTGCCTGCCGTAGACCGTGCGCGCATTTACGCCGTGCTCGCGCCAGTCGCCGCCGCCGTTGGAGTGGTTTAGTATGAGCGGCTGCAGGTTGTCAAGCGCGTGCGCGTACTTTGACTCCGCCGTCGAATACTCCTCAAACTCGTCGAACAGCGCGGCAAGCTCATCCCGCTGATCGTCGGGCAGCAGGGCGAAAATGCGCTCCTTCGCGGCCTGCTCGCGCGCCTTCTGGGTCTTCTTTCCCTCCTCGTCGTAGGCATAGGTGTCGCCCGCGTCTATCTCCACAACGTCGTGTATCAGGCACATCAGCATAACCCTTGTTATGTCCACGGGCTCGTTTGCATACTCGCGCAGCAGGTATGCCATTATCGCCATATGCCAGGCGTGCTCGGCGTCGTTTTCGCGCCGTCCGTGCCCCGACAGATGCGTCTGGCGCAGCACGTTCTTTTCCTTGTCTATTTCAAGCGAAAACGCCAACTGTTTTTCAAGCCTTTCGTCCATACTTCCTCCATACCGCTGTTGGTTTATACCCCGCAAAAAAGCGGTGAAGCCGGCCGCGCCCTGCCGGGAAGCGCCGGACGGATGAAAAGCCCGCAGGAAGCGCCGTATAAAGGCTTGCCTGCGGGCAGCTTATATGCCGTTACAGCGTGCCCATTACGGGTATTTTGGGGCCGATGACGCCCGTTATCCGCTCATAGGCGGGGGCAAAATAGCTCGACGAGTACCCGCTGTTATAGGGGGAGGTGACAGGCACCACGGCGTAGTCGCGTCCGTTGAACGAAAGGAACACGCGCCCGGGAACATAGCCCTCCTTTGCAAGGTAAACGCGGCCGTTCCCGTCGCGCTTTAATATGATGCGCAGTATTATCGTGTCCTTCGTTACGACCTTTTTCTGGTGCGAAACGAAATTGCCCATGGAGTAGACGATGGGCACCTGCCTGCCGTCGGAGGCGGTGATCACGTCGTAAGGCTGCAGCGCGTGCGGGTGCGAGCCTATTATGTAGTCCACGCCGGAGTCGGCAAGCTCCTGCGCCCAGATGCGCTGCTGCTCCTCGGGCTCATTGCTGTACTCGACCCCCCAATGGATGTAGACTATCATGTACTCAGCGCCGGCGGCACGGGCGGCGGCCATGTCGCGGTCGAGCCGCTCCTTGGAGTAGGCGTTGAGCAGGGCGTCGCGGCCCTCCTGCGTAAAGTGGGCCTCCTTGGTGTTGAAGTAGGTGGCATAGCTCAGATACCCCACCTTTATGCCGTCAACGTCCATCACCACATAGCGGGGCTCCTCGGTGTTGCGGAAAAGGCCCGTATGCACCAGGCGGTATTCGTCAACGCGGTCAAGCGTGTCGTAAACCCCGCGAACGCCGGTGTCGCAGTTGTGGTTGTTGCTCATCACGACAAGGTCGTAACCCGCATAGCGGAGCGCCTCGAGAAAGGGCGCGGGCGCATTGAGGTGCGGACGCTCCTCCACCTCTATCATCTCCGCCATATACGGAGACGTGGGGGTGATGGTCGCCTCAAGGTTGCCCACTACCAGATCGGCCTTTGCAAAGAGATTGCGAACGAAGTCGAAGCTTTCGTTAAAGTCGTAACCGGTGGAGGTCTGCCCGGCCTCCTGCTGGCGGGTCTGGCACATAAGGTCGCCCGTCATCATAATAACGGCCTCATTGTCGCCGCTTGAGGCGGCGTTTCTGTACACGCCGTCGGCGCCGAGCTTGTAGCGCGGCTCCAGTATGGGCCGGTTGGGCTTTACGTCCTCGCGCTCGAGCGGCTCATAGTCAAGGGGGTAGGCCTCAAACCTTGCCGCGGCCTCCTCGGCGTCTGCGGGTATGAACGCCTCCTGCGTGGGCGCGGGAGTGGGCGCCTCCGTGGGCGCGGTGGTTGCCTCGGCGGAGGGCTGCGCGGTATCGTCCGCGGCGGGGAGCGCGGTCCGGTCCGGCTCCGCGGAAGGAGCGTACGCGGTCGAGTCCGGCTCGCCGATGTCTATTACGACGTCGGGAAGTTTTGCGCAGGCGGCGGGCAGCAGCGCGGCAAGCGCAAGCAATAATGCGATCAGCTTTTTCATGCGGGGCTCCCTTCGGGGTCAAGCCCGCGTATTTCGGCAAGCTCATTGCGGTTGAGCTTAAGCATGTACAGGCTCGAAACCGTCAGCGAAACGACCTCGGCAATGAGGAACGACCACCACACCGCGTCAAGCCTGTGCGTAAGCAGGGCGAGTATCGCGGCGGCGGGCAGCAGCGCAAAGAGCTGGCGCATGAGCGAAACGATCATGCTGTAAAAACCCTTGCCGGTCGCCTGGAACAGCGTGCCCATCGAGATGCACACCGCGGCGATGGGGAAGTGCAGCGAAATCGTGCGGAACGCCCTGATGCCCGCGTCGGAAAGCGTGCCCTTCTCGTCGAACACGTGCACTATCTGCGCCGGGAAAAGCTGGAACATTATCAGCCCGAACAGCATTATAAGCACGCAAACGACAAGAGTGCGCTTCCAGGTGCCCATCAGACGGCGGTAGTTTTTTGCGCCGAAATTGAAGGCGATTATGGACATGGACGCATTGGTTATGCCGAACAGCGGCATAAAGATTATCGACTGCATCTTATAGTAGATGCTCATGACCGCAACGCCCATCTCGTCGGTTATAAGGCGGGACAGCACAAAGTTCATGCCCGTGTTCATAACGGAGCCTATGCCCTGCATTATTATGGAAGGCAGACCGACGCGGTAGATCTCCTTTATGGATTCGCCGTTCGGGCGGAACCCGCGAAAGCTCACCTTTATCTCGTGCTCGCCGCGTATGACAAGCAGCATGGCGATGACCATGCTCACCCATTGGCCCATTACGGTGGCTATCGCCGCGCCCGCAATGCCGAGCCTGGGGAAGCCCAGAAGGCCGAATATAAGCAGCGGGTCGAACACGATGTTGACTATGGCGCCCGCAAGCTGAGCGACCATTGAAAGCACGGTCTTGCCCATGGACTGCAGTATCCTGTCAAATCCGAGATGGATAAAAAGGCCGACCCCGAACAGCATGCAGATGCGCAGGTATTTGACGCCGAGCGAGTAAAGCTCGGGCTTGTCCGTGAAGATGTGGAAGAACGGCCCTATGACGGTAAGCCCGAGTACGAGGAACACCAGCGCCGAAACGAGCTCAAGAAACAGCCCGTTCGACGCGGCGGAGTTGGCCTCGTCAAAGCGTTTTTCGCCAAGGCGCCTGCTCATAAGCGAGTTCATGCCCACGGCGGTGCCTATCGCCACCGCAAGCATCAAAAGCTGTATGGGGTAGGCAAGGCCCACGGCGGTCAGCGCCTCGCCGTTCTCGTCTATGCGTGAGACGAATATGCTGTCGACCACGTTGTAAAGGGCCTGCACCAGCATGGATATGACCATGGGCAGGGACATGGAGAACATCAGCTTGCCTACGGGCATTACGCCCATTTTGTTTTCTTTAGGGGCCTTTTCCACAATATCCCCCTTTACGAGAGCTTTTCAAGCCCCAGACGCAGACGCCTGAGCGTCTCGTCCCGGCCCAGAAGCGCGGCGATCTCTATCGCGCCGCCGGGGGTCACGGTCCTGCCGCTCATGGCTATCCTGACGGGCCAGAGCAGGGTGCCGTTCTTCATGCCCTTTTCGGCCGCAAAAGAGATGAGCGCGTCGTGAAGGGCGGCCTCGGTCCACTCGGGCAGGGCCTCGAGCATGGGTATCACGGCCTCGAGCACGGCCTTTGAGACCTCTGAGTTTGTCTTGGACTTTTTGTTGGTGAAAAGCTCTGTGGAGTAACCCTCGTCAAGCTGCGCCAAAAAGTCGACTACCCCCGCTATGTCCGAGAATATCTCGGTCCTGGGCTGCAGTATGCGGGTGAAGATCTCCGCGTTTTCGGGCTTTTGCGCCAGCTCGCCCACGCCGGCCTTTACAAGCCACGGCAGGGCCTTTTCAAAGTAGGCCGGGCCCTCCATGCGGCGGACGTATTCGGCGTTCATCCAGCGCAGCTTGTTGTGGTCGAAAATGGCGGGGGACTTCGAAAGCCCCTCAAGGCTGAACGCCTCGGTCAGCTCCTTCAGGGTAAAGAACTCGCGCTCGTCGCCGGGGCTCCAGCCCACCAGCGCAAGGTAGTTGATTATGGCCTCGGGCAGGTAGCCCAGGTTTATAAGGTCCTCAAAGGTGGCGTCGCCGTCGCGCTTTGAAAGCTTGTGCGTGGCGTCGCGCATAATGGTGGTAAGGTGGACGTAGGTGGGCTTTTCCCAGCCGAAGGCGTCGTACAGCAGATTGTACTTGGGTGTGGAGGAAAGGTACTCCATGCCGCGAAGCACGTGCGTCACGCCCATGGTATGGTCGTCTATAACGTTGGCAAAGTTATAGGTGGGCATGCCGTCGGCCTTTATCAGTATCATGTCGTCCAGCTCGGAGCAATCCACCTCGATATGCCCGAAAATGGCGTCGTCAAAATCCGCCTTGCCGCTCTGCGGCACGTTCTGGCGGATAACGTAGGGCTCGCCCGCGGCGATCCTGCGCTCGGCCTCCTCCTTTGAGATGCCAAGGCAGTGCTTGTCGTACTTGAACGTGCCGCCCTCGGCCTCGACAGCGGCTCTGCGCTCGTCAAGCTCCTCCTTGGTGCAGAAGCAGTAGTATGCGTGGCCGCTTTCAACAAGCTGTTTTGCATAGGGCAGGTACATGTCCTTGCGCTGCGACTGAACGTAGGGGCCGTAATCTCCGCCTACGTCGGGGCCCTCGTCCCAAATGAGGCCGGCGGTGCGCAGGGTCTTGTAGACCATTTCCTCCGCGCCCTCCACAAAACGGGCCCGGTCGGTGTCTTCAATGCGCAGCATGAACACGCCGTTGTTCTTTTTGGCCCAAAGCCAGGCGTAAAGCGCGGTGCGCAGGTTGCCAACGTGCATGAACCCCGTGGGAGAGGGCGCGAATCTTGTACGTACTTTCATATAGGTTATCCTTTCGGTTATTTGCTGTTATATTAGGCCGACTGCCTGCATGATGAGCATCAGCACGGGCACGAGCACAAAGCAGCCGAGCGTTGTCAGGCACATGCCGGCGGCAACAAAACTCTCGTCCGCATCGCAGGAGGCGGCAAGCACCACCGCCTGAGTCATAACGGGCATTGCGGCCTCTATCACGAAAACGCCCGAGCCGACCCCGCCAAGACCGAGCGCCTTGCATAAGAGCAGCATTACGGCGGGGGCGACAATGAAGCGCACGGCGATGGCGGCAAACATGTGCTTATCGGGGCGGAGCGATTTGAACCCGTATTCGTAAAGCGCGGAGCCTATGTACAAAAGCGCAAGCGGAGTGACGATATTGCCGACATAGCCGCACATTTTGACGAACGAGCGCTGCACGAGCGTTACGTACCCGTACCCGCCCCAACTTGAAAAACCCTGCATGAACGCGGCGTTTTTCGAAAGCTCGTACTCCAGTATCAAAAGCGGTATCGCTATCATCAGCGCGATAAGGGGCGGGGAAAGAAGCTTTTTAAGGCTTGCAGCAAGGCTCGTTTTGCCGTGTTCGCCGCGGCCCGCCTCGCCGCTCCTGTTGATAAGGTAGTTGCCCACCGTCCAGAAGAAGGTGGTGTTTACCATGTAGAAGATCATAACGTAGGGCACGGCCGCGTCGCCGAAAAGGCCGGTGTTCATGGGCAGCCCGACGAACACCGAGTTTGAGAACGCGCACATCACGATGAACCCGCCGCGCCTTACGGGCGAGGGCTTTAAAAGCTTTGCAAGAAGCAGCCCTATCGCAAGCGTCGTCGCCATGGAAAGCACGGGTATGCCGACGAGCTTTAAGGGGTCCCCCATGGAGTCAAGGTCCAGCGAGCCCAGGATATTGCTCATAACAAGCGCTGGCATGCCGGCGTTTATGATGAGCTTCGTCATCAGGCTCTTGTGCGCCCGGGTGATATAGCCCTTGCGGGCAAAAAGGTACCCCACGGCCACAATGCACATGACTATAGCCACCGCCGCGAGGGAGTTAAGCAGAGTAGTTAACATCACACAGCCCTTCGATTCTCAAAGCTAAATTCAATTATACCATAAGGGGCTGTGAATAGTAAAGAAAAACTTGTCGTTTCGGGGGCGGCCCGCGGACGCCTGGGGAAATCCTTTAAATTTTTTTAAAAGAGTGATTGAAGATGGAAGGGATGGATGATATAATGTATATGAAAATGAGCCTTGCTCAATTTTGACAGGAGGAAAAAACAATGAAAAAGATCCTTGCCGTTCTTATGGCGGTCCTGATGCTGGCCGTTTGCCTGCCCGCAGGCGCGGCGGACAGGTCCGAGACCAGGGACGTCGACCCCGTCGGCCGCAGCCTTGCGGATATGAACGCGCCGTACATCACCGCGGGCGGCGCTCCCTCTACCACCCAGTTCATCAACGCGGACACCTTTGCCGCACACACCCTTACGGTCATCAACGCGTGGGATTCGCAGTGCGGCCCCTGCCGTGCCGAGATGCCCTACTTCCAGCAGTTGTACGATCAGTACGGCGATGACGGCGAAGTGCTCATCGTGGGTTCCTGCGACACCATGATCGGCGGCACCATGCTCTCCGACTACAACTACCTTGTTGCCAACCACTACACCTATCCCAACGTCATCCCCGACTCCGTGCTGCATAACCTTGTATGGCTCAACGGCTTCCTGCCGCAGACCTTCATCGTCAACAGCGAGGGTACCGTTATCGACTTCATCGCCGGCGGCACCGACTATCAGGGCCTGACCACCAAGATCGGCCGTTGGCTCGGCTACTATTCCGACAACTATTATGACGTCACATTCGTGAACGGCGTGACGAACGAGGTCATCGAGGTCCAGTCCGTGCATGCCGGTTATACTCCCACCTATCCCACCCCGCCCGAGGTGCCCGGCTATGCGTTCTCTTATTGGAGCCCCGCTACCCCGCCCGTGGTGCTCGGCCCCACCACCATAGTCGCCAACTACAATATCCGCTCCTTCCGTGTGCGCTTCTATGACAGCATCACCGGAACGAAGCTCAATACACAGTATGTTCAGTACCAGGGCTCTGCCACCGCGCCCGAGGCGCCGGAACACGAAGGCTACACCTTTGTAGGCTGGGACAAGGATTTCAGCTGCATTGTTGAGAATACCGACGTCTATACCGTTTATACCTCCGGCACAGGCACGCCCGGCGACGCCGACGGAAACGGCGTCGTCAACTCCGCGGATGCGCTGCTTATAATGCGCTATGCAATGGGCAATCATGACCTCATCTCCGACGCCAACCTGCTCCTGTGCGACGCCGACGGAAACGGCGTTGTAAACTCCGCCGACGCGCTGCTGCTGATGCGCATCTCAATGGGTCTGTAAACTGACCGCCTGACCTGACAGGGCCCCGGGCTCGCCCCGGGGCCTTCGGTTTGCGGTTTGCGGTTTGCGGAAAATATCTTTTCAAATACGGTTGAATAGGCGCGTCGTATGTGCTATTATGCACGGGTACCTATTCGGGGCGCGGCCCCGTAATACAGGAGGGACATATGTGGCTTAAGGTCGCCGCGGGTCTTTTTATCCCGCTGCTTGGCACTACTCTTGGCGCAGCGTGCGTTTTCTTTTTGAAAAACGAAATGAGCGAGCGGCTCAGCCGTGCGCTTGCGGGCTTTGCGGGCGGCATAATGGTGGCCGCGTCCTTCTTCAGCCTTATCGTGCCGGCGCTCGACCAGACGAAGGCTATGGGCAAGCTCGCCTTCCTGCCCGTGGGCATAGGCTTCCTTGCGGGGATGCTCTTCCTGCTGGTGCTGGATCTGCTCGTGCCGCACGTTCACCTCGACAAAAGCGAGGAGGGCCCGCGCACCGGGCTCAAGCGCACGACAAAGCTCTTTCTGGCTGTCACGCTCCACAACCTGCCCGAGGGCATGGTCGTGGGCATAGTGTTCGCGGGATGGCTCTACGGCAAGAGCGAGATCACCCTGGCCAGCGCGCTCGTTCTGTCCATCGGCATTGCGCTGCAGAACTTCCCGGAGGGCGCGGTCGTTTCCATGCCGCTGCGGGCTGAGGGCATGCCCAAGGGCAAGACCTTCCTGCTCGGCATGCTTTCGGGCGTGATAGAGCCCGTCGGGGCGCTGATGACGGCGTTTGCCGCCTCGCTCTTTTTGCCCATAATGCCCTACCTTCTGGCCTTTGCCGCGGGCGCAATGTTCTACGTCGTTGTCGAGGAACTCGTCCCCGAAATGGCAAAGGGCGACCACACCAATTTCGGCACGGTCTGCTTTGCGCTCGGGTTCATACTTATGATGGGCCTCGATATAGCCTTCGGTTAATATCCCGTTAAAGCGATCGCGCCCTTCCCCGCGGGGGAAGGGCGCTTTTTTGTGCACCAACGGGGACGGTTCTTTTTGGTGCAGACATTTGGCGGATCCGTGAGTGCTCATTGATTTGCACCAAAAAGAACCGTCCCCGGTGGTGCAAATTACCAAAGGACCTCGTGGATGATCCTTCTGCTTATCCCCGTCAGGCGCTCGATCTGTCTTTCGCTAAGTCCGGCTTTGCTTAGTTCCGCAACAGCCGCATCTCTTGCTTTTCGATCGTATTTTTGCAATATGACGCCGCTTTCTGCGCCAAGCTTCTTTTTAATGATCTCCTTGGCGCGCTCGTCGGACAGCTTTGAAGGATAGTATTCCATGCAGATATCGGAAGAATCCTCGGAAAGGAACTCATCGTAGCGTTCATATCCGCCAAGCATAGACGAAAGCAGAGCGGTATCAACGAACGAAGCCTTATTGTCAAACAGCCTGTAGCTGCTCCAAGGGTAATCGGAATACCTGCATATCCCCGCCTCCTGCGGATTTTTCAAAATATAGCGATTTACCGTAAGGAAATATGCGTCATCGGCAACTGATTCACTGAGATATCTGTCCTGAAACAGATGCCCCGTACGATCATACTTTTTATTGAAATAGGCAGCATAGCTGACCCCCATCTTTTTCATAAACAGAGGGAGTCCGCCTTTGACGTCGCGCACGAGAAGGTGAACGTGGTTTTCCATCAAGCAGTATGCGCATATCGTTACGTCGGTTTCATTTGAGTAGCGTTCGAGCAGGAGAAGATAGTATCTGTAATCCGGCACATCCTCAAAAAGGAGCTGTCTGCCGATCCCCCGAACGATAACGTGATAATACCCGGTGTCGTTTACCTGCCTTGCGTGCCTGCTCATACTGCAACCTCCTGCGCCGATCATAAAACAATACTATCATCGGAAGGGCACTTTGTCAATGTGCACCAGCGGGGACGGTTCTTTTTGGTGCAAAATAACAGCTGCTTCTGCGAACGGCAAATTATGCTGCACCAAAAAGAACCGTCCCCGCTGGTGCAGATGCAATCAAAAAGGCTCCTCCCGTTTTTTTTCGGGAGGAGCTTTTCGTTCAGCGAGGTCTTACTTGACCTGGTCCCTTACGGACTGCTTGCCGAGCTCGATGGCCTGCTCATTCAGGGGAATGAGGTGAGCCTTCTTCTCGCCCAGCTTATAGAGCAGCGCGTCGATGACGCTCTTGGAATCGACGGCCTTGGTCGCCTCGAGGTAAGCGCCGAGCATTGCCATGTTGCCTACCTTGGGGTTGTTCAAAGAATCGGCGATCTCGTTGCAGGGAACGTAATAGACGTCGATATCCGTGCGGGTGGCCTTCTTGTCGATTATGGAGCTGTTGATG
>JAFYHI010000006.1 GCA_017539215.1 Clostridia bacterium | reverse complement strand
ATCAAATACAAACGCAAGGTGGGACCACCAAAGCAAATCGCTTTGGCATAAATATTATAGCACAAGCGTATTTGAGCTGTCAACGGTTTTTTGCAAAAAAAAATAAAAGTCAGCCGGACCCGGGCTCATCCCGTCGGGGGGTCGCATGCGCAGGCCGTTTTATGACCCCGGAGGGCATAACAAAGCCCCCGGCAAAGCCGGGGGCAACAGGGTTTTGCGTTATTCGGCATTTATCGTGATATCGCCGCCTCCGGATTTGGCGTCGACCCGGGCGGAGCCGTCGCCCGTGTGAAGAGTGATGCTGCGGCCGGATGCGATCTGTTCGCCCTGCCAAACAAGACGCGATCTGCCGCCCATGGAGGCGGCGTCGCAGGCAAGGCCCGAAACGCCGGCAAGCCTTATACCTATCTCTCCACCGCCCGTCCTTGCGATGACGGACTGCGCACCGACGAGCGCGAGCTTCAAATCGCCGCCGCCCGTCTTGGCGTCTGCGGATGAGGCGCTCATCTCGGCGTTTACGTCGCCGCCGCCCGTGCGCAGGGTCAGCTCTCCCGCCTTACCGCCGGCCTTTATATCACCGCCGCCGGTCACAAGCATAAGCCCGCCTTTGACCTCTGTGCGGACGATCGCTATATCGCCGCCTCCCGTCTTGGCAGAGGCTCTGCCCGCCGACGAATCGGCTATGCTGATGTCGCCGCCGCCCGTCGTGACGTCGGCTGTCTCCGCCGTGACGCGCTCCGCGCTTACGTCGCCGCCGCCCGTCGTGACGTCGATCACGCCGACGCGCGCCCCGGCAAACGCCACGTCGCCGCCGGACAGTTTTGCCCGGATAAGCCCGAAGCCGTCGGGTACGGACAGCGCGATGCGCAGCCTTGTCTGCCCGCCGAAGCCGAAGAACAGATGCTTTTTCTGCTCCGTCACCACCGTCATGCGGGACCCGGCTATGCTTACCCTGCACCTGCGGCGCTCCTCCTCGGGGCCTTCCGTTTTGATATGCACCGCGCCGTCGGCAGACCTGCCGATGCGCACGTTGGCGCGCACGCCGTCAAGTATGAGGCTGTCTATGCCGCAATAGCTCTCGCCGCCCTCATCGGGGACGTGGGGAGGCACGCTCGCTGACCCGTCGGGCTCCTCCTGCGCGGGACCGAATGCGTCTGCGGAGCTGGGCTCCGGCGCATCCTCCGCCCCTTCCGCGGCCTCCTGCTGAAGACGCAGGGCCTCTATCGCACGTTCGTAATCCGGCTTGTTGCCGAACAGCTCGTCAAGGCTCACGCCGTAAAGACGGCTGAGGCGTATGGCGTTATCCACGTCGGGGCCCGCCTCCGCGCGCTCCCACTTGCTGACGGCCAGGCGGGAGATGCCGAGCTTGTCGGCAAGCTCCTCCTGAGAGAGTCCCTTCTGCTTGCGAAGCTCCACAAGCCTGTTTGCTATTTCGATATTCATTGCACTGCTCCTTTCGGTTGTTGAATCGATGATACCGCAGGCGGAAGGCGTTTACAAGCAATTATGGTTTGCAAAGCGGGTTTTTGTCCGCAACCAGCGGTTGCATTGTGTTTTTTTCGGCGGCAGCGATGCGGTATAAGCGCATTGGCGGTGCCCTTGAGGGCGAAAGCTGAAATCAATTTTCATCTGCCGTGGGGATGTCGAACAAGAGTTTTCTTGGTCGAAAAGTTCCGAAAACGGCCCTTTCTCCACAGTTTCCACAGGCTTTTCCACAGAAAAACGGCTGAATACAAGCCGAAAACACAGGTTTTCCACATTCGCCGTACAGCCGCGATGTGGATATAAATGAGCAAGAAACGGTACTCAAAACGGCTTTCGGAAACTTGCCGATAAGCCCTCTGCGCTCTTTCAGCCGCTTCGGCCGCCCATGGCGGCCGAAGCGGGTTTTGGGTGCATTGCGGGATTGAAAAGGCGGCCCTGATGTGTTACAATACAAAGTGGAGGTTTATGGTCAATGCTTTTTGAACTGATGAACGGGATACGGACCGTATCCGTCATAGGCATGTGCAAGAACGCCGGCAAGACGACCGTGCTGAATCGGCTCATACGCGAGTGCGAAGCGCACGGGCAAACGATAGGCTTGACCTCCATCGGACGCGACGGCGAACGGAGCGACCTTGTGACCAATACGAAAAAGCCCGAGATATTCGTCAGCCGCGGCGCGCTTATCGCAACCGCCGAACAGCTTTTGAAGCTGGGCGATATCTCGCAGGAGATACTTGAAGTAAGCGGCCTTACCACCCCGCTGGGGCGGATAGTGTTTGTCAGGGCCATGACTTCGGGCTATGTTCAGCTTGGCGGCGCGTCCATCACAGAGCATCAGAAGCTGATCCGCGACGGGCTTTTGGCGTTTGTCGCCGACCGGGTGATGATAGACGGCGCGATAAGCCGCAAGTCGCTGGGCACTCCCGCGCTGTGCGACGGGGCGGTGCTGTCGAGCGGGGCCTCGTACGACCCCTCGGTCGACAAGACCGCGGCGGATACCGCGTACACCGCGCGGCTGTTCTCGCTTGCGGAGGAGGCCGGGTCCCCGGGAGAGCTGAGGTTTACCGCCGTGCGAGGCGGGGAACGCTTTGAAAGCGAGGCGGCTTTGGGGCTCTTACCCTTTATAAAGGGCGGTGCTGAGAGGATACTCGTGCGGGGGGCCGTTACGGACTCCATCGCGGCGCAGCTCGTGCAGGTCGGAAAGCATATAAAAAACGCCCGCGTGCTTGCCGAGGACGCCTCGCGGCTGCTTCTGAAGCAGGCTTCGTTTGAAAGGCTTTTGAGGACCTGCGCCGGGGTAGGCGTGATGAAGGGTACGCGGCTTTGCTGCGTTACCGTAAACCCGTTTTCGGCCTACGGGCTGCACTACGGGGCGGATGAGTTTTTTGAAAAGGTCTGCCGCGCGCTTGAAAGAAACGGCGTGCGCGTGCCCGTGATAAACGTTGAGGCAAACGACAATGCTTGATAACAACACGCTTTTCGATATAGGGTTCAGGTTCTGCCTGGACAGCATGGAGCTGATGACGCCCTACGGGGAGGAGCTGAGCCGCCGCCCGCATTATTACTCGCGCGGGGAGGAGAACGAGCTTTACGCCGAGCAGGAGAATGTGCAAAAGCTCATCGAGGCCGTTCACGGCAGCACCGACAGGGTCAACGCGCTGATGCGGCTTTTGATGCCCGTGAAAGATATCCGACGCTCGATAGAGGGGCTTGAATGCCGCACTTTGAACGAAGTGGAGCTGTTTGAGGTCAAGCGGTTCCTGCTGCAGCTGGAGCTTATCGCGCCGGCGGCGGAAGAGCTTTGCAAAGGGCTTTCGGGGATAAAAATAACCGCTTTGCCGGGGGCGCTGGATATGATCGACCCGGACGGGACGCGCTCGCCGTCATTCTACGTTTCGGACAGGTTCCACCCGGAGCTTGCGCGGATACGGCGTGAGAGGCGCGCCGTTGACGAGCAAATAAAGCGCGATGGGCTTACGGATGAGCTGAGCGCGCTGCGCACCCGGCTTGCCGCCGAGCAGGAGGACGCAGAGCAGGAGGCGCGGGGCAGGCTCTGCGCCGGGCTTAAAGCCTATGCTCCCCCGCTGCTTGAAAACGCCGTGAGCATAGGAAAGCTCGATTACGCGCTTGCAAAGGCGCGGCTTGCGGTGAGGCTTGGCGCGGCGATGCCCAAGGTGGGCGGCACAAGGTTTGATATGCGCGGCATGACCAACCCCAAGTTTGCCGCGGCGCTTGCCGGGAAAGGACGCGGGTTCGTGCCCGTTTCGCTGGAGCTTGACGAGGGCTCGACCGTGATAACCGGCGCCAGTATGGGCGGCAAGTCGATAGCCATAAAAACGCTTGCGCTGAACGTGCAGCTTGCCATGTGCGGGTTTGCGGTGTTTGCAGAGGCGGCTGAGCTGCCGTTTATCGAAAACATCGCCCTTTTGAGCGAGGACCGCGAGGACGCTTTGAGCGGGCTTTCCAGCTTTGGCGGGGAGATGCGTGCGTTCGACACCATATTAAAGGAAACGGACGGTATGCGCTCGCTGGTGCTTTTGGACGAGTTTGCGCGCGGCACCAACCCGCACGAGGGCGCGGCGCTCGTAAGGGCGGCGGTGCGGCTCTTTAACAGGCGGAAGGGCTGTTACGCCGTGGTCGCCACTCATTTTGACGGCATTGCGCGGCTTGCGTCAAGGCACTATCAGGTGGCGGGTCTGAGGAACGCCGACCCCGCCGCGATACGCGCCAAGGTCGCAACGGGGACCGGTTCGCTTGCAGACTTTATGGACTACGGCCTGTACCCCGTGGCCCCCGACGAGGAGCCCCCGCGCGACGCGATAACGATAATACACGCGCTCGGAGTAACGAGCGAGTTTACAGACCTGATTGATATCTGACGGAGGAGAAGAATATGCTGACCCTGAACCTTTACAATACCGAGACTCGCGCCGTAGGGCCAATAGTTCCCCACGAAGCGGGGAAGATACGCATGTACACCTGCGGCCCCACCGTTTACCACTATGCGCACATAGGCAACCTTCGCACCTACATCATGGAGGACGTGCTTGAAAAGCTGTTCCGCCTTGCCGGGTACGAGGTAAAGCGGGCTATGAACATTACGGATGTGGGGCATTTGACGAGCGACGCCGACACCGGCGAGGACAAGATGCTGGCCGGCGCAAAGCGCGAGGGCAAGACCGCAATGGAGATAGCGAAGTTCTATACCGACGCCTTCTTTGCCGACTGCGAAAAGCTCAACATAAAGCGTCCCGAGATCGTAGTGCCCGCAACGAGCTGCATAGACGATTTCATAAAGCTCATCTCCGTGCTGTTTGAAAAGGGCTATGCCTATACTTCCGGCGGGAACGTGTACTTTGACACCTCCAAGGCCAAGGATTATTACCGCCTTTCCGGCCACTCCGCCGAGGATCTGATGGTGGGCGTGCGCGACGACGTTACCGAGGACGCAAACAAAAGGAACCGCTCGGACTTTGTGCTGTGGTTCACCACCTCCAAGTTCGGCGAGCAGGAGCTCCGTTGGGATTCCCCTTGGGGGTTCGGCTATCCCGGCTGGCATATTGAGTGCTCGGCGATAAGCCTTAAATACCTGGGCGAATACCTGGATATCCACGCAGGCGGCGTTGACAACATATTCCCCCACCACACCAACGAGATAGCTCAATCAGAGGCCGCGATAGGCCACGAATGGTGCAAATACTGGTTCCACCCCCGCCATCTTAACGACAAGTCCGGCAAGATGAGCAAGTCGAAGGGCGGCATACTGACCGTGTCCGTTCTGGAGGAGCGCGGGTATAAGCCGCTTGCGTACCGCCTGTTCTGCCTGCAGAGCCACTATATGAAGCAGCTCGTCTTCTCGTACGAGTCGCTGGACAACGCCGCCGCCGCATACGACAAGCTTTTGTCGAGGGTCGCCTCCGTCAGAAAGGCGGCAAAGGAGTACGCCGGCGAAGCGGACGCCGACGAGACCGCAAGGCTGACGAACGAGTTTATAGAGACCGTCGGCAACGACCTTAACACCTCGATGGGATTGACGCTGCTTTACGACCTGCTGAAGGCCGACCTCGACCCCAAGACGAAGCTCGCGGCCATCGCAAACTTCGACTCCGTGCTGTCGCTGGGGCTGCTCGACGCACCCGTGGAGCAGGAGGAGGAAGAGGGCGATACCTCTCACCTTGAGGCCCTGCTCATAAAGCGCGCCGAGGCCAAAAAGGCCAGGGACTGGGCGACCGCCGACGCGATACGCGACGAGGTAAAAGCCGCAGGCTATATGATAGTCGACACGCCCGAGGGCGCGAAGCTCAAAAAAATCTGATAAAATCCCGAAAAGGAGAAACGATATGAAAACCTTAAAGAAGCTCATCCTTGCCGTGACCGTGCTTGCGCTGATGCTGGCGCTCTGCACCGCCGTGTTCGCCTCCGAAGGCGACACAACGACCACGGGCGAATCCGCAGCTGCGGGCGATACCGCGACCACGGGTGAATCCGCTACCACGGGCGAATCCGCGACCACGGGCGATACCGCGACCACGGGTGAATCCGCGACCACGGGCGAGACCGACGGCGCATCCGCCGAGGCGACCGCGGCCCCTGCCGCGACCGATCCCGCAAGCGCCGTTGCCGACCAGGTGACCTACGAGACCGTTGACGGAAACGGCAACCCCGTGCGCATTTCCGGCCTTGCCGCCTGCTCCGGCGGGATCGCGCCCCTGTACATAGGGCACGAATACACGATAAACTTCAAGTACTACTCCACCTCGCGCCGCGAGACCGTCGACCCCGGCAAGGTGATAATCAAATCCGTTGAGTCCGATAGCGACAAGGTCAGCTTTGACGGCAACACCGTGCATATAGCAGCCTCCGACACCCCGCTGACATTTAAGGTGACCGTGGAAATGCCCGACGGCGCCGAGGCCTCCGGCGACTTTTCCGTGAGCCGCTTTAACTTCAGCATACTGGAGCTTGTCATTGCCTTTTTGGGCGGCTACGTGATCATAAGCGCACTGCGCGGGACCGGCTCGCTCTTTACCGACGAATTCATCAAGGAAGAGAAGAAGGCCTCCTTCAAGCGCATCATGCGCATTATGGCGATAGTCTGCGGCCTGGTGCTCATCGCCTCCGCCGTCGCCACCGTTTGCTTCAGCTATATCGACGGCATCAACATAGTGCGCTACGTCTGCCTTGGGCTTGCGTTCGTGCTGCTTATCGGCATGGCGGTGATCAACTCGCTGATGACCGACAAGAACAAGCGCGACAAGGCGCAGCAGACCGCGCGCACCGGAGGACCCACCAACAGCTCCGCCGCGTTTGAGTTTGACGGCTCCGAGCCCACCCTGGACGAGGTGCTGGCCGATATCGAAAAGGATAAGTCCTCGGATAAACCGGAGAAATAAAATGGCAGCCGAAGCTAAAAAGACCTCATGGGTCAAGCGGTATGCAAACCGCTACTTCATAGACGCTCTGGGCGCAATGGCAAAGGGCCTGTTTGCAACGCTTCTTATCGGCACGATATTCGGCGCGATAGCGACTCTGCTGACCCTGCCGATAAAGGAGCTGTATGAGAACGCAACCGCGATAGGCCCCTCGCCCGAGGCCGTCAAGCAGATGCTCTCCGAAGCGGGCTTCGGGGCGTCCCTGCTCTATTACGTCGTCTCCTTCTTAAAGGCGATAGTCGCCGTGGCGCAGAACGGGCACGTCGTCGGCGCTGCGGTAGGCATTGCGATAGCGCACGGGATGAAGGTATCGCCGCTTGCGATATTCTCCGCCGCCGTGACGGGCGCCGTGGGCTACACCAGCGGCGCAGGCGGAGCCGGCCCCGTGGGCGCATACGTTGCCGCGATAGTCGGCGCGGAGCTCGGGAACCTTGTCGCGGGCAAAACCAAGGTGGACATACTCGTGGTGCCCGCCGTGTCCATACTGACGGGCGGTCTTGTGGGCGTCCTGCTTGGGGCGCCCCTCGGCGCGTTCATGCGGTGGCTTGGCGGCGTGATAGGCCATGCGACTTACATGAGTCCCGTTCCGATGGGCATAATAATCTCCGTCGTGATAGGCCTGATACTGACCGCTCCCATTTCAAGCGCGGCGATCTGCTCGATGGTGTTCGTACTGACCGAGCAGATGGACGCCTCCACCAAGGAGGGGCTTATGCTTGCCGCGGGCGCGGCGACCGTGGGCTGCTGCTGCCAGATGGTGGGTTTTGCCGTGGCCTCCTTCCGCGAGAACCGCTGGGGCGGCCTTGTGTCGCAGGGGGTCGGCACCTCAATGCTGCAGGTGCCCAACATTATGAAGCGGCCCGCGATACTAATACCTCCCACGCTTGCCGCGGCGATACTGGGGCCCGTCTCCACCACCCTGCTGCCCATGTTCAACACCGGCATAAACGCCGGCATGGGCACCTGTGGGTTCGTCGGACAGATAGGCACATATATCACTATGCTGGGGCAGGGCTACGGCTGGCTTGCGATAACCGTGCGCGTGCTGCTGCTGCACATAATCCTGCCCGCCGCGATAGCGTTTGGCGCATCCGAGCTTTTGCGAAAGATCGGCTGGATACGCGAGGGCGACCAGAAGCTGAACTGATATGGACTTTACAATAAAAAACGCAAGATTCATCACGAGCGCGGGCTTGGGGAGCGATTACCCCGAGCCCATGCCTTGTGAAATAGCCGTGGTTGGCAAATCGAACGTGGGCAAGTCTTCGCTGATAAACTCGCTCTGCGGCAGGAACAAGCTGGCAAAGACCTCGTCAACTCCGGGCAAGACAAAGCTCATAAACTTTTTTCTGCTGAACGAGGAGTTTTACCTTGTCGATCTGCCGGGCTACGGTTATGCCGCCGCGCCCAAAGAGGAGCAGAAGAAATGGGGCAGGCTGATGGAGGATTATCTGGCCTCCGGCAGGGTCAACCATATCTATATGCTGATAGACATACGGCACGAGCCCACCGCGCACGACCGCCAGATGTTCGGCTACATAGTTTACTACGGGATACCCTATACGCTTATCGCCACAAAGGCCGACAAGCTTGCCAAGTCAAAACGGAAGCAGGCCGCCTGCGCCGCCGCAAAGGCTTTGGGTGCGCCGCCCTACGCCGTGGCGTATTCGTCGGAGACGGGCGACGGCAAGCGCGAGCTTTTGGACAGGATCAACGCCGTCGTGCATCCCAACGCCGGGACCGGCGAGGAGACCGAATAAATTTTTTTCGTACCCTATTGACATATAGCTGTCACATGCGCATAATAAGTAACGATAAAGCCGCAAGGGCGGCTCCTACATTTTGTGTTGGAGGAATCGTATGGGCCTGAAAAAATGTCCCAGGTGTGAACTTAACTATATAAAGGATGACGAAAAACTGTGCAACGTCTGCCGCCGGTCGGCAAAGCTCGAGGACGACCCCGAAGAGGAGTCCATTTGCATCGAGTGCGGGGAGCATCCCGCAATGAAGGGGCGCGAGATATGCGCCGAGTGCTACCGCGAGAGCCTGCGCGAGCAAAAGCTGAACAGGCGCAAGTCGAACGCCGCGATAGACTTTGACGAGGTCGACGGCGTGGCAGACGTTTCGCTGCCCGACGAGGAGATACCGATGGGTTCTATCTCGAGCGATCTTGACCCCGATTTTGACGGGAAGAAGCCCCCTGAAAAGGAAGAGGGCGAGATAGAATTTACCGACGGCCTGTCGCTTGAAATGCTCTCCGAGGAGGAGGACGAGCCGCTGGACGAGGAGAGCGAAATAGACGAAGGCATGACCCCCGCAAGGAAGAAGCGCAGGTAATCCCCTCCCCCGCCCGCAAAACCAAACAATATGAAGCTTTTTGCCATAGCCGATCTGCACATGGACGGCGGCGCAGGCAAGCCCATGGACGTATTCGGCGCCAACTGGGCGGGCCACGTGGGCCGCATATTCGGCTCGTGGAAAAGCAAGGTGGGTCCGGGCGACGCGGTGCTGATCCCCGGCGACATATCCTGGGCCATGCACTGGGCCGAGGCCCTGCCCGACCTTACGGAGCTGGCGTCGCTCCCCGGGAAGAAGGTGCTGCTGCGCGGCAACCACGATTATTGGTGGGGCTCGCTTACAAGGATGCGGGCGCAGCTTCCGCCCGGTATGTACATGGTGCAGAACGACTGCGTGGACATCGGGCCATGCGTCATTGCAGGCTCACGCGGGTGGCTTACTCCCGAAAGCCCGGATTTTTCAGCCGATGACAGGAAGATCTATGAGCGCGAGACGATCAGGCTGGGGCTGTCGCTTGCTCAGGCAAAGCGCAGGGCAGCGGCGGAAAACAAGCCCATTATCGCCATGATGCACTTTCCGCCCCTTTTGCGCAGCGGGAACCCGACCGGGTTTTCGGACCTGTTTGAGAAGTTCGGCGTTACGCGCGTGCTGTACGGGCACCTGCACGGGGACTTTCGTGGGAGGCGGGCTGGCGCGGCGAAAAGAACGGCGTGCTTTATGAGCTGTGCTCGGCGGACTCATTGGGGTTTGAGCCGATGCTCGTGACCGAGTTTGAGGAGGATACCGAGCCTGCCCCGACTGAATACGGATCGAATTGCGCCCCCGTGGTATGACGCGGGGCGCTTTACATATACTTTACCTCGTTTTTACCCGCAGGTGATGGCAGGCGCGCGTGAAAAACGGTATGGTATATGCGCGGGCGGAACCCGCAGAAAGGATATGTTCAAATGAAAAGATTTGAGAATACGGCTGAGAGGTATCACTCTCATTTATTGATCGTTTATGCCGTTTTCCTGCTGCTGTATGCCGCGGAGACGTTCCTTCTGCTGCATAACGTGGGGTTTGATTATGGCGGGAGCTATTTCATTATACTGCCGAACCTACTCCTGTTGGCTTTGACCGTGTACCATCTTGTAAACTGGCTGCATTACAGGAACGCGGACTACGAGCCGGTTGGCAAGGGCATTGTCAAGGGTGTGGACAACAGCCGCTACTTTCTGCTGTTTGCGCTTGAGGTCGAGGTGGACCGCGGCGGCAAAAAGCGCACCTATACCACTTCAAGGGTGTTTACCGTGCGCAGGCTTTCGGTAAACCCGCTACACCAATACGTAGGCAAGCTTGTGACGCTTGGGTTTGAACCCAAGCGCGGCGAATACGTCATAATGGACGTGCAGGGCTTGGTTTAATGAAGGATATGAGCAAAATTGAGGCGATGCTTTTGGATGCGGACGCCCCGTACTTTCAGCCGTTTTTCTATAATAACGCGCTGGCTTTAAGGTGCGCGCTCGGGGTGGGCCGGGGCGAAGAATACATGAAAAACGCGCGGGAGCGGGCCGGCCGCATAGCATCGCTCCTGTTTCCGGACGGGCCGGACGCGGCGGTGTTCAACCACCCGCTGTACGACCTGACGGATTCCGGCCCCGCGATGGAGCGCGAGTTTGCGGAGAGCCCCGGTGAGGCGGAGTCGATATCCGCGGGATATCTGCGTCAGGTGATTTGGCAAACGCGGTTTTTGCTGACGATGCAGCTTAAATACCGCCACAGGGCGGTGCGCGGCGTGCGCGCGGGCGAGGACGGCGAAAGGCGGGTACGGATGCTGTGCTATGCGGACGGTACGCCGATAGACGCCGCGGCGCTGATTGGTGAGGAGCTGAAGGACCGATATCACTGCGACCTTGGGCTTGTGTCGTTTGAGAACGAGTGTGTGCTGTGCGTGTACGACGACCGCGGCTGCGATATAGTATTTGCGGACGCGCGTAAGTTTATTGAGCTTTACCCCCTGCTTGAACCGTACTTTTTGGAGTACGACCGCCCGCTTATGGAGGAGCGGCTAAGGTCCGTCGAAGCGTCCCTCGGCCTGTAAGCCGAAAAACCGAATATGCTCTATGCAAAAACCGCCCCTTGATGGGAGCGGTTTTTGCGGTACAAGGCCGGGCTCTCTACTCCGGCCGTACATAAAGGAGGTACTTGGCGTTATTGGTCCCCCGGCCGTTTGCCGGAGCGAAGTATGTGCAGCGCATGCTCGAATTCATCGGGCAGGGGCGCGGTAAAGCGCATAAGCTCGCCGGTGCGCGGGTGCGTCAGGCGCAGCTCGCCCGCGTGCAGGGCCTGCCCCGTCACGCCGAGCCTGTTCTGTGCGTGCCCGTAGACCTCGTCGCCCACGAGCGGGTGCTTGATATGCGCCATGTGCACGCGTATCTGGTGCGTACGGCCCGTTTCAAGCTCCACGCGAAGGAACGTGACGGAGCCGAATCGCTCCAGCACCTGCCAATGCGTTACGGCGCTGCGGCCCTTCGGGTCCACCGCCATGCGCTTGCGGTCCGTCCTGTGCCGCGCGATGGGTGCATTTACCGTGCCGCTGTCCTCTTTAAGGTTCCCCTCGCACAGGGCATAGTAGACGCGGCTGACCGAATGGGTCTTGAGCTGATCCGAAAGCGAAACGTGCGCGGCGTCGTTCTTAGCGACTACCAGCAGCCCGCTCGTCATGCGGTCGATCCTGTGGACGATGCCGGGGCGCAGCTCACCGCCCACGCCCGAAAGGTCCTTTATATGGAAGAGTATGGCGTTGACCAGCGTGCCGTCGGGGTTGCCCGCCGCAGGATGCACCACCATGCCCTTGGGCTTGTTTATAACGGCAATATCGGCGTCCTGATAAACGATATCAAGCGGTATGTCCTGCGCAACGACGTCGGTTATAGCGGGGGGCGGAGGCGTGACGGCAACGACGTCGCCCGCCTTTACCCTGGCCTTTGCCTGCGTTTCAAGCCCGTTCAGCGTGACGTCGCCGCAGAGTATCAGCCGCTGCACCGCGCTGCGCGAAAGGCCGCTTGCGGAAGCCGCGAAGGAATCGAGCCTTTGGCCCTCCGCCTCGGGACCGACCTCGAATTCGAGCGTATCCGTTATTTCACCCGCAAAGGTCAATTACTCGGCCTCCCCGCCCCCGTGCTTTTCGTCAGGGAACACGGCGGCAAACAGCGCGTGCCCGCTCTTTGTAAATATGAACATGAACCCCAAAAGCAGCGCTCCAACGGTAACGAAGATATCCGCCACGTTGAACACGGGGAAGCTGATAAACTCGGTACAGATGAAGTCGCGCACGTAGCCCAGCGCGATGCGGTCGATAAGGTTGCCCGCGGCGCCGCCTATGACCATGGCAAAGCCGAGCGATATGGCGGGGTGCATTTTGCGGCGGTGCTTTATGAGCACCCATATTAACACCGCAAGTATTATAACGGTGACCACCGATACGGCGGAAACGAACCAGCTTACGCCGTTCATAAGGCCCCACGCCATGCCCTCGTTGCGGACGGGCTCAAAGCGGATGAAGCCGGGTATGAACTGCATCGCGCCCTTTGAAAGCAGCGCCTTCGTGACCTGATCCGCCCCTATCGCAAAAACTATAACAGTTATAATAACAGCAGTCATTATAAACCACCCTTCAATGCTTGTGACCCTATTTTATCACGCAGGGCATATTGCTTGCAAGCCCCCGGCGTGATAAAATATCATGATAATACCGTTTCAGAGGTGATTTATGTCAAGGACCTGGACCGCAAGACAGTACGATGCGATACACGAGGAGGGCGAGCTTTTGGTGTCCGCCGCCGCAGGCGCGGGCAAAACCGCCGTACTGACCGAGCGTATCGCCCGGCTTATCTATGAGGGATGCAGCCCGGAGGAGCTGCTTGTGGTGACCTTTACCAAGGCCGCCGCCGCCGAGATGAAGGAGCGCATAGGAGCAAGGCTCTCTTCTCTTGCGGACGAGGCCGCAAGTCGCGGCGACTCCGACCGCGCGTATGAGCTGCGCCGTGCAGCCTCCGCCTGCGACAACGCAAACATATCGACCCTGCACAGGTTTTGCCTTTCGGTACTGCACAGGAACTATCACGAGGCCGGGCTTGACCCCGCCGTGCAGGTGGCTTCCGCGCTGGACTCGGAGCTTGCCGCGGCAAAAGCCATGAACGACGTTTTGGAGGCCGAATACCTGCGCAACGAAAAGGTCAGGGACGACGACTTTCAGGCGCTGCTGCAGGCCGTTGGCAGCGATGCGAACCTTGAGTCCGCGATACGCGGCCTGTACGAATTCGCAATAGCGCGGCCCGATCCGGACGCATGGCTTGACGAGGCGGCGGAGCGCTACACCACGGGGTTTGAAGCGGCTGCGGAGCTTATCTCGAACGAGCTTCTGGACGGAGGCATAAGCGACCTTGAGCATTTTGCGGCGGCGGCGCGTGCGCTGATAGCCGAAACTCCCGAGGAATACCGCAAGCTTGCCTCTGCGCTGCAGGGGGATATCAGCCTTATCACCGGGCTTACGCTGAACCGCGATTACGATAAATGGGTCGAGGCGCTGTCGGGCGTTAAGCTCGACTCGCTCTCGTGGCCGCGCGGCGTTGACGACAGCGAGAAGGAGCCCGTCAAAAAATACCGCGAGGAGTTCAAAAAGCACATTGACAGACTCAAAAAGCAGTTCTGCCATACCATGGCCGAGGAGCGCGAAGCGGCAAAAACGCTCTCCGGCCCCGTCAAGTGCCTGCGCAGGCTGACGGGCGAATTTTGGCACAGGTTCTCGGAGCTTAAAACCGAGGAGGGGCTGATAGACTTTAACGATATGGAGCAGCTTACGCTGCGGATCTTAAAGAACGAGGACATTGCAAACGAGTACCGCCGCCGCTTCCGCGCGGTATTCGTTGACGAATATCAGGACATCAACCCCGCTCAGGAGGCGATCCTTCAGGCGGTATCACGCGGGAACCGCTTTATGGTGGGCGACGTAAAGCAGTCCATCTACCGTTTTCGCCAGGCGGACCCGTCGATCTTCCTTGAAAAATACGCGAGCTTTCGCGGGGACGGCGGCAGTATACGCATAGATCTTAACTGTAATTTCCGCAGCAAGGCGGCTGTACTTGACGCCGTAAACGCGCTGTTTTCACAGCTGATGCTGGGGCGGGATGCGGGCGAGATAGACTATTCGGACAATGCCGCGCTGGAGTCCGGCACAGCCCCCGAGGAGGGCGGACCCCTGGGAAGCGTGGAGCTTGCGATAATCAACGAAGAACCCGTTGGGCCATATTCGGACAGCGACGAGGATGATGGCGACGAAGGCGCCGACGCATTGCAGGCGGCATACGCCGCGACCCGCATACACGCGATAATGCAGGACGAGCGGCTGATGACCGCCGAGGGCGAAAGGCCCTACCGATTCTCGGACTTTACCGTGCTGCTGCGCTCTGCGGCGGGCGCAGCGGACGAGTGGGTCAACGTGCTGACAAGGTCGGGCATCCCCTGTGCGGCCTCCACCGGAACGGAGCTTTTCGAGGCCGTGGAGGTGCGCGTGTTTCTGGATCTGCTGCGAGTGATCGACAACCGCAGGCAGGACATACCGCTTACCGCCGTAATGCGGTCGCCCATATTTGCGTTTACCGACGAGGAGCTTATACACATAAAAGCCGACTACGAGGGCGACGACATTCTGGACCGCGTGATCCGGGCCGCCGACGACCCCGGCGCGCCCGGCTGGGGGGTAAAATGCCGTGCGCTGTTGGACGCTGTGGACGGGTGGCGAGCCGCGGCAAACGTGACGGAATTGGGCGAGTTTGCGGAGCATCTGCTTGACGAAACCGGCTTTCGCACATACGTTTCCGCTTTGCGCGGGGGCGAGGCGAGAGTACGCGGGCTCGACAGCCTGTGTCAGACCATTGCCGCATACTCTGCCGCAGGCAGAGGCGGGCTTTCGGGATTCCTGCGCTATGCTGACGAGGCAAAGGCAAAGGCCTCTCAAAAAAGCGCCCCCTCCCCCGCTGCCGACGCCGTGCGCATAATGACGATACACCAGAGCAAGGGACTCGAGTTCCCCGTTGTGATACTCGGCAATATAACAAAGCAGTTCAACCGCAGTTTCCGCTCGGACGTGGGCGTATTCGACGCGGAGCTCGGGATAGGGCTTTGCTCCGTTTCGGGCGACCGGGGGAACAAATCCATGCTGCAGAGGGCTATCTCTCACCGTGAGCAGCAGCGGCAGAACGCCGAGGAGATGCGTGTGCTGTATGTGGCCATGACCCGCGCCAAGGAGAAGCTGATAATGCTGGGCGCGCACAAGAACGCCGCCGCGTTTGCGGAAAAGCGCGCCAAGCCCTTGACGCCGCTTAAGATAATGCGTGCGGATACCTACGCCGACTGGATACTCGGCGCATACTTCGGACGGGGCTTCGATACGCCGTTGACGCTTCCCTCCGGGCAGAAAATAGAGCTTGAACTGTTGAACGCTGCCGGCGCCGAGAGCGGCGTGGTCGGGCTTACGGGCGACGCGCTTGAAGCGGCCCTGCAGGACGCGGCGTTTGCCGACAGCAGCGAGCTTGCGAAACGTTTTGAGTTTACCTACAAGAACGCCTCCGAAACAAAGCTGCCCACGAAGCTTTCGGTCACGGGGCTGACTAAAGCCGCGGCGGAGGTCTCCGTACGGCCGCGCTTTATGGAGGACGGCGGTGCGCCCACGGGCGCGGAGATAGGTACGCTGACGCACAGGCTGCTGCAGCTGGTGTCGATAGCGCCGCACACGGCCGAGAGCGTGAAAAGGGAGCTTGACGAACTGACGTGGCGCGGCCTCTTTACCGAGCGCGAAGCGGGGCTTGTCCGCATAGGCGCGATAGTCGATTTCTTCGCTTCGGAATTGGGAAAAAGGCTGCTGCAGTCAAAGCGGGTCGAGCGCGAGCGCGAATTCGATCTGATGGTCGCGGCAAGCGAGCTTATCGGCTCGGACACTGACGAGCCGATCATGCTGCAGGGCGTTATAGACTGCTGTTTCATAGAGAACGGCGAATGGGTGCTTTTGGACCACAAGACCACGCGCGTGGACGGCGGGCATACCGCACGGACCGTGGCGGAGCGTTACCGCCGTCAGCTGGAGCTATATAAGCTTGCGCTTGAAAAGCTGACGGGGATACCCGTCAGGGAGGCTTACGTATACCTGCTTTCGGCGAATGAAGCGGTGAGGATGTAAAGGAGCGGAATAATGCAGCAGATCGTATCGTTTTTATTGAAGCACTGGATAGTTATAGTACTTGGGGCGGCTCTGGCAGTTTCGGTCGCCACGCTGATCGATTACAGAAGCGGGCAGTATTTCAAGGTGACCGGAAAGCCGTTTTTTGCCATGCGGGCCGACCTCGGGAGCTTCGGGGAATACATGACATACAGGAACCTGAGGCGGTATGAGGACCTTGGCGCGAAGTTCCTGTTCAACGTGTACATACCGTCCGGGGAGGGCAGGACTACGGAGATCGACGTGCTTATGATAACCGGCTATGGCATATTCGTTTTCGAGAGCAAGAATTACAGCGGCTGGATATTCGGCGACGAGAACTCGCAGAATTGGACGCAATGCCTTCCCGGCCAAGGGCAGGCCGTGAAGGAGCGTTTTTATAACCCCGTAAAGCAGAACATCGGGCATATAAAGAACCTGAAAAAGCTGATAGGGGAAGGAAAATACTGGTCGATTATAGCTTTTTCGGACCGCTGCACGCTGAAGGAAATAAACGTGACCCGGCCCGACGTTTACGTTATAAACAGGTCTCGGGTGAAATACGTGGTGCAGGATATAATCGAAGCGCAGACGGAGAAAAAACTCGATCCGGAGGCGGTATACAGCATGCTTCTGCCGTACGCAAACGCGACCGAGGAGGAAAAGCAGCAGCACATTGAGGACGTTCTGGAAGCCTCCGGAAGAATGAACGCAAATCGGAAGGCGCGGATGCACGAGGCGGATAAGGAGAAGCCCGAGGCCGCGCGCTGCTCCGAAGCATGCGGGGAGCTTATCTGCCCGCGCTGCGGAGGCAAGCTGGTATTGAGGACGGTAAAGCGCGGCGAGAATACAGGCAAACGCTTTTACGGGTGCGGCAATTACCCTAAGTGCAGGTATACGAGGGAGATCGAAGAATGAAGACGCCCGCGTAAAACAGCGAAGCGCCTTTATTCCTTCATTCATTATCAGCCCGCTTGCGGGCTTCTTCATTTTATCGCGGCCGATGGGCTCAATCGAACACGATGGGTTTATCCGGATCCCAGACACGGACGAGCACGCTGCCCTCCGTTGAGGTAGTGCCGCAGAAGGTGAATTCGTCCGAGCCCTCGGGAACGAAGGTAAGCAAGCCGTCCTTAGCCGGGAGGAAAGGCTTTCGGGTGTGCCGGGTTCCCCGCGAAAACGCGGAGAATAAGAACGGCCGCGGGGCAAGCCCCGCGGCCGGTAAAGCTATGCGATTTATTCGGGTTCGATAAGGCCGAGGTTGCCGTCCTTCCTCTTATAGAGGACGTTGATGCCCTCCGTCTCGGAATTGAGGAATACGAAGAACGAGTGACCGAGCAGCTCCATCTGAAGCACAGCCTCGTCAACGCTCATCGGCTTTATAGAGAATCGCTTTGTACGAACGATCCTGGGGCCGTCCTCCTCATCCTCAACGTACTCGGGCATGGGCTCGTTAAACGCCTCCGCCTTGAGGTTCTTTTCAAGCTTGGTCCTGTGGCGGATTATCTGCCTCTCAAGCTTGGCGATCACGTTGTCGATCGAGGCGTACATATCGCCCGTGACCTCCTCGCCGCGGATGATGCCGCCGGTGTAGGGAATGGTCACCTCAACGATGTGACGGTTCTTCTCTACAGCCATAGTGACCTGTGCGTTGGTATCCGCAGGGAAGTAGCGGTCAAGCTTTGCCAGCTTTTTTACCGCCAGATCGTGCAGGTACTCCGATACCTCGATGTTCTTGCCAGTGATGGAAATACGCATGATTTATTGCTCCTTTCCTTCGCGCCCGTGAGCGCGGATTTAAGTGCTCTGCGGGGGAACTGACCCCCGCTGCTTTCTTTTGTGGATATATTATATCATGCGGCGCTGAACTTTTCAACCCCTTTTTGTGTAAAGATATTGTAAAAAAGGGAACAAACTCAGCCGACCGTTACGTTTGTCTGCTCAACACCGTTAACGAGGATCTTGACCGCAAGATCTTCGGATTGAACTTTGCTGCTGACAGCGACAAGCACACAATGGGTCTCGAACGCCTGAGTCACCACGGTACCCGCGGCGGGGGCTTCCTGACTGATATCAAGCTCGGCCGTGCCGTTTTCAATGACGCCGCGATTAAGGCCAACGGTATAGCCGCCCGTGGGAACGGTAACGTACACGGCAATAACAAAGCTCTCTTCAAAGCTTTTAGCGGTATAGCGGCCTCCGGCTCCCCTTACGACCCCGCCGAACTTTGCCGAGAAGGCATCATAGTCGGTAAAGATCTCATACGAAGCGGACTCGTTATTGCCGCCGCCAACGCGCGCGCTGTCCCAGTAGAGTATGCCGGATTTGTTGCTTGCGGTGTATTCGTTTGCAGGGGCAATTGTGCCAAAGGGGCCGGATTCCGAGCCGGAAGGCGCCTGGGTGACCGAATCGCCGCGGTTCTGAGCATCCGAAGCGGGGGTTGCCGTGGGGGACACGGGATCGGATGCGGGTTTTTTGCTGCAGCCGCATATCGCAAACGCGGCGAGGGTAAGGACCATGATCAAAGCAATGAGCTTTTTCATAATTATACTTCCTTTCTTTTGGTATCGGCGGTAGACCGCTCTGCTTATTAAACGCAGAATACGGCCTTCGGGTTCCCATTATATCAGGAATTTTTCTTCTTGCCAAGCGCGTAGAGAAGAATTATAATATACATGAACAAATCTTGTGTCAAGGCACGGAAACGGAGACGCTTATGAAGCGAATTTCCCTTATTGCCACGGGCGGCACTATCGCCTGCGTACCCACGGAGAACGGCCTTTCGCCTGAGCTCAAAGCAGAGGATCTCGTTAAGCTGTCAGGCTGCAATGCCGAAGGTACGGAGCTTGACTGCACGGATCTTTTCAGCATGGATTCGTCTAACATACAGCCGGAGGAATGGTGCATAATTGCCAACGCCGTGCGTGAAAAGGCAAACGGCTGCGACGGTATGGTGCTGACCCACGGCACCGATACCATGGCATATACGGCGTCCATGCTTTCGTTCATGCTGTCCGGGCTGCCCGTGCCGCTGGTGCTGACCGGCGCTCAGTACCCCGCCGTTTATCCCGATTCAGATGGTCGGCAGAACCTGCGCGACGCTGTGACGGCGGCTGCAACGCTGCCGGGCGGCGTTTATATCTGCTTTGGCGGCTCTGTTATACTGGGCTGCCGCGCCGTTAAAACAAGGACCACCAGCCTGAACGCGTTTGAATCCATCAACTACCCATATATCGCAACGGTCACCGACGGCAGGTGCGTGCTGCTGCACGAGCCGAAGCGGAAGCTTGGGTTCAGCTATTCCGCAAACATCGAGAGCAGGGTGGCGCTGGTCAAGATCTACCCCGGGATGAGCCCCGAGATACTCGACAGCTTAAAGGACATAGGCATGTTGGGCGTTGTCGTGGAGGGGTTTGGGCTTGGCGGCATGCACAACTACCGCCGCGACCACACGGAGTCGATCAAAAGGCTCATGGCGGCGGGCATTCCCGTGGTCTTGACGAGCCAATGCCTGTATGAGCAGAGCTCTCCTGATGTTTACGAGGTGAGCCGCGCGCTTAAGGACGTGGGCGTTATCTCGGCGCACGACATGACGACCGAGGCGGCGATCACCAAGCTTATGTGGGTATTGGGCCGCGCACACGATATAGAGTCCGTCCGCCGCATTATGGAAACGGATATTGCGGGCGAGCTGAGCGAATAAGAAAGCAGCAGGAGCGTTGAAATGACCGATCTTATTATTATCCAAGCCGGGGCGCAGAGCGCATCGTTCCCCAAAAAGATATTTGACGGGGCGGAAGCCCGTTTTGTGCAGACCGTGGAGCATCCCTTTATTCAGGCACTTGAGCTTGAAGGGCGGTTAACTTCCATGGACGATCTGTACGAATCCTGTGAGGATTACGACGCGCTTAACCGCTGTATCGCCGGCAGGCTCACGGATGCGGCAGAGTTCATTGCAAACGAAGGTTACGGCGGGGCCGTTTCAGATGAGGGCTCAAAATACGTCGTGTACGTTACGCTGGGGGGCATAAACCCGGATCTGCTTACCGCCATCCGCGCGGCAGCGGACGCGGGCAAGGTCAACTTGGAAGTCTGCCCCTTTATTGGGTTTGCCGAGGCCGCGTATGCCGCCGCGCTGTCATTCGGGCATTTGAGCGGGCAGGAGCTTTTGACCGAGATGCCCGCAAACCGTCTGCGCGCCATATACGACACCGAGGCGCTTTACGCGATAACTGAGATAGACTCGCAGATCACGGCTTCGGAAGTGAAGCTGACCCTTTCCGAATACTATCCTGACGAATACGAGGTTTATTTTGCGCTGCCTGCGCCCGGCGGCGGGTATGAGATCAGGACGCGCAGGCTGTATGAGATCGACCGCATGAAGCAGTACGACGCCGCATCGGTGCTGCTTGTGCCGCCCGCAAAGGATATTGACCTCCCCCGCCACTCCGTTGAGGGGCTGATGCAGGTGATGCGCCGGCTGCGTGCGCCCGGCGGCTGCCCGTGGGACGCGGAGCAGACGCACGAGAGCCTTAAAAAGTCGCTGCTTGAGGAATGCTATGAGGTGATAGACGCCATAGACCGCCGCGACGCCGACGACCTTTGCGAGGAGCTGGGCGACCTGCTTTTGCAGATAGCGTTCCACGTCGTGATAGAGGAGGAGCACGCGGCGTTCACGCTGCGCGACGTTGCGACGGGCATAGCCAACAAGATGATATTCCGTCACCCGCACGTTTTCGGCAGCGTACACGTTGAGAATTCGGACGAGGTGCTTGTAAACTGGGAAAAGCTCAAAAAGCAGGAGAAGCATCAGGAAAGCGTAGCCTCTGCGATGGATTCCGTGCCCAAGTCCTTCCCCGCCCTTTTGAGGGCATACAAGATACAGAAGAAGGCCGCGGACGTAGGGTTTGATTTTGACTCCGCAGAGGAGGCCATGCCCAAGGTGCATGAGGAGGCTGACGAGGTGATGGAGGCGATCGCGGAGGGCGACAAGGCGCAGATCGAGGACGAGATAGGCGACCTGTTCTTTGCCGCCGTGAACGTGGCGAGACTGAAAAAAGTCGACCCCGACCTTGCTCTGACCTATGCCACGGACAAGTTCGAGCGCCGCTTCAAGCTGACCGAAAAGCTGATCTTGGAGGACGGAAAAAGGTTTGAGGATATGACCCTTGCCGAGATGGACGAGTACTGGGAGAAGGCGAAGAAGGCAGTTAATTGAAAAAACCCGTAAGGACTGTGCTTATACTGCTGATCGTCGGCCTGATCTTCTTTATAGGCTGCGTTTCTCACCCGAGCCCTGTTGGAAAAGTCACGCTGCATTTCCATTTTCAGGGTGACAGCATCGACGAGGAGCTGACTCCGGAGGAAGCGGCCGAGATAAGGAGCATATTCTTCGGGCATTACAGGCATTTTCAGCTGTTGTCAAAGGATTCCTGCGGATATGACGAAGGCATTTCGATTCAGATCGGAGGTACTTATTACTGCCCCGCTCAGGATAAATGCACCGGGATATGGAACTCCACGGTCAATATGTACTTTGATTTGACGGAGGTTCAGCGGGCAAGGCTTGAAAAGATATTTGAAGCGCACGGCGGGCATTTCCCCTGCATATGATCGTTTACAACAGATATGGGGCTTCATTGATATAAATGGAGCCCTTTTTGTAAAAAAGTGTTGACATTTACGCCGCGTTAAAGTGTATGCTCCCATCGAAAGGAGTGATCGTATGAAGATCAAAGCCGTATGCGAAGCCACAGGGCTGACCGACAGGGCGGTGCGCTACTATATAGAGGAAGGTCTGCTTGCCCCGGCGTTCACCGAGAATTACCTCGGAAGGAAGAGCTTCGATTTTTCGGAGGAGGACGTCGCCGCGCTTGAGAGGATAGCCAAGCTGAGGATGTATGATTTTTCGGTGGCGGAGATAGGCGGCATGATCCGCTCCCCCGAGACCATCGGCGCCGTATGCGGCGATCTGATCGCGCGCAAAAGGGAGAAGCTCAAGGAGGACGCAAGGATACTCAAGGCGCTCGAAAAGGTCCCCGGTTCGCATCCGGCTTCGGTCAACGAGCTGGTCGACGCATTGGAAAAGCCCGCCGGCTCGGTCCCCATGGATCAAAGCCCCAAGCTGCTTACCCGGATCGGTAACGGGGTGCTGACCGCGCTCATTGCCGCGCCTGTCGCGCTGGCCCTGCTCACGGCGGCATTAAGCTTTATAGGCCGTCGTCAGCCGCGCGTCAACACGACCTGCGCCATAGTGATGCTCGTTTCGCTTTTGCCCGCTCTGCTCGCCGTTTTCGTGCCGAAAAGGATAAAGGCCACCAAATGGCGCGTTGCCGCAAAGATCGTACTCGGCTGTCTTTGCGCTGTTTCGATACTCCCGATATTCTCCGGCGGCCTCTTTCTCGTTTACGGGAACGGAACGGACAGGGTGAAGGATTATCTTAAATCAAACGCGGTGAACTGGCCCCGCGGCGACGCCATGTTCGACGAGCTCTTCCCCGCCCGCGAGCAGTTTTTGGGGGAAGGCAGCGAGGATCGGCTCTATTATTGCGCCGAATTTTACGAAGTATTTGACGACGCGATTGAGATAACCGCCCAAAGGCGGCTGAGCGAGGATGGATTCGCGCTCGAATTGAGCCGGGTGAAGGCCGCTTTCGGCTCGTATTATTCGGAGCAGACCCATTATCAGGAGCTTTACGGCCGTGCGAATAAGTACGGGAGCGATACTGCGCTCAAAATGGCGGAGATCCGGCGCGGCGGCTATAACTGTCTGGCATTATACACGGACGAAGAGCCTTTCGGCAGGCCCGAAATAGACCGTGGATACTATTATATCTTCGCCTATAACAGCCAAACGCGCACGGTGCGCTACTTCTATTATAACGGCACCTACGCCTTTGAACCGGTGTTCTTTTACGGCATGGATTGGGGATCGTAAAGGGAACGGGGCGGGAGCCCCTATAATACGCACGAAAAACCGGCCCCCTTACGGGAGCCGGCTCATGCTGTTTTGGTCCAAGGATTACTCCTGCTCGGGAGCACCGACGGGGCAGGTGCCGGCACAGGCGCCGCACTCTACACACAGATCGGGGTTGATCTCGAACTTGCCGTCACCCTCGGTGATAGCGCCGACGGGACATTCTGCCGCGCAAGCGCCGCATGCGATGCAGGCATCGGTGATTTTGTAAGCCATGTTTAATACCTCCGTTCAGTATTCTGTATTACCATTATAATACAAGCTTCGGAAAAATCAAGTATCGGAGCAATATTTTACACCGGTTTTACAATCGGGGCAAAATTATTTGGTCTCCAGAGCCTCTTTCAGGGCATTGCCGGCCTTGAAGGCGGCGGAGCGGCTGGCGGCGATCTCGATAGCGGCGCCGGTCATGGGGTTGCGACCGGTCCTTGCGGGACGCTCACGAACCTCGAAACGACCGAAACCGACGATCTGGACCTTCTCGCCATCCCTGAGGCTGTCGATGATGGAATCAAAGGTGGCGTTGATGACAGCATCGATATCCTTCTTGGGAAGGTTGCACTTAGCAGCAACCGCGTTGATAAGCTGAGCCTTGTTCATTTTATATTCCTCCGAATAAAACTGTCTTTTTATAAATGCCCGTTTACGGGCACAGTTGCTATTGTAGCATAAAAACGCGGAATTTCAAGGGTTTTTTCGCGGAAAATGCGGATATATTTTCAGTTTGTTTTGACGCTCCCGCGGGACATTTCCGTGCTCTGCTGCCCTGCCGCCGTGAGGATGAAAACAGGCCGCGGTCGCCCGCAGCCTGTCTTAACATCGGTTTGTTTTCGATTACTCGATTATGGCGGTAACAACGCCGGAAGCAACCGTACGGCCGCCCTCTGCGACCAACGGGAGCCGGACCCGCAGGTCCGCACGCGCCGCGACAGGCGCGTAAACCGCGATACACGGGCTCGATCTGCCGCTCCTGCGGGACAGTTCCGCGGACCGCTCCCATGCCTCCTTCACAGATGAAAACAGGCCGCGGTTGCCCGCAGCCTGTCTTGTTAACTATCGGTTATCGATTACTCGATGATGGCGGTAACAACGCCGGAAGCAACCGTACGGCCGCCCTCGCGAATAGCGAAGCGGAGACCCTCGTCCATAGCGATCGGGGTGATCAGGTTGATCTCCATGCGGGTGTTGTCGCCGGGCATGACCATCTCAGTGCCCTCGGGGAGGGTGATGGTGCCGGTAACGTCGGTGGTACGGAAGTAGAACTGGGGACGGTAGCCGCTGAAGAAGGGGGTATGACGGCCGCCCTCTTCCTTGGTCAGAACGTAGACCTCACCCTTGAAGTGGGT
>JAFYHI010000005.1 GCA_017539215.1 Clostridia bacterium | reverse complement strand
CAGAACGTCAACTGCGATTGGCAGCTCTTCGGCGGCAGCATGGAGCCCGTCGATCTTGAGAGCTTCTCCCTCTCCGAGACCGCCGTTGAAGTGTACCGCACCGCTACCGTAAGCGTCAACTTCAACCGCATTCCCGACAATGCCAACAACTATGAGCTGACCTGGTACTCCGAGAATCCCGCCATTGCCACCGTAAACGGCAATAACCGCAGGGTCAACATCACCGGCGTTGCCGACGGCTCCACCCGCATCTACTGCGACGTTGTTGCCGACGGCGTCAACATGGGCAGGGCTTACTGCGACGTTAACGTTCTGCATTACCCCGACCTTAACGAGGCCGCGAACGTTACGGGCGGCGATCTCAGCTTTACCAGCGCGACCGCCAACTATCCCTGGAGCGTTTCCCTTATAGACGGCAGGGCTGCGGTCAAGTCCGGCAACATGGGCGTCAACAGCTCCACCTCCACCATGCAGCTTGTGCTGCAGATGCAGGCCGGCGAGTCTATCGCCTTCGATTGGAAGGTAAGCTCCGAGTATAACTACGATAAGCTCGGCTTCTACGTAAACAACACCCTGCAGGGCAGCCTCATCAGCGGCACCACCGACTGGGCCACCATCACCTATACCGCACCTTCCGCCGGCACCTACACCTTCCAGTGGCGCTACACGAAGGACACCAGCGTCCACACCGGCGATGACTGCGGCTATGTTGATAATGTCGTTTACAACCGTGCCTACACCCCCGGCGATCTGGACGGCGACGGCGTCGTGTCCAGCGCCGACGCGCTGCTCGTGCTGCGCTATTCCATGAACCTGAGCAACCTCACCGCCAACCAGCTCCTCGCGGCTGACGTCAATGGTGACGGCGTTGTAAACTCCGTCGACGCTACCCTCATCATGCGTCAGAGCATGAACGTTGCGTAACGCATAGACAGACATTCAAACCGGGGCGCGCCGCGCCCCGGTTTTTTTTACCCCCGCGCAGCCCGTCAGAACTCGTCAAAACTTTTTTGCGAATACTCAAATTTGGGCTTGCATTCCGCCGCGGTTGGGTGTATAATAGATATGTTGCAGAGAGTGATGTCTTTGCGTTTCGGTCTGTTAGCTCAGTTGGTGGAGCACCGTGTTCACATCGCGGGGGCCACTGGTTCGAGTCCAGTACAGACCACCAAAAAGCTTCTTTTGCCCGCCGGCAAGAGAAGCTTTTTTTTCACCGCGTTCCGCTTTATGCGGGTTTGCCGCAAAACAAAGGCGCAGGCTCAGCCTGCGCCTTTGTGCCGTGTGATCAAAAACTCAGATCCGACCGCCTGCCGCCGCTTGACAGCTTTACCCAGCCGTCGGTCAGGGTGCTGTAATACAGACCCTTGGAGTCAGAGGCAAGCTCCAGCGCGTAGACGTTATCATAGATGAACGTACGCTTTACCGAGCCGTTCTTGTTGCAGCAGAGCCTGCCCGCGCTTATAAACAGCGCATCGCGCCCGTTGGGGGTAATGACGTAATCCGAAACGCTCATGGCGATCTTCTCATCGGTCACGCCCTTCAGGCAATGCAGACCGTCCTGCTCGTCAAGGAACCAGATTATGCTGCCGTTGCCGGAAATTTTGAACGACGCAACGCCTTTTGCGGGCCTTTCGGGGTTGGATGCGCCGGCGACGGGACGCTTTGTAAGCTGCCCGTCAACGACGTAGTAAACGGTGGAATAGGATTCGTTTGCCACCGCGCCGCTGCAGTCGGAGGGCTCAAGCACGGCAACGCCCGTTTTAAGCCCGTAGCGCAGCAGACAGCCGCCGCTGAAGAACACGTTGTCGAACGAGCGCAGGGGGCAGGTGGTTACGCTGAAGCTGCCCGAAATATCGCGCAGGGTGATGGACGAGGCCGTCAAAACGGGAGTGACGGGGTAGGGGCCGCTGAGTATCTCGACGGGCTCCGAGCCGGAAACGCTTATCTTGGTGGCGATAATGCCGTCGTCCGTCTGCGAACAGAACACCGCCTGCGTATGGGTGCTGTTCAGATACACGTCGCCGGTCATGCCTCCGCAGAGGAACACCGCCCGGCCGCGCCTTGCAATGTAGTACAGCGCGTTCTCGCTGTCCGAATAGCAGTAGATGTGCCGCCCGCCGTCGGATACGGCAATGGGCGACATGCCCTCCTCGCCCACGGGGGCGGACTTGCCGCCGCTCCACAGGTAAAGCGTCAGGTCGTCGAACTTGCGGTAAAGCACGCTCCTGCCGTCGGGGGAGCTGACGTAGCCCTCCTTTACCGGCTCGTTGCATATGCAAACCGGGGCGTCGTCGGACCTGGCGCTGTTATAGCTCCACAGCAGGCCGTTTTCGTCAAGATAGGTCATATACCTGCCGTCGACCGAAACGGAAAAGCTCACCACGTTCCTTGCAATGGGCTTGTCCCCGCCTGTCGGAACAAAGAAAAGCTCGCCGGCCGAGGTCAGTATGCCCACGCGGTTGCCGTCTATATCCGTCTTGGCGGAAACGAGCATATCCTTGGACGGGCGTATGAACTCGCCGCTTTTTATGACCGCGTCCGTGCCCACCGTGTAGGGTGTGGACGAGGCGCGTATCACGTTGCCTCCGTCGGCAAGCGATATAAGCAGTATTGCGATTATCACCGCAAGCACCGCCGCGCACGCCGCAATGAGCCATTTTCTGAACCTTCCGTGCTTTTCGGCGTACGGGTCGTCCTGCACGGGAGCGGCCTCGGGAACGGCCTCCTGCCCGTCGGAAAAATCCCCGTCAAACGGGTCGCGTCCCTCGGGCTCGGGGGGCTTCACCGGCAGGCCCATGCCGCAGCGCTTGCAAATGAGGGCGCCTTCCTTATTGTTCTTTCCGCAGTATGCGCATTTCATACGTTTGACCCTTTCCTGTTGATTCGGTCCGATGGGCGCAAAGCCCGGGTTCAGTCCTCGCGCGCGCCGTCGGAGTATGCGTCGGCGTCTGCGCGGTCGGTCTCCGCCATTATCTCGATTATTGCGGCCTTTATATCGCTCACGTTCATGACCCTGCCCGATGATACCAGCCGCCCGTCCACGACGAGCGAAGGCGTTGCGCAAACGCCCGTCTTCGCAATTCGCTCAAGGTCCGATATGCACTCAAGCTCCGCCTCCAGGCCAAGCTCGCGCACGGCCTCGCGCACGTTATCCCTCATCGCGCTGCAATGTGAGCAGCCCGTTGCAAGCACCTTTATCCTTGCGCCCTCAAGCGCGTTTTCAAGCAGCGGACGCTGTTTTTTGCGCCTGCGCCGCTTCATGTCCATTATTCGGATTATAGCCATTTTACAGCTCCTTTTGATAATAATGCGGCGTGCTCATGCCCCAAAAGGCCCTCGCTTACCGCCTCCCAAATAAGCCAGACCGCGACGAGCATGATAATGACTCCGAGCGCCGTGCGTATCACGCGGTTCGCCTTTTCGTACCTCGGGTCGGAGGTTATCTTCTGCACAAGACCCACGCTCGTTCCGGCCACAACCGACAGCACCGCGTGCCCCGCCGAGAAGCACAGCAGCAGCACTATCCCAAAGAACACCTGCCCGCGGTCTATGACTATCGCAAGCAGCGCCACTATCACGGGCGCGGCGCAGTGTGCGCTGAATATGCCCGCAAGCAGCCCGGCGACGAACGCGCCCCACGCGCCCTTCATGCGCCCGGCGTACATGTTGCCGGAGGGGATAATGTTGATGACCTCCCACATCTGCAGCGCCATAAGCACCAGCAGCACGGCAAGCACAAGGTGCATCCACACCTCGGCCTTTTCAAGCAGAAGCCCCGCCGCGGAGGCGATAACGCCGAGCGTTATAAACGTGATGGACGACCCCAGCGCAAACAGGAGCGACAGCCCGAACGCGCGGCGCCCCTTTGCCTCGCCGCCGCCGACGCAGCCGATGACGAGCGGCACGGTCGAGAGCGAGCAGGGCATGAGCGAGGTTAAAACCCCGCCGAACACGGCAAAGAGCGGGGCAAGCCAAAGGCTGCCGGTCAGCGCGGCCGAAACGCGCTCAAGCAATTCTTCCATCAGATCCTCCGTAAGCGGACAGTATCACATATACCATAATACCGCAGCCGCGTTCGGAATGCAACCTTTTTTGTATTTGCAGGTGCAAAAATCTGTGATATAATCGCCATAGGCGGCAAAGGCCGCATACTATCGCGCTGACAGGGAGCAGATATGGACACCTTACACGAAATGACCCGGACCGAGGCCGCCGCCGCGCACGCGCTGGAGGCCGCCGGCATAAGCTATATAAGGCTGACGCATGCGCCCGCCTCCACCATGGAGCTGTGCCGGGGGATAGGGGCGGAGCACGGCGCGGAGCACTGCAAGAACCTGCTGCTTGCAAACAAGCGCGGCACGGAGTTTTATCTGCTGCTGATGTGCGCCGACAAGCCCTACCGTACGGGTGAAGTCAGCCGCAGGCTGGGCTCCACAAGGCTGAGCTTTGCCACGGAAGCCCAGCTTGAATCCGTGCTTGGGCTTAAGGGCGGGTCGGTGTCGGTACTGGGGCTCATTAACCCCTGCGCGCGGGAGGCGTACCGCGCGGGCAGCCTCCGCGTTGCGATAGACCGGGACCTGATGAAGCGCGGGCGTATCTGCGTGCATCCCAACGAAAATACGGAGTCATACGTCATAGATACCGCCGACCTTGACAGATTTTTGGGTTTTATTGGCGTCCGATATACCCTGACGGAGGTATAAGGGCTTGCGCCGCGGCACAGTATATGTTAAAATATAAATTAACTGATATTGGGAGGCAGCGTATGGAAGACGAAAAATGCACTCTGTTTTCATTCCTGACGGGGGGCGGCTTTGCCGCAGTCCTGCACTTCCTGTGCGCGTTCTCCGGCTGGTGCGCGCTCGTTTTCCCTCTGCTGCCGCTGCTGCTCTTCCTGCTTGAGCGCAGCGCAAGGGCAAGGGTCGCCTGCATCCACACGGGGCTTACGGCGCTCATCACCGCCGCGCTCACGGCCATACCCCTCATACTGTGGCTCATCATCCGCGCCGCGTCGCACGCATCGGGCGCGTTCTACGTCATATGCACGGTGCTGTTCGTGGGCGTTATGCTCATCATCTGGTTCGCCCTCGCCGCGGTGGAGATCACCTGCGCCGTAAAGAGCCTGCGCGGGCAGCCCGTTGAGGTGCCGTTCATCACCGACTGGGTGGCGGGAATTGCGCAAAAAATCGGGTAAGTATTGCCTTTTGAGGCATTGACGGGATCGACAGACGCGCGGGAGGAGCCTCCCGCGCGTTCTTTCTATATAAGAAGGCAGCGCCCCGCGGCGCTGCCGGGCCCGCCTGCGGCGGATGAGAAGGCCGTTTCCGCTCCTTCCCCTTGGTGGGGAATGGACGAACTCATGCTCCTTCCCCTTTTGCTCCTTCCCCTTTGAGGGGAAGGGGGACCGCCGACGCAAGGCGGCGGTGGATGAGGTGAATAAGGGGGACCGCCGACGCAAGGCGGCGGTGGAAGAGGTGAATGAGGGGGACCGCCGACGCAGGGCAGCGGT
>JAFYHI010000046.1 GCA_017539215.1 Clostridia bacterium | reverse complement strand
GTGCGTCGGCTGCGGCATGTGCACTCAGCTCTGCCACTTCGGCGCTCTGAATCCCGCTGAATAAGGATCGGAGGTAAATATGTTCAATATCGTTATAGTAGGCGTTGGCGGTCAGGGCACTCTGCTTGCCAGCAAGATACTCGGCGTACTTGCCATGAACAACGGATATGACGTGCGCGTAAGCGAAGTCCACGGCATGAGCCAGCGCGGCGGCAGCGTTGTGACCTACGTCCGCATCTCCAATGACAAGCCCCTCTATTCCTCCATCGTGGAGCAGGGTCAGGCCGATGTGGTGCTCGCGTTTGAAAACCTTGAGGCCGTTCGCGCTCTGCCCTATATCAAAGAGGGCGGCACCATGGTAATAAACACCCAGGAGATACTGCCCATGCCCGTTATCACCGGCGCGGTCAGTTATCCCACCGACTGCCTTGAGCGCACAAGGAAGGCCTGCAAGACCGTCGAGATCAACGCCGTTGACATAGCGCATGAGTGCGGCACCTACAAGGCCGCGAACGTCGTGCTGATGGGCGTGCTTGCAAAGAGTCTGCCCTTCTCCGAGGAAGAGTGGAAAAAGGCCATCACCGCCTGCGTCAAGCCCAAGTTCCTGGACGTAAACCTCATGGCTTTTGAGAGAGGCTTCCATTACTGATGAAATACGATTTCACTTCAAAAATCGACCGGTCCAATACCGGCGCATTTAAGTACGACTTTATGCCCGAGCCCTTAAAGGGCTCGGGCATTGTCCCAATGACGGTAGCCGATATGGAGTTTTCGGCTCCGCCCGAGGTGAACAAGGCCGTGGCTTCGGCCGCGTATCACGGCTGTTACGGCTACACCGGCGCCGACCGCGCGTATCTTGACGCGGTGAAGCATTGGCAGAAGGTCCGCCACGGCTGGGATATCGAGGACGACTGGTATGTCGTGACGAACGGCGTGGTGCAGGCGCTTGGCATTGCCGTACGCGCTTTTACAAAGCCGGGCGATTCCGTGCTTATAATGACTCCCGTCTACCATCCCTTTTATGGGGCGGTCGAGGATAACGGGAGGAAGCTCGAGACAAGCGCTCTTATCGAAAAGGGCGGCAGATACGAGATCGACTTTGACGACCTTGAAGCAAAGGCCGCGATGCCCTCTGTCAAGCTGATGCTGCTTTGCAGCCCGCACAACCCCGTGGGCAGGGTCTGGACAGAGGACGAGCTGAAAAGGATGTCCGACATTTGCGTAAAAAACGGCGTGATCGTCGTCAGCGACGAGATACATAACGACCTCATCATGCCCGGGTACCGCCACACGACTTTTGCAAAGATCGAGGGCGCAAATGACAACTGCGTCATATGCACCGCGATATCGAAGACCTCAACCTTGCGGGGCTCTCCTGCTCCAACATATTCGTTCCGAACGAAGATCTGAGGAAGAGGTTTGCCCGTGAAGCCTCCGTTTCGGGCTGCGGCTGCGTGCCGTACATCGCAAGGTTTGCGACTATTGCCGCCTATACCGAGGGCGAGGAGTGGCTGGACGAGCTTATATCCGTTATTGACGGGAACTTCCGCCTCGTTTACGATTTTATCGACTCCCGCCTGCCCGAGTTTACCGTGACCCGCGCCGAGGGCACCTATCTTGCGTGGATAGATATGCGATCGCTTGGCATGGGCCACGAGGAGCTTAACCGCTTTATGGTGGAAAAGGCATTTATCGCGGACAACGACGGTGAAATGTTCGGCTCCTCAGGCGACGGCTTCAGACGGTGGAACCTTGCTCTGCCGAGAGCGGAGCTTGAGGCCGCGCTTGAAAGGCTTGAAAAGGCCGTAAGAGAACTCAAAAAATGATTGATCTTTCTACGCTGAACCCGCCGCAGAAGGAGGCCGTTCTTTATACGGAAGGCCCCCTTCTCGTGCTTGCGGGCGCGGGCAGCGGCAAGACCCGCGTTTTGACTTACAGGATAGCGAACCTTATCGAGAACCACGGCGTTGCGCCATGGCATATTCTGGCGCTGACATTTACCAACAAGGCCGCTGCGGAAATGCGCGAACGCACCGAAAAGCTGACCGGACTTTCCGCAAAGGATATGTGGGTGACAACGTTTCACTCCTTCTGTGCAAAGCTCCTGCGCTTTGACATAGAAGCGCTCGGCCTTTACACAAGGGATTTTACGATATACGACGACGCAGATCAGAATACCGTCATTTCGGACATAATCAAGCGAATGGGGCTTGACGAAAAAAAGGTGCCGAAGGGATATATAAGGAGCCTTATTTCGGAGGCGAAGAACTCCGGCGAGGAGCCCGAACGCTATATCGCGGATGTAGGTGATGTTTCGGGGAAGACGCTCGACATCTACCGCGAGTATCAGAAAAAGCTTTTGGCTGCGAATGCGCTCGATTTTGACGACCTGCTTCTGGTCACCGTAAAGCTCTTTACAAACTGCCCGGAGGTGCTTGAAAAGTACCGCAGGCGGTTTGAATACGTTCTGGTGGACGAGTATCAGGACACCAACACCGTGCAGTACAGGATAGTGCGCCTGCTGTGCGAAGAGAGGCGCAATATCTGCGTTGTCGGAGACGACGATCAGTCCATTTACGGCTGGCGAGGGGCCGACATACGAAATATACTGGATTTTGAAAACGATTTCCCCGGCGCAAAGGTAGTGCGTCTGGAGCAGAATTACAGGTCCACCAAGCCGATACTCGACAAGGCGAACCTTGTTATAAAGAACAACAGCGAGCGCAAGGACAAAACGCTGTGGACGGCTATGAAAACGGGCGAGCCGGTGGAGCTTTTGAACTGCGATACCGAGCGCGACGAGGCATACACGATAGGTCAGATAATTGCAAGCGCGCACAGGCGCGGCGCAAATTACAACGACTACGCCGTGCTGTACCGCACGCACGCGCAGAGCCGTGTTATTGAAACCACGCTTCAGCAGAGCTTCAGGATACCCGTGACGCTGATAGGCGGTCAGCGCTTTTACGAATATAAGGAAGTCAAGGACATACTTGCCTATTTGAGGCTAACAGCAAACACCAACGACGACGTTGCTTTCAGACGCGTTGTCAACGTGCCCAAGCGCGCGATCGGCCCGGCCTCGCTTGCCGAGCTTGCGGGATACGCCGAAGCAAAGGATATTTCGCTGTTCAACGCGGCGACGATGGACGGCGTGATACCCGCGAAAACTCAGGCGAAGTTCCGCAGATTCACTGAGCTTATGGCAGAGTTTTTTGCAGCAAGGCGTGAGCTGCCGCTTGATGAGCTTGCCTCTTTCATTATAGAGCGCACGGGGTATATGCAGTACCTTGCGGAACAGCAGGACGGCCTGCTTGAAACGAGGGTCGAGAACATTGAAGAGCTTATCGGCGCAATGCGCGAGCATATGGAAGAAAACCCCGACGCCGAAGATATGCTGCAGTCGTTCCTTGAAAACGCGGCGCTGATGAGCGGCGCGGACGAGCTGTCGGAGGAGGAAGGCACCGTAAAGTTGATGACCCTGCACAGCGCAAAGGGGCTTGAGTTCCCCGTGGTGTTCATGCCCGGCATGGAGGAGAACATATTCCCCTCCTCCCGCTCGCGGGAGGACGAGAACAAGCTGCAGGAGGAGCGCCGCCTTTGCTACGTCGGCGTGACGCGCGCCAAGCGCAAGCTGTACCTTATGCGATGCAGGTCGCGCATGCTGTACGGCGACAGGATGGTGAATCCGCCGTCGCGCTTTCTTGTGGAGATGGAGCTGGCGGACGAGGACGACGCGGAGCGCAGCCCGTATTCCGGAGGGTTCGGCTTCGGCGGAGGGTACTCACGGGGCTCCGGCTATTCAAGGCCGGCGCCGGTCAGGCCCTCGGCAAGCACGGGCAGAGCCGCGGGGAATGCGCAGAAGCCCTTTGCAAAACCTTCCTCCGCGCAGACGGGCAAGGCGAATATCGGCTTTGGACAGACTTCGTTTTTGACTCCGCAGCCCGGCGCGTCCAAAAAGCCGTCCACGGGCAAGGTGCTGGTAGGCGGCGCGTACAAGGTGATGCAGCGGGTCGAACACGAAAAATTCGGCAGGGGCGTTATAACAGATATAAAAGGCACGGGCAACGCCGCGACGCTGACAGTTGATTTTGAGCGGTACGGTATCAAAAGGCTTGCCGCAGGGTATGTTATGATGAGGGAGGTCGAAGATGACCGATAAGCTTGAAAGGATGCGCGAACTCAGCGCCAAAATAACAGAGCTTGCCCGCGCCTATTACGGGCACGGCAATTCGCCCGCCAGCGATGCGGAGTACGACGCGCTGTTTGACGAGCTGATCGCACTTGAAAACGATACCGGAACGGTGCTGCCGGGCTCCCCTACGCAGAGGGTCGGCGGCGAGCCGCTGTCGGAGTTTCCGGAGCATACGCACATAAGGCGGCTTTGGAGCCTTGACAAGGTCAAAACCACGGACGCGCTGCTTGAATGGGCAGGCAGGACCGGTACGGATGAATTCATACTGGAATACAAGTTCGACGGGCTTACGATAAACCTGACCTATGACGGGGGCGTGCTTGTCAACGCCGCAACCCGCGGAAACGGCATAGTCGGCGAGGGCATAACCCCTCAGGCGAAGACCATACGAAGCATACCGCTGACGGTCCCTTACACGGGAAAGTTTGAGGTGCGCGGCGAATGCTATATGCGCATTTCTGTTTTGGAGGAGCTGAACGCCTCGTCGTCGGAGCAGCTCAAAAACCCGCGCAACGCCGCGGCGGGCGCAATACGCAATCTTGACCCCAAGGTGACCGCGGCGCGAAGGCTTGACTTTACCGCCTACGACGTGGGATATATAGAGGGACGCAGTTTCAAAACGCAGGTGGAGATGCTTGCATTCCTGCGCGAAAACGGATTGCCGGTCAACGACTTTTGCCCGGTGGGAAACGCGGAATTCGTCGTTAACGCGATAGAAGCCGCGGGTGAACGCCGTTTTACGCTGGATTACGACATAGACGGCATGGTCGTTAAGATGAACGATATCGTAAAAGCCGAGGCTTTGGGCTATACCGACAGGTTCCCAAGGGGGGCCATAGCCTACAAATTCCCCGCGCAGGAGCAGACCACGGTGATCCGCGACATCACATGGGAGGTTGGACGCACGGGCAAGCTGACGCCGCTGGCGCATGTTGAGCCCGTGGAGCTGATGGGCGCGACCGTGAGGAAGGCGACCCTGAACAACTACGACGATATAAGGCGCAAAAGGGTGGGCATAGGCACGCGCGTGTTTATACGGCGCTCGAACGACGTGATACCCGAGATACTATCGAGCGTTGATGAGGGCGAGCCCGAAAACCCCGTGTATCCGCCCAAAAAATGCCCGTTCTGCGGAGCGCATACCGAAAAGCGCGGCGCTCATATCTTCTGCACCAATTCGCTGTCATGTACGCCGCAGATAACCGCAAGGCTTGCGCATTTCGCCTCACGCGACGCCATGGACATAGAGGGGTTTTCCGAAAAGACCGCTGAGCTTTTGATAAACGAAACGGGGCTTTCGGATATACCGGGGCTTTACGAACTGACCGCCGAAAGCTTTAAGGGGCTTGCGGGGTTCGGAGAGAAGCGCGTACAGAACATACTTCGCGCCATTGACAAGAGCCGCGACTGTGAGCTGAGCTCGTTTATATTCGCGCTCGGAATACCGAACGTGGGCATCAAGACCGCGCGCGATATCGCAGCGCATTTCGGGACGCTTGAAAACCTGCGTGCCGCAACGCGCGGGGAGCTGTCAAAGCTGCGCGACGTGGGCGATATTGTCGCCGACAGCATAGCGGGGTTCTTTGAGGACAAGTCCCTTTCAGCACAGGTCGACAGGCTTTTGGAGCTTGGCGTGACCCCGCGTAAAGCGAAGCAGAGCTCCTCCCCCGCCCTGCTTGCGGGCAAGACGCTCGTTGTGACGGGGACGCTCGAACGCATGGACCGTCACGGTATAGAGGCGCTTATAGAAAGCCTCGGCGGAAAGGCCGCCGGCAGCGTGAGCCGAAAAACGAGTTACGTCGTCTGCGGCGAAAACGCTGGCTCCAAGCTTGACAAGGCGCGTGAACTGGGCGTGCCCGTGCTGACGGAATCGGAATTTTTCGACATGATAGAAGGCTGAAATGCGAATCGGTAAGCTTACAAACGAACAGTTGGACAGGCTCATCCTGTCGAAGCTCCGTCACACGCGGAGCGAGGTCATATGTGCGCCTTCGGTAGGCGTTGACTGCACCGCCGTTGCGCTTGAAAAGGGGCTTGCGGTGCTCTCCTGCGATCCCATCACAGCGGCCGAAACGGGCATAGGCAGGCTGACGGTAAACGTTTCCTGCAACGATGCGGCGGCCTCCGGAGCCGAGCCCATAGGCCTTATGATAACCTTTCTGCTGCCCCCCTCCGTCACCGAGGAGGAGGTAGGCGCGCTTGCCGACGAGCTTGTCGCGGCAGCACACGCCGCAGGCGCGGATATCATAGGCGGTCACACGGAGATCACCCCCGCGGTGAACCGCATCGTTACCTGCGCGACGGTCATAGCTCAGCCCGTGGGCGAAACGCTTATAACTCCCAAGGGCATGCGCGCGGGCGACGACGTGATAGTCACAAAGCACGCCGGGCTTGAAGGTGCGGTCATTCTTGCGGACAAGCTCCCGAAGGGCGCAGGAGTGCTGACCGAGGCGGAGCTTGCCCAAGTGCGGTCGTTTGCCTCGCTCACGACCGTCGTCAAGGAGGGCCTTTATGCCGCAAGGCACGGCGTCCACGCCATGCACGACGTGACGGAGGGTGGCATACTCGGCGCGCTGTGGGAGATGAGCGCAGCTTCGGAATGCGGGATAGAATTCGACATTGAAAGGATACCCGTACATCCTTTGACATTAAAGCTGAGCGCGTATTACGGCATAGACCCATATAAGCTCATCTCATCCGGATCAATGCTGATGTCGGCGGAGAACGGCGGCGAGCTTGTGCGCGGGCTTTCGTCAATAGGTATTGAGGCCGCGGTGATCGGCCGGGCGGTCCGACCCGGCTGCGGAGGGCACGTTTTCACCCGGGACGGGCTTGAAGTGACGCCTCCCGAAGCGGACGAGATCTATAAAGCGTAAACCGGTAAAGCCCGAAGCTGTGCTTCGGGCTTTACGATCCAAAGTTATTTTTTCAGCTTTCCAAGCCGTTCTGCCGTGAACTGCGCTATCTTTACCCACAGCGAGCTGAGCTGGGTTTTATGTGCGCAGAGCTTTTCGGTGCAGTTGGAGCATTTCAGATACCCGTTCGTTCGCTCGGAAAACCTCTCGGGATACTTATAGAACGTTATCTCCCACCTTACAAGAAGGGCGAATGAAAGCGCAACGAGCGTCCATGCATAGGCGTTCTTGATAAAGAACAGCGGCGTGAACATCATTGCGTAATCCCAATTGTAGATGCGGCAGGATGAACAGCATTTGTTCTTTAAAAACCATGTCTGGAACGGGCAGAAAAACAGTATGCATATCATATCGCATACGGAGTACAAAAGCGACAGCAGAAGCATAACGCCGTCGTCCAGAACGCCCAGCATATAGAGCGCGCCAAACACCATGTTGAACATTATCCACACGAGCGCCACAAGCACCGCGCCGTGGTTGTCCTCTATGCGGATGTCGGTCAAACCCGTCTTAACGTAGTTGCACGCAAACTGCTTTTGGCACCCGGGGCTTTCAAGCGGAGACGGGAAAAAGCGCAGGACCATTTCAATTATAAATACGGCGGTAACGATCCATACGACGGCGGGGTAGGCTTCTATAAGGTCGAGCATCAGCTCTCCCTTTGTTACTCGGCCAACGACGTACAGCACGAGCGCCGCCAGAAACAGGCCCGACCTGTAAACGAGCTTGACGTAATGCATTGCGCTTACCGGGGTCAGGCGGATATGTTTGGAGCTTGTTTCGGGACGACTCATTTCTGGATAAAAAAGGCCCCTTGCGGGGCCGTGGATTCAGCGCAGGCCGACCCGTCTGAACGCAAGGTCGAGGGTCTGCTGAGCCCTCTGCCCCGCCTTTTCGGCGCCGTTTTTAAGCACGCCGTCAAGGTATGCGCGGTCGTCGAGCACGCGGCGGTACTCCGCCTGAACGGGCGCGATCTCGTTTATGACGGCCTCTGCAACGGCGGCCTTGAGCTTGCCGTAACCGCAGCCGTCAAAGTCGCTCACGGCCTCGGCCATGGTCTTGCCGGTGCAGGCGCAGTAGATGGTCAAAAGGTTGTTGCAGCCGTAGCGACCCTCTTCGTAAGCGATGACGGGCTCACAGTCGGTAACTGCCTTCTTAAACTTCTTGGTGATGACGGCAGGATCGTCCAGCATGGAGATATAGCCGTTGGGGTTGGTATCCGTCTTGCTCATCTTATGCTCGGGATCCTGCAGGCCCATTATCCTGGCGCCGAACTTGGGCATAACGGGCTCCGGCACAACGAAAGTCTCGCCGAAGGCGTTGTTGAACCTTATCGCAATATTGCGCGCCAGCTCGACGTGCTGCTTCTGATCGTCGCCGACGGGCACCTGATGAGCGCCGTAAATGAGTATGTCGGAAGCCATCAGCACCGGGTATGTGTAAAGGCCGGCGTTGATATTGTCGGCGTGCTTGGCGGACTTATCCTTGAACTGGGTCATGCGGTTGAGCTCGCCCATGTAGGTGACGCAGCCCAAAAGCCACGAAAGCTCGGCATGCTGATGAACATGACTTTGAATAAAGAGCGGGCTTTTTGCCGGGTCGATCCCACAGGCGATCAAGAGAGCCGCCATGGAGCGCGTCTGAGCGCGCAGTTCGTCCGGATCGTTCCTGACGGTCAGCGCGTGCATATCGGCCACCATATAATAGCAGTATTTGTCATCCTGCTGCATAAGGCGCCAGTTGCGGAGAGCCCCTATGTAGTTGCCGAGCGTGGGAATGCCCGTGGGCTTGATGCCGCTCAAGATGATCTTCTTTTCCATTTTAGAACCCTCCTTTTCATTAATGCAGAAGCTTTACGCTCCCGTTGTTGATAAGTGTTTCTGATTGAGTAATATACCACAGCTTAAATGGGTTGTCAACCCCGAATGCGGGCTTTGAGGAGGCGGACGGCCATCCCCGCGCCCGTGAAAAAAAACGGTTATAATGTTGTGTTACGCATTGATTTTATCTTTGTACTGCGTTAAAATACTTTTATGGGAAACGCTCCCAAAGAAATCATCAGGAGGAAAAACAATGAAGAAGATTCTCAGTCTGCTCGTGGTTCTTGCGATGCTCTTTGCATGCCTGAACGTATGGGCAATGCCCGCAAGGGATGCGCGCGAAGAGGATCCCGAGATCCCCGAAGCCGTCGTTTTCTTCACCAACGACGTTCACTGCGGTATCGAGAACGGTTGGGGCTATTCCGGTGTTTCCGGCTCCAAGAAGCTCGTTGAGGAGCTTGGCATACCCGCCCTGCTCGTTGACGCGGGCGACCACGTTCAGGGCGGCCCCATCGGCACCCTCTCCCACGGTCAGTACATCATCGACATAATGAATGCCTGCCAGTACGACGTTGCCATCCCCGGCAACCACGAATTCGACTATGGCATGGACCAGTTCTTCAATCTTGTCGATTCCGCGGATTATCCCTATATCTCCGCCAACTTCATGCATTACGAAAACGGTCAGCCCACCGATCTGGTTTTCGACGCCTATAAGGTGCTCGACGCCGGCGATTGGAAGATCGCTTTCGTAGGCATCACCACTCCCGAAGCCATAACCAAGTCCACCCCCGCCTACTTCCAGGACGAGGAAGGCAACTACATTTACGGCTTCTGCCAGGACAGCACCGGCGATATGCTCGTAGAGCAGGTTCAGGAGGCTGTTGACGCGGCCAACGCCGAGGGCGCTGACTTTGTATTCGTAATCGGTCACTGCGGCATTGATGAGCAGAGCTCTCCCTGGATGAGCACCGAGATCATCCCCCGTCTGCACGGCATCGACGTGTTTATCGACGGTCACAGCCACAGCGTTCTCAATGAGACCGTTCAGAACGCCGACGGCGAAGACGTTATACTCGTTCAGACCGGCACCAAGCTCGAAAACCTCGGCTCCATCGGTATTTACGGGGACGGCTCCCTTGCCGCCTTTGTTCAGAACTATCAGGATGAGGACGTTCTCATTTTCCCCGATCCCGAAGTAGATGAGCTGATCGGAAACATCAACGCCGAGTTCGAAGAGCTGCTCCACGAGGTCGTAGCCTACACTCCGTTCGACCTTACCATCAGCGATCCCGTTACCGGCAACCGCCTCGTCCGCAAGCAGGAGACCAACCTCGGCGACCTTTGCGCTGACGCTTACAGGACGCTCTTCGACGCCGATATCGCGTTCGTCAACGGCGGCGGCGTGCGTGCCAACATCCCTACCGGCGAAGTTACTTTTGAGAACATCATCAACGTGCATCCCTTCGGCAACGAAGCCTGCCTCGTTGAGGTTACCGGTCAGCAGATCCTCGACGCCCTTGAGATGGGCTCCCGCGTCTGCCCCGATGAGAACGGCGGCTTCCTCCAGTGCTCCGGCATCAAATACGAGATCCACACCGACATGGAGCCCAACGTTGTTATCGGCGAGGACAAGATGTGGCTGGGCACCGCCGGCGTCCCCTACCGCGTACAGAACGTGCAGGTAATGGACCGCGAGACCGGCGAGTATATGCCCCTCGATCTTGAGAGGACCTATACCCTTGCTTCGCACAACTACATGCTCCTCGATCAGGGCGACGGCTTTGCAATGTTCGGCAGGAACAACGTGAACCTCCTGCAGGAGGACGTCATGATCGACAACGCCGTACTCATCAACTACATCCAGTCGATGCCCGGCGCTGAGATCGACGGCGTTGAATATGATCACGTCGTATCCGAAGATTACGCCGATCCCTACGGCGAGGGCCGCATTACGATAGTCACCCCCGAAAGGCTGTGGGGCGACGTTGACGGCGACGGCGACGTTGACGCCGCGGACGCCATCACCATGATGCGCTTCGTTATGGATCTTATCCCCGAGGAAGAGATCTGCGCCGGCCAGTGCAACGTCAACGGCGACGACGATTACAGCTTCGTTGACGCGCTGCTCATTATGCGCAAGGCCATGGGCCTTATCGATTCCTTCCCCGTTGAGAACAACTGAGACCCGTAAACGGTCTGCCAAAGCCCAGCGCCCGCGCGGGGCTTTGTTTTTGAGTACAGCAAAAGGAGCCGCGCCGCGGCTCCTTCTAAAAAGACGTTTGTGATCAGATGCCCATTTCTTCCTTGACTTCCTTAAAGCACTTGACGGCGAAATCGAGGTCTTCCTTGGTGTGACCTGCGGAGACCTGGGTGCGGATCCTGTCCTTGCCCTTGGGCACGACGGGATAGCAGAAGCCTACGACGTACACGCCCTTATCGAGCATGCGGCGGGCAAACTCCTGAGCGATCTTCGGGTCATACAGCATGACGGGAACGATGGGATGGGTGCTCTCGATAACGTCGAAGCCGACTTTACCCAACTGCTCACGGAAGTACTTGGTGTTCTCATGCACCTTGTCGCGCAGAGCGGTGCTTTCCTCAAGCATCTCTATGACCTTGATGGAAGCGGCGCAGATCGCGGGAGCCAAGGTATTTGAGAAGAGATAGGGACGGCTCTTCTGACGGAGCATATCGACTATCTCCTGCCTTGCGCAGGTGTAGCCGCCGGACGCGCCGCCCATGGCCTTGCCCAGGGTGCCGGTGATGATGTCTACACGGCCCATAACGCCGCAGGCCTCGTGTGTGCCCTTGCCGTGCTCGCCCATGAAACCGACAGCATGGCTGTCGTCGACCATAACGAGAGCGTCATACTCATCGGCAAGGTCGCAGATGGCGGGAAGGTTGGCTATGATGCCGTCCATGGAGAACACGCCGTCGGTGGCGATGAGCTTTATGCGGCAGTCCTTTGCGGCCTCGAGCTGAGCGCGAAGGTCGTCCATAT
>JAFYHI010000004.1 GCA_017539215.1 Clostridia bacterium | reverse complement strand
GAAGCTCCTTACGCCTCAAGGATCGCAGGCGATCCTTGCGCTCTTCACTCTCTTGCGCTTTTGCCGCGCTCGTTCGTGACAGCTTGTGTATAATAGCACTTTCGTCCCCGCTTGTCAACACTTTTTTTCAAGTTTTTTTCGCAAACTTTTTTTGCCTCCTCCACTCCTATTTTTCCCTTTCAACACTTGACTTTTTTCGCCCTCGCCTCCCCTCCTTTCCGAACAGCCTTTCGCATTATATTTAAAAGTATATTCAAACTTTTTTGTTCGCTCTTGTGGTTAACACCTGCTGTTGCCACAAGATGTTGACGCGGCCTTCACGAGTATATTTCGTGCAAATAAAAAGGGCTTGCTTTGTTTGGCGTATTATGTATAATATAGTTATGGATAGAATGGATGAAAATATGCATTCGGGTCTGTTTGCGTCCGTCAGCGGGGCATTCGCCCACACAGCGGGCGGCGACCCGACGCAGCTTGGGCCGCTTGTGCTGGCCTACATAGGCGATACGGTGTATGACCTTTACGTCAGGTCATGGCTTGTGAACTCCACGAAGCTGACCGCGCACGGGCTGCATATGGAGGCAGCGAAGCGTGTTTGCGCCGCGGCACAGGCAGAGGCCTTTCGAAGGATAGAGCCTTTGCTGACGGCTGACGAGCTTGCAGTTTACAGGCGCGGGCGAAACGGTCATATGGGCACGATACCCAAGAACGCCTCCATAGCAGACTATCGCTCGGCGACCGGGCTGGAGGCCGTTGTAGGCTGGCTGTACCTGAAAAACGCAGACGAGCGCCTTACCGCGCTGATGAGCATAATATTATCCGAAGACAATACATAACACGGAGGGGATCATGGCATACAGGAGAAAGGACGAGGGCGGCCGCGTTATCGGCTTTAAGGACGGTCAGCCCGTTTACAAAAAGGTGAACCGCGGCGAACGCGGCGAGGGACGCACGCGCACAGGCGGGCGCGGCTATATAAAGGACGGCGAACGCTTCCCCCGCGAGGGAGAAGAAGCCGAGTCCTCCGACAGGCGCGTATATAAAGGAAGGGACGGCTCTTCAGGCTATGAGAGCAGACAGGGGTCCCGCCCTTACCGGGACGGCGGCGAGCGCCGCGAGAACCGCGAGGACGGACGCGAGCGCCGCTATGCCCGCGACGGCTTCCGCGAGAACCGCTATGCCCGCGAAGGCGGCGAGACCGGCCCCCGCACAAGGGGCTCCTACCGCGAGGACGGGTACGAGCGCCGGGAATACCGTGAGGGCGGAAGGGAGCCCTACGTTTCCCGCCGATATGACCGCGAGGGCGGCCGGACCGGCAATCGTGAGGACAGGCCGCGCTTTGCGGACGAAAGGCTGCAGCGCAAATCGGACGAGATGCAGGCCCTGCGCCCCCCGCGCGAGAGGAAGCAATACAATAATATGAAGGATCTGCCCCGCGACGTTGAGCCGCAGGCGGAAGAGGAACTGCCCAACATCATAATGGGCCGCAACCCCGTGAAGGAGGCCATAAAGGCGGGCCGCTCGATAGACCGGATACTTGTGACGAGCGAGCACGACGGTTCGCTGAACGAGATACTCGATCTGGCCTACGGGGCAAAGCTTGTGGTGCGCAACGTGGACCGCAGCCGTTTGGACGAGATCTGCATGCCTTTCGGGCATAACGGCAGGCCGGGCAACCATCAGGGCATAATCGCCTATGTTCCCGAGGCGCAGTACTGCGAGCTTTCGGATATACTGGACTATGCCAAGGAAAAGGGCGAAAGCCCGTTTGTGGTGCTGCTGGACGGCATAGAGGATCCGCACAATCTGGGCTCTATAATAAGAAGCGCGGAGTGCGCGGGCGCACACGGCATAGTGATACCCAAGAGGAGGTCGGCCTCCGTTACCGCGGCGGTGGTCAAGACGAGCGCGGGCGCGACGGAGCATATGCGCATTGCAAAGGTGGTGAACCTTGCCGTTGCGATAGAGCGTCTGAAAGAGGCCGGCGTATGGGTAGCGGCGGCGGATATGGGCGGCGAACCCATGACCAGCGCAGACCTTAAAGGGCCTTTCGCGCTGGTGGTCGGCGCCGAGGGTGCGGGCGTGTCGCGCCTTGTAAAGGAAAAATGCGACTACACCGTTTCCGTTCCGCTGAAAGGGCAGATGGAGAGCCTTAACGCTTCCGTTGCCGCGGCGGTTATAATGTTTGAAAAAGTGAGGCAGGACAGCCTGCAATAAGCTTTTGTATGACCGATTTCACCACCCCGGAATACGGGGCAAAAACCGACGAAGAGCTTGTTGAGCTTGCAAAGGGACGGGATCCGACCGCCTCGGACGAGCTGTACCACCGCTATAAAAACACGGTGCGCGGCAAGGCGCGGCCCTACTTTTTGGTGGGGGCCGACAGGGAGGACCTGCTGCAGGAGGGCATGATCGGCTTTTTTAAAGCCGTGCGCGACTTTGACAGCGCAAAGGGCCCGCTGTTTCGCCCGTTTGCGGAGCTTTGCATAACGCGGCAGATACTGACCGCAATAAAGCAGGCCACCCGCAACAAGCACACGCCGCTGAACAAGTACGATTCGCTGTACAAAACGGTGTACGACGATGATTCCGAAAAGAGGCTGATGGACCTGATCTCATCCGGCACGTCGGCAGACCCCGAGGAGCTGTACCTGAAGCAGGAGTTCAGCCGGGATCTGAACCGCGCGATAGACAGCCTGCTGACCCCGTACGAGCACAGGGTGCTTGAACTGTTTCTGGACGGTCACTCATACTCCGCGATAGCCGGAGCGCTTGACCGCAGCGCCAAATCGGTGGACAACGCCCTGCAAAGGATCCGCCGCAAGCTTGAAAAAGCGCTGGAACAGCTTTAAGCCCGGTCATCACCGCGAGGCCGCACTTGCGCCGAATGACGCGCGGCCTTATAATAACGAAAACCCATCCCACAGAAAGGGCAAATGATATGAAAAAGACTGTAATGACCGTTCTCGCGCTGCTGGCCGTTTTCTGCATGGCGGCAGCCGGCTGCAACACCGGCAAGGCGCCCGCTGCGCCCACCGCGGTTCCCGCAGGGACGACGGCTCCCGCCGCGACCGGCGCCGCGCCCACCGCCGCCGTGACGCCGGAGGCCGGGGTAAGCCCGGAGGCGCTGTTTGAAGCGGTTGCCGCATGGATGAACGGCGACGAAAATGCCTTTGAGGGCGTGTACTCCCCCGCCGCGGGCGCGGCATATAAGCTGCTGCAGATGGGCGCCGTCTCCCCCGAGGACGGCTGGGACGCCGCCAAACAGGTGGGCGCCGCATTTATGGAGGACGCGTCCAGCCTGTTTATGCAGTTCCCGACGGCGGGCTCCATGATAATGATGACGACCGGGGCTTCTTCTTTGGAGGACGCGTACAACTCCGGCTTTGCCGGGATAGCGAACATCCCCGCCGGCGCCGACTATGTGCGCGGGCTCTCCGCCGCGCCCGCATACGACAGCGCAAACGAAAAGGCCGGCCTTTACGGGCTGTATTCGTACCCGCTCGGTCAGGTAACGGACGGCGGCGCGCAGAAGACGCTTTTCATGCTGTATGAGGCCGGCGAGGCGGGCTGCAGGCTTGCCGCGTTTACGGTCGAATAACAAACCCGAGGCAATGCAAAAGGCCCGCCAAGGGCCTTTTTGTTATGCCGCAGGCCGGGTATTTGACACATTTTTGTACCCTTTTGCCCCTTTGAAATGCTGTTTTTCTGGTGGTAAAATATATGCTGTATAGGTGCCTCCGGCACAAAACGGGCTATGCCCGATTTCAGAAAGGGGAGTATTATGACCAAACGCATCATCAGCATCATAGCGGTACTGTGTCTTGTCATGGCGCTTTTGCCCGCAGCGGTTTTTGCGGACAACGCGCTGACGCTGACCAAGACCGTTATAGGCAACACGGGTGCAAGGATAGCCGTTTCCGGCGGGTCCGGCACCATCAGCGCCGTTTCGGGCAACACCTCCGTTGCCACCGTTGAGGTAAGCGGCTCCACCGTGACCGTGACCGGCGTCGCGGGCAAAAAGGGCCTTGTGCCCATTACCGTGACCCGCGGCGGCTCCAGCGCCGTTATGGAGGTCGCCATAGGCTACACGACCTTCTCGTTCAACGGGCGCACGCTTACCGTTTATGTGGGCTCCGACACCAATTACGAGGTCGTCGCCATCGAAAAGGCCTCCGAGACCGAGTACCTCGGCACAGAGGACACCGGCGAAATGACCGCCTCCACCGACGCAAACGGCAACCCCACATACACCGTTTCCTCCGGGTACGAGCTTTCCGTAGGCATTAAGAAGAAGGGCGGCACCTACGCCTTTAACGGCAGCTCCGATTATGCGAACATTGTCGTTAAGAAGGAGGCCACCAAGGACGCCACTCTGCTGCTTGACGGTCTTAACCTGAAGAGCCAGTTCACCTCTGCCCTGACCATCAAGAAGGATTCCACCGCGAAGGTGTACCTTAACACCGTGGCGGGAACCTCCTCCACGCTGGCCGACAGCGCGGTAAACAACGCGGACACCTACGGCCCCACCGCCGACGGCGGCGACGGCAGCAACCAGTATTATGCGGAAAGCGCCGTTATAAAGGGCAAGACCGCGGCCAACCTTACCATTGCCGGCAAGGGCAGGCTTACCGTTACCTCCGCAGCCAAGAACGGCATCAAGGTCGGCGCGAACGGCCATCTGACCGTTGCGGACGGCACGCTCACCGTAAACGCGATAAACGCCGCTCTCTCCGTTGAGAACGAGATGCTCATCTCGGGCGGCACGCTTGACCTTACCACCTCCGATGGCGACGCCATAAAGGCGGCCGACGATACCGATGCGATAGGCAACGTCTACATTACCGGCGGCAATATCACCGTACACGCCGCGGATGAGGGCATACTTGCAAGGAACGCCGTGAGCATCTCCGGCGGCACGCTGAACATTTCCGCCACCGGCGACGGCATAAAGGCCGAGGACGGCACCGCGACCTACGGCGATATCGATATTTCCGGCGGCGACTTCACCATCGTCACCACCGGCGACGGCATCTCCGGCTTTAACAACGACATTTCCGGCGGCACGTTCAACATCACCTGCGCCAACGGCTACACGAACACCTCCTATAACGGAGACCTGGAGACCACCCCCAGCGCAAAGTGCATAAAGGCGGAGCTTGAAAACACCTTCTCCGGCGGCACGTTCACCCTGTCCACCCCCGACGACGCCATCCACTCCGACGGCAACATCACGTTCGAGGGCGGCAACTTTGCCGATATCCGCACCCGCGATGACGGCGTACACGCCGACCAGGTGCTTACCTTCGGTATCCGCGGCGCCGACGAGAGCCTGCTGAACCTTCGCATAAACAACAGCTACGAGGGCATGGAGGGCGCCGACGTGGTGCTGAACTCCGGTTATTCCTACGTCTGCTCCACCGACGACGTAATCAACGCCGCCAACAAGGACGTTTCCAACTACCACTTCACCATCAACGTGTACGGCGGCACCCATCGCCTGTACACCAGCGGCGGCGACGGCGTTGACTCCAACGGCGGCTGCTACTTCCGCGGCGGCGACCTGGAGGTATTCGCAAAGTCCGGCACCTCCAACGACCCGCTCGACTCCGAAGACACCCTGGCCCTTTATAACGGCATCGTGCTGGGCTGCGGTCAGAACGCCATGCAGGGCGCTCCCAGCGCGGGCATCTATGTACAGTTCTCCAACCTGTCCATAAGCTCCGGCTCGTCCATCGTCATTAAGGACGCCTCCGGCAACGTGCTGAAGAGCACCACCGCGTACTTTGCGGGCGCTTCCACCACGGCAAGCTACATCATCTTCAGCCATCCCGCGCTCGTTTCCGGCAGCACCTATTACTGCTACGTCAACGGCTCGTCCTCGGCTAAGACCGCCACCGCCACCGGCACGCACGTCGACAATACCCCCTGGGTAAACCTCGATTCCGGCAACACCAACGTGTTTGAGCGCGTTACCTCCATGGGCGAGGGCAGCCGCTACGTTATCACCAACGCCTCTGCCTCCACCACGGTCTACACCCTGGGCGGCAGCAGCACGGTAAGCGCCGTATCCAGCACGCTCTCATCCGTATCCGGCGGGTATTCCTTCGGCACCCTGACCGAGAACAACACCTGGTACATGGACGCCGCGGGCCATATCTACAACACCGTCGGCGGCGTTAACTACTACCTCAACTACACCCAGACTTCCTCCGGCTGGTCCAGCTCCTACACCCTGGGCAAGACCACCGACGTGTCTGCGGCGACCGCATGGGAGGTCAGCGCCTCCGGCAGCGCGGCGCAGATCTACGCCACCGCGACCTCCGCGGGCGGCGGCGGTTGGGGCGGCGGCCCCGGCGGCCCCGGCCAGAGCACCAAGCTTTACCTGTATTACAGCAGCGGCTGGAAGATAACCACCTCCTCCGCTACGGTCTACGTCTACGCTCCCGCAGTGGCTCAGGCGGCGCTCACCGGCTCCACCTACTACGTTGCAGAGAACGACGAGGGCTTCGGCATGAGCGATATCCAGGCCGGCACCTCCATTATGTACAGGTCCAGCCGCTCCGGCTCCGCCACGAACGTTGCGTGGAACAGCAGCCATATCTCCTACTCCTGGGAGCCCGCGTTCAACAGCGCGGCAAACGGCACCTACGTTATGACCGTGTGCTATGACGGCGTTGCCTTCGGCACCGTTACCGTAAGGATCGTCGGCGACAACCAGAGCGTCATCGTCACCTTCACGGGCGATTACACCGGCACGGTCGAGCTTGCCGCAGGCGAGTGCGTTACCCTGCCCACCGCTCCCGCTGGGTACTATTATGAGTTCTACGTCAACGGCCTTGAGTTCGATCCCGCGACCCCCATCACCGCCGATACCACCATCAGCGTGGTGCTGTGCACCGAGGAGGTATCGGTACTCATCGGCGACGTTGACTGCGACGGCAAACTGAGCTTCAGCGACATCTCCGTGCTCTACTCCTTCATAATGAACGCGGGCACGCTGTCCGCCGACGGCATAGCCGCAGCGGACGTCGACGGCGACGGTCAGATCTCCGCCACCGACGTTTCGATGCTCTACGCACTCATTCTGAACAATTGACAGAAGCTGACCCTTCGGGGCCGCCGCGTGCGCGGCGGCCCCGTTTTTGCGCCAAAAAGCGAAATATCGCGGCGCTGCAACCCATAGTTGACAGAAAAAACCCCCGTAAGCTATAATTTGAAAAGCAGAATTGCTTGCGCAACCGCGTATATTCGGGTATTATTCTGCCAACAAAACAAAAGGAGCCCAATATGAATATCGAAATAGCAAACAGGCTCGTGCAGCTTCGCAAGGCGCACGGGCTCTCGCAGGAGGAGCTGGCGTCAAGGCTGGGCATCTCCCGCCAGGCAGTCAGCAAATGGGAACGCGCCGAGTCCTCTCCCGACACGGACAACCTTATAATGCTCTCGCAGCTTTACGGGATATCGCTTGACGCCCTGCTTGCGACCGAGGATCCGATACCCGAGCCCGAACCCGAGGAGGCAGGCGGATCGTCTGCGGACGAAGCGCCGCGCCAGAAGGTGCACGTCAGCTTTACCGACGGCATCAACGTGACCGACGATGACGGCTCACACGTGCATATAGGCTGGGACGGCATATATGTTAATGACGGAGAGGACGAAGACGAGAGCGGCGAACAGGACATAAACGGATTTATAAACGATATAGAGGTGGACGGCGACGGCGTGAGCTATACCGAGAACGGCCAACGCGTGCACCGTGAGTGGAACAGCCGCAAGGACGGCAAGCGCCGCTTTGTACACAAGCAGAGGAGCGAAAAGACGGGCAAATGGCGCACGACGGTCGTTGACGAGGACGGAAAGCGCGTGGTGCTGGACACCGACAGCGAGCCCAAGGTGAGCGAGGACGGCAGCGTGAGGCGCGGCGTTGACGCGGGCGGTTTCCCTTACGCGGTGCTTGTAACGGGCGTGTTCCTGCTGCTGGGCTTTTTGAAGGGGCTTTGGCACCCGGCCTGGCTGCTGTTTTTGACGATACCCATATACTACCCCATCGCTTCGGCTATTCGCCGCCGCAAGCTTCTGGTGCTTGACGTTGCGGTGCCCATAGTCGTGACGGGCGCATACGTTGCGCTGGGGCTGATATTCCGCATTTGGCACCCGCTGTGGCTGATGCTGCTTGCCATTCCGCTGTACTTTGCCGTTTCCACAATGGTGCGCAGCGGGCTCGTCTCACGCGAGCGATTTACAGCCGTGTACTCCATAATCGTTGCCGCGGCTTACGTCGCGCTGGGCTTTTCATTTGGCGCGGCCGCCTGGAAGACCGGCTGGCTGCTGTTCCTGACGATACCCATGTTCTCCTCCGTCGCCAAGTCCATACGCCGCCGCGCCGGGAAACGCTGGCTGACGCGCTTCCCATGGGAGCTGCTGATACTTGCGGGCTATCTCTTCGTCGGCCTCATGTGGGGCGTATGGCACCCCACCTGGGTGGCGTTCCTGCTTATCCCCGTACTGCGTTGGCTTGTCAAGGCCATTGCCGGCGGGGGCGGCGTTGACCTGCATCTGGGCGACGGCGACGACGATGACGATGACGACGATGACGAAGACTTCGTTGTGATCGACGAGGACTGACCCCGAAAAGCATGCGGTCGAAAGGACCTTGAATATGATGAAAGCGCCCCGCGGCATTTGCCCGGGCGCTCCCGTTTTGCGCTTACTTATTACGCCTTCCAAAGCCCGTGGAGATTGCAGTACTCGTAGGCCGCGACCACCTCGTCGCCGGGGACGAGAGCAAATACGGCACAGGGCTTTTCGCCGGGCTTGAGCGGCCTGCGCTGACGGCCCTGCTTGGTTTCGAGCACGATCCACTCGATATAGTGGGCCTCGAGCATGGGATGCTCAACGGAGCCGACCTTGACCGTGACCGTCTGCCCGTCGACCTCTATGACGGGAACGTGCTTCTCGCCGGCGGCGTCGGTGGTGTTGGGCACAAGCTCCTTCATCTCTTCCCCGCAGCAGACCGCGCGGACGCCGGAGTCACGGACGTAAGCGATCACGTTGCCGCAGTGTGCGCATTTGTAGAATTTCATTGCAGTTTTCCTCCCTTTGGTTTGGGTTTGTTCAAGTCAAGTCTACCGCATTTGCGGGATATAATCAAGCAAAACCTGCGAAACTGCGAAAAAGCTTTTTGCGATGCGGGGTAAAACCGCCGCAAGCCCGGCGGTACTGACCGAAAGCCGAAAAGCGCCGCAGAGGATGATTTCATTTACCGCCCCCCGATGCGCGTAATAAGGCTTGGGCGAATGCGGAACGCTTGTATTTCGTCTGCCGCCGAATTAGGGGTTCGACTCCAGACACTTTCTTTGGGTGATGGGAATCTGAACCCCCATTTCGCAGTTTCTTGGCGCATCTCCTGCTCCCTTGCGCGAAATGTCAGAATTTGCTTCGCAAATTCGGGGTTCTGATTCTGCTTCTCGTTTGAATAATAAACAGGGCAGCGATGCTGCCCTGTTTGATATTGGAGCGGGTAAAGGGACTCTGAACCCCCATTTCGCAGTTTCTTGGCGCATCTCCTGCTCCCTTGCGCGAAATGTCGGAATTTGCTGCGCAAATTCGGGGCTCTTCGT
>JAFYHI010000045.1 GCA_017539215.1 Clostridia bacterium | reverse complement strand
TCCGATACGCGCCCTGCGCCCACCTCATCCGGCGCTTCGCGCCACCTTCCCCTCATAGGGGAAGGGACAAACGAATACTCTTCCCCCGAAATAGGGAATGGACGAACGCACGCTCCTTCCCCGGTGAGGGGAAGGGGGACCGCCGCCCCAAAGCGGCGGTGGAAGAGGTGGTTGAACGAATGTGTAATTCCTGTCGATCCGATACGCTCCCACGCTCCACCTCATCCGGCGCTTCGCGCCACCTTCCCCTCATAGGGGAAGGGGCAATGGTCAGCGTAGCGGCAGCTTTACCGCCAAACCGATCACAGCGCCCACGCCCCACCTCATCCGGAGCTTCGCGCCGCCTTCTGCATATTCCCTTTTATGAGAAAGGCTGTGCGTGTTCTTCCGCAAAACGAAAAAGGCAGCTCCGGATCGGGGCCGCCTTTTCCAACCTTTTCAGTTTAATTTTCGGGAACTCCCACGGGCTCGCCGGGGACGTACGGATTCGTTTCGAACAGGCCCTTATCATATATCTCCTGCCGCACCGTGTCCGCGATAAGCTCACGCACCTGCGCCTCTGTCACGTCAGCCGCGCCGCCGTCGGGAGCCGTCAGCTCCACCGCCTTTATTACGCGGTGATTATAAAGCATATCGTCGTATTCGCCCCACGAGGCGGCAACGACATAGCCCGCAATGCGCCCGTCCCTGCGGAGTATCGCCGTAAGGGTCACGCCGTCGGCGTCAACATGGCCGTACGGCGTGCCGTCGGGCAGATAGCCGCGCGGGCCGGTGGGGTCGCATACGCAAGCCTGCACGGGGCTTTCGCCGCAGAGGAAGCGCCTCGTTTTGGCAAAGCCGTACCCCTCTTTTTCAATAAGGGAGGGTACCCAGATGCTCCCGTTGTCCGTTGTCAGCTCCACCTCATAGCCGGGCAGATCGAAGCGGATGAGAGAATCCCCGGTGAAAAAATTGACCGCAGCGGCGCTTATCATCGTAACGGCGTTTTCGTCAAGGGGACGCTCGACAAAGCCGAGCTCCTTAGCGGAGACCGCCTGCTTCAGGGCGTGCGCTTCCGAAGCTCCGTCGGGACTCTTGACCGCATATACAGCGACAGCCGCGGCGGCAAAAAGCACTATGGCCAGCATGACCGGTAAAAACCATTTCATTTTTTAACCTCCCTTGATTTGTTTTATAAACGGTCAATATCGGATCATCCGACGTGACCGCAGTATACACAGATGTTGGCAATGGGATCCATAATATGGTTCTTTAAACTGATGTCGCCGCAGCGCGTACAGGTTTGACGGTGCTTTGTGGCGCTTACATCAGTATGTGTACAATAGTATACTACTCCGCGGGCGTGATGTCAACGCTTTTTTTTGGTTTTTTTAATGTTTTCCGATTCTAACAAAAAACGACGTTATCCTCCCGGCACGGAAGTCTTTTTCATTTGACCGGGGCATACGTTTCTGCTATAATCGGGTAAGACCCCAAGGAGGTATTTAATATGAAAAGAATGCTTGCCGTGCTGTTTGCGGCGCTCATTGCGGCATTGACCGTGCTTACGGGATGCATCACGATAGAGACCCCCGAGTTCGACCCGCCCGAGGACGGCGCGGTGGATTTCAGCACCACGGATATCAACGGAGAGCCCATCTCGATGGAGGCGCTTTCCGACAAAAAGGTCATCATGATCAACTTTTGGGAGAGCTGGTGCCACCCATGCGTCAGCGAGATGCCCTCGATACAGGCCCTTTACGAAAAGTACGCCGACCGCGGCTTTACGGTGCTGGGCGTTTACGGCCAGTCCGAGGAGGAGGAGATACGCGCCGCCGTCGAAAAGCTCCATATAACCTATCCCGTGTTTTACGTTACGGATTCGCTCAAGCCGTATCAGACCCAGTACGTCCCCACCACGGTGTTTATCGACGGCAGCGGCAGGCTTTTGACAGCCGAGCCCGTCGTGGGCTCGCAGTCCGCTTCGGATTGGGAGAGCCTGATACTGCAGTATCTGGACGGTGAGTAATATGAGCGACCCCGCCGCATACCTTGAGCGCCTGCCGTTTTGGGAGCATCTTGACGCGGGCGAACGCGCGTTTGCCCTGCGCAATACCGGGCTGCGCCGCGCGGCAAAGGGCAGCCTTATTTACAGCCGCGACTGCGCGTGCGTGGGGCTGGTGTACGTCGTGTCGGGCGCGGTGCGCGTTTACTCCCTGTCGCCCGAGGGGCGCGAGATAACACTGCTGCGCCTTGGCGAGGGAGAGCCCTGCGTGCTGTCGGCGGCCTGCGTGGTCGACAGGATCAGCTTTGACACCCACATGGAAACGGAGACCGACTCCGTGCTGCTGGTGCTGAACGCCGAGGCTTTCCGCACGATTACCGACGGCAACATATACGCCCGCTGCTTTATGTACGAGCAGGCGGCGCAGAGCTTCTCCACCGTGATGCGCACGATGGAGAGCATACTGTTCGACAGGTTCGATTCGCGCCTTGCGGGGTTTTTGCTTGAAGAGGCGGAGCGGACGGGCTCAAATGCCCTGCGCCTGACGCAGAGCATGGTCGCCGAAAAGGTCAATTCCGCCCGGGAGGTGGTTGCAAGGCAGCTCAAAAGCTTTGCAAAGCAGGGCTTTGTCAAAACGGAGCGCGGCATTATAACCGTTGCCGACGCGGAGGGCCTGCGCGGCATAGTGAGGAAATAAAATATATTATTGCGAATGTGACACGGTCACAGCAACCCCGCGCGGCATTGGGTACAATACATCCATAAAGATGCGAAAGGAGCATGTGAATATGGAATACAATGTGACCTATGCCAATTTTGAGAAGGAAGTCATGCAGGAGACCAAGCCCGTTCTGGTGGACTTTTGGGCCACCTGGTGCGGCCCCTGCCGTATGCTTGCGCCCGTGCTTGCCAAGATAGCGGAGGAGAACCCCGATATCAAGGTATGCAAGGTGAACGTGGACGAGGAACGCGAGCTTGCCATGCAGTTCAACGTAACGAGCATCCCCACGGTGCTGTGCGTGAAGAACGGCGAGGTGACGGGCCGCTCCGTGGGCTTTGTGCCCGCGCAGAAGCTTTTGGAGCTTGCAAAATAAATAACGGAGGAAAGAAATGAACAAGTACGCCGGAACACAGACCGAAAAGAACCTGTGGGCAGCCTTTGCGGGCGAGTCCCAGGCCAGGAACAAGTACACTTACTTTGCGTCCAAGGCAAAGAAGGAGGGCTATGAGCAGATAGCCGCCCTGTTCTTAAAGACCGCCGACAACGAGAAGGAGCACGCGAAGCTCTGGTTCAAGGAGCTTGAGGGCATAGGCAGCACCGCCGACAACCTGAAGGCCGCCGCCGAGGGCGAGAACTTCGAGTGGACCGATATGTACGAGGGCTTTGCCCGGACCGCCGAGGCCGAGGGCTTTGCGGAGCTTGCCGAAAAGTTCCGCGGCGTCGCCGCCATCGAAAAGGCGCATGAGGAGCGTTACCGCGCTCTGCTGCGCAACGTGGAGACCGCAGCCGTGTTCGAGAAGTCCGAGGTAAAGGTGTGGGAGTGCCGCAACTGCGGGCATATCGTCATCGGCGTCAAGGCGCCCGAGGTCTGCCCCGTGTGCGCTCACCCCATGGCCTATTTCGAGATCAGCGAAAAGAATTATTGAGCTCAGGCTCTGTTTACAATTAACGAAAGGAGAACAGACATGAAGTACGTTTGCGATGTATGCGGATGGATCTATGACGAGGAGCTTGGCGATCCCGAAAACGGTATCGCCCCCGGCACCAAGTTCGAGGATCTGCCCGAGGATTTCGTTTGCCCCCTCTGCGGCGTGGGCAAGGATTCGTTCAGCGCGGAATAAGCGAACAGGTTTTTCGGAGCGCGGCCAAACCGGCCGCGCTCCTTTTTGCGCGCTTCTCGTACGAAAGGCCGAGCGGGTTCGGACGCTCGTACGAATATAATCCCCGAGCGTTCAAGGAAAAAACCGGGCGCAGGAGTATATTTTGGGCCGTTCGTCCGAAAATGGGCGCAAAGGGCCGCTCCTGCATAAAAACGGCCCGGGATTGTTGGCAAAGGGCTTTGGCTGTGGTATAATACCCCGCGAAAAAGATTTAACGGAGAGGACCGAAATGCATCTTGACAGGCAGACTATCAGCATAGATACCGATTGGGGCGGAATGAAAACGATAATCCTGCGCCCGCGTGAAACGGGCAGGAAATACCCCGGCCTTTTGTGGATACACGGCGGAGGCTATTTCGAGGGCATGGCCGAGATGGTCTATTTTTCGCGCGGGCATGACGCGGCGCAGCGATACGGCGCGGTGGTGGTCTCGCCGGATTACAGGCTTTCGCCCACGGCCCCGTATCCCGCTGCGCTCGACGACTGCTATACGGCGCTGCTTTGGCTTAAAAACCACGCGGAGGAGCTCGGCGTTGACGAAAACATGATAATGGTCGGCGGCGAAAGCGCGGGCGGCGGGCTTACGGCGGCGCTGTGCATGCTGGCGCACGACAGGGGCGAGGTAAAAATATCGTACCAGTTCCCGCTGTACCCCATGATAGACTGCTTTGATACCGATTCCTCGCGCGATAACCACAGCCTGTTCTGGAACACCAGGCGCAACCATGAGGGTTGGGCAAGGTATCTGGGGCCGCTTTGGGGCAGCGGCGACGTGCCGGCCTATGCGTCCCCGTCCCGCAGGGAGGATCTGAGCGGCCTGCCGCCCTGCTACACCTTCGTGGGCGACGGCGAGCCATTCTACTGCGAAACGGTAAAATACGTCGAGGATCTGCGCGCCGCGGGCGTGCCCGCCGAGGCGGACGTTTACCACGTCGACATACACGCGTTCGACGCGTTCTTTCCCATGACCAAGGCCGCAAAGGACGCGCGCGCGTCCTTCCTCAGGCATTTTGCCGCAGCCATAGGGGAGGACCCCGAAAAGAGCCTGTGAATCACGGCGCATCCCGCCGATACAATAAGGAGCTGAATATGAAGGTCAAGAGGTTTCTGAGTATAGCGCTTGCAGCGCTCATGCTTATCGGGCTCGTGCCGGAGGGCGCCCTTGCGGGGCGCGCCGAGGCTGCCGAGAGCTTTACCGTAACGCCCGACTGCAGCGAAGGCGTTGAGCTTGAATACGGGGATCTGACCCTGCGCATGAATGAGGCTTACGGCCTGCTTACGGCCGCCGAGGACAAGACCCTTACCGTGACCGCCCGCTTTGCGGAGGGCTGGACTTACAGCGAAAGCTGGTCGAGCTTCTTCCCCGGACACGCGGACGACGTGACCGTGACGACGGGCTCGGACGGATCCGTGACGTTTACGCTGAACGTGCACAGGGGCGACGTGTTTACAAGGGACGAGCTTTACTGCGTGGGCATTTACGCCTCCGCCGCGGAGCTTCCCAAGCTCGAGATAACCGCCGCAGTGCCCTTTACGCAGATAGACAAGGAGGAGTGGGTGGACGCTTCGTTCACGCTGACCCTCGGCACAAAGCAGTATGCCTCCGGCAATTACGAGGGCACGGGCAGCATAAAGGGCCGCGGGAACACCTCGTGGGGGCAGCCCAAAAAGCCGTACTCCATAAAGCTTGCGTCAAAGGCTTCGCTGCTTGACATACCCAAGACCAAGAAATATGCCATCGTGCCCGGCTACTCAGACGGTTCGCTGGTGCGAAACTGGATGACCTATAAGGCAAGCCTGCTGCTTTCGGGCATAGATTACGTGCCCAAGTGCGAGTTTGCGGAGGTCTACCTCAACGGCGTGTACAACGGCATTTACATACTTGTTGAGCGCGTGGACATAGAGTCGAACAAGATCGATATCGAGGAGGCCACCGCCGACGAGCTTACGGGCGGCTACCTTATAGAAAAGGACATCGACGGCAAGATAGATTTCAGCGCAGACCAGTGGTTCAACTGCCCCTACTGGGCGAACCAGAGCCGCGACTACTTCGTGCTGAAGACCCCCGAGCCCGAGGACGAGGCGGTAAAGGAGCAGATGCTCTCCTACCTTACGGCCTATATGCAGTCGGTGCACAACGCCGTGACCGATTCCTCGAGCGAGGCATGGACACAGTACGTCGACACGCCCTCGTGGATCGACTTCATAATACTGCAGGAGGTCGCAAAGAACATAGACGGCAACCTCAAAACGAGCTGCTATCTTGTGAAAAAGGCGCAGGACGACAGGCTTTACTTCACCGCCCCGTGGGATTTTGACCTTGCATGGGGCAGCACGTCGGTCACATGGAACAATGCCGATTATACCCACAACGATTATTACGACTGCCCCGACGCCCAGAGCGCGGCGGGCTTTATGACGATAAACTCCTCCTGCCCGTGGTTCGATAAACTGTACGACGACCACGCTTCCTTCCGCGACGCGCTGAAGCAGAGGTATGAGGAGCTGCGCGAAAGCTTCGTTCCGGAGCTTATGCGCCTGCTGAGGAAGGGCGCGGCTTACATCTCCGCCGCCGTCCCGCGCGATGAGCAGAGGTGGGGCGTGCGCGTGAACTCCGCCACGCAGTACCTTGAAAACTGGATACACGGCCGCCTTGAGTGGCTTGACTCCGAGTGGCTGGAGCAGGAGGAGATAGACCTTGACTACGCCATGAACGCCGAGGGAGGCAGGCTGCATTTCGAAACGAGCGGTCAGTACCCCTTCCGCGGCACGGTAAAGGACGGGCGCGCGGCGGCGGTCAGCGGCAACGCCGGCGCGGACAGCACCCAGAGCACGGTGACGCTGACGCTTCAGATGGAGGCGGGGCAGACACTGTCCTTCGACTATAAGGTCAGCTCCGAGTCGGGCTACGATACGTTCACGTTTTCCGTGAACGGCGCCTCAAAGGTTACAAAGAGCGGCGAGGTCGACTGGACAAGGTACACCTACACCGCTGAAACTTCCGGCAGCTTCACGTTTACCTGGAGGTTCGGCAAGGACTACTCCGCAGCATCGGGCTCCGACTGCGTGTGGGTGGACGAGGTCGCGTGGTCGGGCTCTCCCGCGGGGCTCCCGGGCGACGCCAACGGAGACGGGCATGTGGACTCCTCCGACGCCCTGCTCATACTCAGATACAGCATGGGCCTGCCCGGCGACATAGTGATTGAAAACGCCGACGTCAACGGCGACGGCAGCGTGGATTCCACCGACGCCGTGCTGGTGCTGAGGAACGCCATGTTCGGGCAATGAGCCAATGCCCGCCGCGGGCCAACGCCCGGCGCAAATGCGCTTGCAGCCGCGCAGTCCTTATGGGCCGCGCGGCTTTTTTATGCCCGCTTGCCGGGACGCCGCACAATATATTCAGCGCCAACAAGCCGTTGACAAAAACCGTCTTTGGGTCTAAAATTCTATAAGAGCATAATGGGCTGAGTGTGAGCAAAAATCGCACGCGGCATGCGGAGGTTTCGATGCCCAAACTGAGCATACAAACGGACGGCACCCTTTGGCAGAAGGTGCTTTTGGTCGTGATAACGCTTGTGGCGGCGGCGCTTGTCGCGTGGCTGCTTACCTTTCTAAACGGCAAGGTGTTCAAAGCCATCGGCCGCAAACAGCGCGGCATACACCTCGTCTTCTTCGAACGGCTGAACAAATGGATAATAGTCATCGCCGTGTTCCTGTTGGCGTTATCGGCTCTCGACGGCTCCTCGTCGGTGTGGAAGACCATGCTGGGAGGCACCGCGGTCGTCAGCGCGGTCGTGGCCTTTGCCGCGCAGGACGTTGTAAAGGACATTATCGCCGGGCTTATGATAAGCCTGCAAAAGCCATTTGAAATAGGCGACAGGATAGAGCTTGAGGACGGCACGGCGGGCATAGTCATGGATATAACCAACCGTCACGTCGTGCTTATGGGCGTGGACACCATACGCTACATCGTGCCCAACAGCCGCATAAACGCCATGAACCTTACGAATTACTCGTACCACAGGAGCGGCAGGAGCGCAAAATTCCTGTTTCCCGTGGGGTACGATACGGATCTGGACCTGGCAAAAAGCGTTATTCAAAAGGCCATAGCGGACTGCCCGCTGACCAAGGCCGGCTTTACCGACGACGACGGGCTGCCGTCATACGGCAGGGTCTATTTTATGAAGTTCGAGAGCAGTGCGCTCATACTGCAGACCACGGTCATTTACGAGTCGCGCGTGCCCTCCGAAAGGCTGATCGACGCCGTCAACAGCTCCGTGCGCGAGGCGCTGATAAATAACGGCATTGAGATCCCATACGAATATGTGAACGTTTTGGACGCGGGGCGGACAGGCGGCAGATGACTGAGGCTGTGCGCGAGCCGTGAGCAAACGGGAGGTTTGTTGTGGAAAAAACTCATGAATACGTTAAGCTTTCCGGCAGGCTCGACGCCGGGAACGCCGCCCGGACGGAGCAGACGCTCCGCGAAGGGCTTGCGGCGGGGGCTTCGCACACCATCGACGCGGACGGGCTCGAGTACGTTTCGAGCGCGGGTCTTCGCGTGATACTCAGGCTCATGCGTGAGTTTGAGGGGCTCAGGCTCGTCAACGTGCGGCCCGAGGTCTATGAGATACTGGACATGACGGGCTTTACCCAGATGCTTCCCGTGGAGCGCCGCCTGCGCGAGATAAGCGTGGAGGGGTGCGAGCTTTTGGGCTGCGGTTCAAACGCGTCGGTCTACCGCATAGACGGCGAAACGGCGGTAAAGGTGTTCGGCCCAGGGACCGCTCCCGAGGACATACTGAACGAACGCGAAAAGGCCCGCCTTGCGCTGATACTCGGGCTGCCCACCGCCATTTCGTTCGAGGTCGTGAAGGTGGGCGGCGGGTACGGCTCGGTGTTCGAGCTGTTAAGCGCGGAGCCGCTTTCCGGCATTATAGCAAACGAGCCGGAAAGGTTTGAGGAATGCGCCCTAATATTCGCTTCGCTGCTTAAAAAAATACATTCCACGCGCGAGACCGGGGGTAAGCTGCCCGGCATAAAGCGCGGCATGCTGGAGCGGGCGGAGGCGCTGCGGCCCGTTTTGGAGGCGGCGGACGCTGACAGGCTCGTTTCGCTCATTTCGGCGGTGCCGGACGCGGACACGCTCGTTCACGGCGACTATCACCCCGGCAACATAATGGTGCAGGACGGCGAGGCGCTGCTCATCGACATGGACACCCTTTCCGTCGGACGGCCGATTTTTGAGCTTGGCTTTATTTACAACGCCTTTTTGGGGTATTACGAGACCGACCGCGAGGCGGTGAAGGCCTTTCAGGGCTTTGACTACGAAACGTCCAAGCGGTTCTTTGAACGCACGCTGGAGCTGTACCTCGGCACGAACTGCCCGCATAAGCTCAAAGAGGTCGCGGACAAGGCAAGGCTTCTGGGACTGACGCGCCTTTTGGCAAGGTCAAGGCGCCTGGGCCTTGAGGCGGAGGAGGCGGGCCGGGCGGCAGCGGAGCATTGGAGGGCGGCGCTGACGGAGCTTATACGCGAAACGGACTGTGCCGACTTCGACGAGAACGAGCTTTACATAACCGCGGAGCGCGCAGCCCTGCCCGAGGTGCTTGCCTTTATAGAGGAGCGCGCCGGGGCGGACGCCGACCCCAGGGAGCTCAACCGCCTGTTCCTTGCGGCGGAGGAGGTTTTCGTGAACATTGCGGATTACGCCTGCCCGGGCAAGACGGTAAAGGTAACGGCCCTGCCCGCGGAAGGCGCGCTGAAGGTCGTGTTCGAGGACGGCGGGCCGGAATTCGATCCGCTCAAAAAACAGGATCCCGACGTTACCCTGCCCGCCGCCGAACGCAGGCCGGGCGGGCTCGGCATATTCATGGCAAAGCGTCTGACCGACGGAATAAGCTATGAGCGCAGGGACGGCAAAAACCTGCTGACGCTCGTTAAAAAGCTGTGCGGAGGCGAACGCGCATGAGGTTCGATACCGCAGATAAAAAACCGAAGCTCTATTTGCTGCTTGCCGTCTCCGCGGTCTACGCCGCGGCGGTCGCCGCAATGATGATCCGGGGCGGCAAGGGCATGGGCTTGCCGATAAGCGTTCTGTCCATTGTCTACCTGTGCGCGGCAATGGCGCTGCTTCTGCGCGCGCTATTGGGTCAGCTCAGGTACAACCCGTATTCGTACAATACCATTTACTATATTGGCTTTTCGCTCTTCGTGCTGTCAATGCTCGTCACGCATTTATTGGCTCTCGTGCAGATGGCGGACGGCGGGGACGAAACCGTTTCGCTTGGCGTTTTTCTCAACTCCGCAAAGGTATATATGCTGTATTCGGCTCCCTTTATCGCCGTGTTTTCCGTGATGCTGTTCGTGTCGAACGTGTCGCTGCTGCGGCACGAGAGGAAGCGTTTCGTCAACGTGCTTGCCATGCTCGCGGCGGTGCTGATGGTCGCGGGGGAGGTCTTTCTCTTTTTTGTCGATCGTTACGCCTCGGGCAGCCAGAGGGAGGTCATGTTCCACGACCTTGCGGTAAACCTCTTTGCCTGTCTGTACCTTTATTTTGAGTGCATGGTGATAGGCGCGATCGCCGCAAACGTGATAGTCGTGCGATATACCCCCGACCGCGACAAGGATTACCTTATTGTGGCGGGCTGCGGCCTGCGCCGGGACGGAAGCCTTACGCCGCTGCTTCGCGGCAGGTGCGACAGGGTGCTGGCCTTTTACAGGCGCCAGCAGGAGGAGACCGGCAAGCCCCCGGTGCTGATACTGTCGGGCGGACGGGGCGCGGACGAGCCGCGTTCCGAGGCCGAGGCCATGAAGGAATACGTTTTGTCCCGGGGCGTGCCCGAGCAAATGACGGTCGTGGAGGACGCCTCGCGCGATACGCTTGAAAACATGCGCAATTCCAAGGCGATCATAGACGCGCGCGGCGGGGGGAAGACCGCCTTTGCCACCACCAATTACCACGTTTTCCGGGCGGGACTCTGCGCCCGGCGGGTGAAGCTGCGCGCACAGGGCATCGGCGCTCGGACCAAATGGTACTTCTGGCCCAACGCCGCCGTGCGCGAGTTTTTGGGCCTTGTCACGGCGCACCGCTTAAAGCAGGCGGCGGTGTTCGGCGGCATGGTGGTATTCTACGCATTGCTTACGTTTTTATATTACAGATAGGGAGGGTATGCTGTGAGCACCGTTTTCAAAAAGGGGACGACCGACCCGTCGGGCTTTGTACTGCTGTCGGACGCGGTCCCGTCGATAATTCAGGAGATACGCTATTTTTCCACCTATAACTTCATAGGCGACCGCATAGACGGGTACGAGGAGCCCTGCGCGCTCCTGACCAAGGAGGCCGCAAGGGCGTTGAAGCAGGTCGCCAACGAGCTTGCCGTGCGCGGGCTGAGGCTTAAAATATTCGACGCCTACCGTCCCGCCTGCGCCGTAAAGCATTTTGTGCTGTGGGGCATAGAGGATACGGACGTGCGCATGAAGCCGTATTTTTATCCGGAACTGCAGAAGCAGGAGCTTTTCAAGCTGGGCTATGTAGCGGCGAAGTCGTCGCATTCGCGCGGGAGCACGGTCGACCTGACCCTGCTTGATATGAAGACGGGCAGAGAGCTTGACATGGGCAGCCCTTTTGATTATTTCGGTCAGGAGTCGCACCCGGACTGGCGCGGCATAACCGACGAACAGTTTGAAAACAGGATGATACTGCGGCGGGCCATGCTGAGGAACGGCTTTTTGCCCATTGACTGCGAGTGGTGGCATTTTACTCTGGCGGACGAGCCGTATCCCGACACATACTTTGAGTTTCCGGTTTCTTCGGGATACCTTAAAAGATAAACCGGAGACGCGGACGATCGGCTAAAAAAAGCGTTGGCCCTGCGGCATGGGGGATGGGCGCGCTGTTCGCGTACATCGTGACAGCCGCCGCCGCGGCGCAAGATCGAATATTTGAAAGGAGTTTTCGAATGAAAAGAATAGTTGTTTTAGGCTTGGCCGTTCTGTTTTCACTGTTTTCCGTTTCATGTTCGTGCAAGGATGTGGAATTGATCATTGAAAAAGAGCAGCTTCGGGCTTACTCAGTCGAAGAGCTCATTGAAGTCTTTACTCAATACCGTGAAAAGTTCGAGCGTGTTGCCGAGATCGTGTTGGAAAGCGAAGAGATGGAACAAATCATGCACAATTCTGGTGAAGGGGTAGTATCAATTTGGACCCAATCAAAGAGCGTTTACTTTTCGGAAGAGGAATGGAGCGATATCACGGAGTTGTTTCACCTTACTGGTTTGAATAGGATTGAGAGGATTACAACGACCGGTAAAGATGCGATCAGATTTTCATATAGGAACAGTAATTTTACTACAACACTGTATTACTGTGAAACGGACGATGAGCAGGAGGTATCATATTTTATTAAACCGTGGACCAAGAAATTTCAGAAAACAGATGAGTATTGGTGGGTCGAATACTACGCTGACAGCGATATTGGCCGATAGCATTGCAATAAATGACGAATATCCTTTGTTATAGTTGCATGTATTAAGACGCGATTCTTTGTAGGAATTGTCAAGTGGAGAATGTATCAAGTGAATTGTTAAACCTCTAACAGAGTACAAGGCACTTTTGGTGGATACCATCTATCAAAAGTGCCTTTTGTATTACACCGTGTTCGTAACCTTGCCGACCGTCTCAACGTAATTATCCGTCTTCATGCCGAGCAGGATGATGCCGAAGATGATGAGGATGAGCCCTACGGGGATCAAAAACCTTGCCGGGCCGGTGTTTCGCATGAATCTTGCGAATCTGTTTTCTGTGTTTATAGACTTTCTCCTTCCAATCTGTTTTATTTGCTGCCGAAGCTGCTGAGCTTTGATCAGTTCTCCTGCTTATACCAATCGGAAATATCGGGGACCGTTACGGCCGCGGAGCCGTACTCGATCGTCAT
>JAFYHI010000044.1 GCA_017539215.1 Clostridia bacterium | reverse complement strand
GGGTAAACGCAAAAAAACCCGCCGTGGCCCGGCGGTTTTTTATTCACACTATCAGTATCAGCCGCTCCCCTTCGCCGTACGGCTCCGCGGCTTCGGGGTTCAGGCGGCGCACCGCGGCGCAGGGCACGGAGTACCTTTTTGCAACGTCGAACGCCGTTTCGCCCTCCGACGCGAAGCACAGCAGCACGCCGCCCGCGGTCTCCGTCCTTTCGCGCTCGGCAAGCCCCGTCAGCACCGCGACGGAGCGCCTTGCCTCAAACTCCGCGTCGAGAACAAGCGTGTACGTCACCGCAAGGGTCCTGTCCGCAAACCCTTCGCCGTATGCCGCGCAGGACGCCGAAACGAAAACAGCGTCGGCCGCAGGGGCGTCCGTTTCCGTTTCAAACGGCAGATCCTCCGTAAACGCCGCTGTGCGCCCCGCCGTGCTTTGATAGACGACCTGCGTCGATATGACCCCGCGCACGGTCAGCGTACGCTCTTCAAGCACCGTGTCCGTCACGATGGGGCGGGCGTTCACGCACAGCACGCGCCCGGGCTCCGACGCTCCAAGCGGCAGCGTCAGCTCCTCGCGCAGGCTGACCTGCCTTGACGATCTGCCCATGGCTCGGGTGAACACCGTCCGCTCCGTCAGCGCGTCAAACCCGACCGTGGGCGAAAAGGCGTCGGTCGGAAGGCTCACGTCAAAGCTCTGCGCGTCCCACAGCGTAAACTCGGCCTCCGCCTCCATGGCAAGTATCCCAAGCCCTTCGCCGGGGGAGCGCAGATACACCGACCGCATCACAGCCGTGCAGTACGGCGCAGCCGCGGGGCGGTCAAGGCTTATTTTTTCGCGGAACGGCGCCTGACGGCAGAGCGTGCCCGTGCGTCCGTCCGCGCCGCGATATACCGCCGTTACGGTTATCACGCCGCCTACTGCAACGCCGTCCTGTTCGGACGTGGCTTCGCGTACGGATATGACCCCCTCGCAGCTTATGACGTCGGTCACCCCGTCCGCCGCAAGCTCCTCGCGCAGACGAGCGACGCCGCCGCCCACGCGCACGGCACGGCCGGTCGAGGTGCTTTCGGTCTTAAGCTCCAGGTCGTCAATGCCGCTTACGCCGCCCATTACCTTCATGGGAACGGACGAATACACGCGCACGGATATCTCGGCGTTCGCCTCAAGCCGCACTCCGCTGCCCGAAGCGTACGCCTTCATGGTTTCGATAACGGCGGAGGCGACCGCCGTCATGCCGGGAGCCGCGCCCGGCGCTTCGACGGTCTTTTCAAAGCTCGCCGCCGACTCGTACGCAAACGCCTGACCGTCCCCGTCAAAGCAGGTGACAAGCACGGGTATACGCCCTGCTATGCGCACTTCGCCGTGAGCGGCTTCGGCGGCGTCTATCAACACCGATGCGGCGCAGCACGGTTCGCCCTGCGGGGCGCGTCCGTCGGGCGAGGGAAGATCGCCCTTGATCGCGATCTGCGCGGTAAGTTCCGCCGTCAGCCTCTCGGCGTCGATTTCCTTCCAGATTAGCTCCATATTTATCTCCTTTACGGTTTTTGCTCAATTGATTCTATTATCCGCTACCCGCAAAAATGATATATCTATGCAAACGGGCCGAACCATGTTATAATACGATGAACCAAGATGCGAACGGAGGAAAGACCATGAAATGGCTTGAGCTAACAGTCAGCACCACCGACGAGGGCACGGACATAGTCTCCGCCCGGCTCTCAATGCTCGGCATTAACGAAGTCAGCGTAGTACAGGGGCGCGAGGCGGTCGAGGAGCTGATGGCGAATGCCGTAAAATACTGGGATTACGCCGACGACGCGGCCTTAAACAACAGCCCCGCGGTCAAGGCCTATATTGCTGATCTGCCCGAGAACAAGGACGTTGAGGAGAGCGTTCGCGCCTCCATGGACGAGCTTAAAAAGATGGAGGGGGAGATAGGCGTCCCCCTCGGGGAGCTTTCGGTGACCTCCCGCCTTGTGGACGAGGAGGACTGGGCAAACAATTGGAAGGCCTACTTCAAACCCATCCGCATCGGTGAAAAGCTGCTGGTCTGCCCCGCGTGGGAGCAGGTCCCCGATGGCGATGCAAGGGCAGTGCTGCGCATAGACCCCGGCATGGCGTTCGGTACGGGCGCGCACCACACCACGCGCATGTGCCTTGAGCTGCTTGAAAAGAACATGAAAGGCGGCGAGCTTATCGCCGATATCGGCTGCGGCAGCGGTATTCTTTCCGTATCCGCCATGCTTATGGGCGCGGGCGAGACGGTCGCGCTCGACATCGATCCGGTCGCCGCAAGGATAGCCGCCGAAACCGCCGAGAGCAACGGCGTCGACCTTATGAAATACACCGTCTATACGGGAGATATACTCACGGACAAGCAGGTGCGCGAGGCCGTCACGCGGCGCAAATATGATATAGTGCTTGCAAACATCGTGGCAAACGTCATAATAGCCCTTGCGCCGCTGGTGCCGAAGCTCATGCACGAGGGCTCGGTATTCATCGCTTCGGGCATTATCGACGACAGGCTTGACGAGGTCGTCTCCGCGCTGGAGGAAAACGGCCTTCATGTGCGGGATGTGCGCTCCGGCGAGGACTGGCGCGCGCTTGAGGCCGTGCTCAAATGAGGCGCTTTTTTGCCGAAAACCTCGATACCGCGGGCGACGAAATACTGCTCACGGGCGATGAGGCGCGCCATATCGCGTCCGTGCTGCGTATGCGCCCGGGCGACGAGGTGCTGCTGATAGACGGCGCGGGCGGCGAATGCGTTTCGTGCATAGAGTCCGTGAGTTCGGACGAGGTCCGGCTTCATGTTACGCAGAGGCGCTCCTGCGCGTCGGAGCCCGACGTGCATGTTACGCTGTTTCAATGCCTGCCCAAGCAGGGCAAGATGGAGCTCATCATCCAAAAATGCGTTGAGCTCGGCGTGTGGGAGATAGTCCCCACCGTGTCGCGCCGCTGCGTGGCAAAGCCCGACGGTATGCAGAACAAGCTCATACGCTACAACAAGGTCTCACGCGAGGCGGCAAAGCAATGCGGCAGGGCGTTTTCGCCCGCGGTAACGGAGCCGCGCGACCTTGCAAATGTCGATTTTTCGGGCTTCGACCTGGTGCTCATTCCGTATGAGAACGAGGACGAGCTTACCTTAAAGAAGCTGCTGCGCGGGGCGGAGGCTCCGGCAAGCATTGCTGTCGTCATAGGCCCCGAGGGCGGGTTCGACCCGCGCGAGGTACAGCGTGTGGTAAGTCTCGGCGGGCGCGCCGTATCGCTGGGCAAAAGGATACTGCGCACCGAGACCGCGGGGCTTGCCTGCATCGCGCAGATAATGTACGAACTGGAGCAGTGATGAAGGTATCGTTTATCACCCTCGGATGCAGGGTAAACAGCTACGAATCCGACGCAATGGCGGGGCTCCTTCGCGCCCGCGGGTTTGAAGTCGTCCCCGAGGGCGAATTTGCCGACGTTTACGTCGTCAACACCTGCACCGTCACCAATATCGCAGACCGCAAGTCCCGGCAGATGGTCTCCAAATGCAGGCGCATCAATCCCGATGCAAGGGTCGTCGTCACAGGCTGCTGGTCACAGCGCTTCCCCGAGGAGGCGGCAAAGCTGCCCGGCGTATGCCTTGTTCTGGGCCCCGCGCAGAAGAACCGCATAGCGGACTATTTAGAGGGCATAGACGGCCCGGTGCGCACCGTGGTGGGCGACGTGATGCACGCGCGCGAGTTTGAGGAGCTTTCGGCCTCAGCCGAGGGCCGCACCCGCGCATATCTCAAAATACAGGACGGCTGCAACAGGTTCTGCTCTTACTGCGCCATACCCTTTGCGCGCGGGGCGGTCAGGAGCCGCAGCCTCGATTCCGTCCGGCGCGAGCTTGAAAAACTCGATTCGCTCGGCTTTGCCGAGGTCGTGCTGACGGGCATACATTTGACCGATTACGGGCGCGATCTTGACGGCCCAACGCTTGCAGACGCCATAGACTGCGCAAACGGGCTGGACTCTGTCAGGCGCATACGCCTCGGCTCTTTGGAGCCTCACGGCCTGACCGACGAAATGATAAGCCGCATCACGGCAAATCCCAAGGTCTGCCGCCAGTTCCACCTTTCCCTGCAAAGCGGCTCCGACACGGTGCTGGAGCGCATGCGCCGCGGCTACACGGCAGGCGAGTATGAGGCGATAGTTTCAAAGATCCGCGCCGCCTACGGGCAAGACGCGCCGCGCGTTGCCATCACCACCGACGTTATTGCGGGCTTTGCGGGCGAAACCGAGGAAGAGCATAACGAAACGCTTGCGTTTGTGCGGCGCATAGGCTTTGCGCGGATGCACGTTTTTCCGTATTCGCGCCGCAGCGGCACCAAGGCGGACCTGATGCCGGGCCAGCTTACAAACGCTCAAAAGGCGGAGCGCGCGCAGGAGCTCATATCGGTCGGGCGAGAGATGGAGCGGGAGTTTCTTCGCGGCTTCATCGGCCGCGACGAGCAGGTCCTGCTTGAAACAAGGCAAAAGGACGGGCTCAATTCGGGCTATACAGACAGCTATGTGCGGGTTTGCACCGCGCAGGGCGAGCCCGATACGCTCGTCAGCGTGCATATAGATTCCATAAAGGAGGACACAAACGGTGAAATGTCTCTTTTGTCGCATAGTTGAGGGCGAGATCCCCTCGACCAAGGTGTATGAGGACGAGCGCGTGCTTGCCTTCCGCGATATAGATCCGCAGGCTCCCACGCATATCCTCATAATACCCAAGGTCCATTACGACTGCGCGGCGGACGCTCCCGCAGAGCTTGTGGGGCATATGGCTGCCGCTGCCGCCAAGATCGCCGAGGCCGAGGGCATTGCGGCCGATGGCTACCGCATGGTTATCAACACAGGCGAGGCAGGCGGGCAAAGCGTAAAGCATCTGCATCTGCACCTTTTGGGCGGCAGGAGCATGCAGTGGCCTCCGGGTTAGTCATTAAATGGAACTGAAAAACTATACCGAAAACGCAATAAAGGCGCTGTCCCTTGCGCAGGAGGCGGCGCGCTCTTTCGGGCACGGCTTCGTGGGCAGCGAACACCTGCTTCTGGGGCTTATTTCCTGCGGCGACGGCACGTCCGCGGCGCTCATACAAAACGGCGTCACGCGGGAGGCCGCGTCGCCCTACGTCGATACCCTCATCGGCGGCGGCAGGAATGTGTTTACCGACAGCTTCGGCAACACGCAGTCGGTCAAAAGGATACTTGAGCTGTCGCTTTACGAGGCAAAGTCGCAGGGGCTTGACCTTATCGACACGCGGCACATGCTACTTTCGGTAATGCGTGAGCGCGATTCGCTCGGCGCAAGGATAATCTCCACACTCTGCCGCGACGCCGATGCGCTGCGGGCTTCGCTCAATAATGCTCCCGAATGGGATGAGCAGGACGAGCCGGAGCAGGACGCCGACCGATACACAGAGCCCGCGTTTGCAAAAAGCTCCCCGCGCAGAGGGGCGGGCCGCACGCCGGTGCTGGACGCCTATACGCAGGACCTCACGGCGCTTGCCGAAAAAGGCGGGCTCGACCCCGTAATAGGCCGCGAGGCGGAAATCGAGCGCGTACTGACCGCCCTCTGCCGCAGGACCAAGAACAACGCCGTGCTCATCGGCGAGCCGGGCGTTAGCAAATCGGCCATAGTCGAGGGGCTTGCTCAAAGGATCGTCGCCGGCAGCGTGCCGGGCAGGCTGGCTTCCGCAAGGATAGTTTCGCTTGACCTCGGCTCCATGATCGCAGGCACCAAGTACCGGGGCGAGTTCGAGGAGCGGCTGAAGGCCGCGATAGACGAGCTTAAATCGGATGAAAACCTCATACTCTTCATAGACGAGATACATACCATCGTCGGCGCGGGAGCGGGCGAGGGCAGCGTAGACGCCGCCAACATATTAAAGCCCGCGCTTGCCCGCGGCGAGCTACGCGTGATAGGCGCAACGACGATCGACGAATACCGCAAATACTTCGAAAAGGACGCCGCGCTCGAGCGCAGATTCTCACCCATACTCGTGTCCGAACCCGACACGGAGCAGACCATGGCCATTTTATACGGCCTCCGCTCCGGGTATGAAAAGCACCACGGCGTCACGATATCCGACTCCGCGATAGAAGCCGCCGCCGAGCTGTCGGTCAAATACATAGCCGACCGCAGGCTGCCCGACAAGGCGATCGACCTTTTGGACGAGGCCTGCGCGATAACCCGGATCGAGCGCGGCGAGGACGGCGCACACATACGCAGCCGCATGGAGCGGGCGGCGACCGACGGCGATTTTGAGCTTGCCGCAAGCCTTCGTGATCAGCTTCGCGGCGGCGCGGCGGGGGAAACGCCCTGCGTCACGCGTGACAGCGTGTGCGCCGCCGTTTCAAAGCGCACGGGGCTCGACCTCAGCGCCGCTTCCATGGCGGATCGTTTTGCCCGCCTCGAAGGTGACATTCTATCAACCTTCTACGGTCAGGACTCCGCCGTGCGCGAGCTCTGCGCCCTTCTGCGCAGGGCGGCGGCGGGCCTTGCGGACGCGACGAGACCGTTTGCTTCGTTCATACTTGCGGGGCCGGAGCATTCCGGCAAGAAAACGCTTGTCGGACGGTTGGCCGACGCCGCGTTCAACGGTTCGGTCATTCGGCTGAACGGCGAAGAATACTCCGACGAGCTCTCGGCCGCACGGCTGACGGGGCTGCCCGCTGGGCTTTCCGAACAGGCGGGCGGAGGGCTGCTTACCGAGTTTATAAGGCTCCATCCCGTCAGCGTTATAATGGTGTTCAACGCCGACGCCTGTTCGCCCAAGCTTATGAACGCATTGAGCGGGGCGCTGGTATCGGGCGTGATCGCCGACGCCGCCGGGCGCGAATACTCGCTCCGCAACTGCGTGATCGCACTTTTGACGGATGTGGGCTCCGCGCACACCGTTGGCTTTGCTTCGGGCGCGGGTTCCGCGTCAAGGTCGCTCTCGGGCAGGCTCCCCGCCTCGCTCACGTCCCTTGCGGACGCCGTCGTTTTCACCCAAAAGCCGGACGGCGACTCCATGCGCCGCATCACTCAAAGCCTGCTTGCCTCGCTCGCCTCCCGTGCGGAAAGAAAGCATATCTCGCTTGCCTTTGACAAAAGCGCAGTTGACGCTGTGGTTTCGGCCTCCGACGGGTCCCCCGCCATGGCCGAGCGCATCATCTCCGTTTTTGCGGAGGGCAGCCTCAGCCTTGCCATGCTCGAAGGCGCCGCCCTTCCCGGCGACAGCGTGGAGTGCTTCTTTGAAAACGGCGAATACAAAATCAGAAAGGTCGGCTCATAATGGAAATCAAAAAGTTTGCGCTGGGTCTCAGGTTCGATACGCTGAAATGCAGCGTCGAACAGGAGGATAAAGACGGTTTTCTGGCGGAGCTTTGCGCCGCCGTTCCCGCAAAGCTTGCCGAAGGTCTTGAGCTTTACGCGGGTTTCGACGGCTCGCCCGGCGTTTACACCGTCGTTTTTATGAACGGCAGGCTTGGCCGTATGCGCGAGCTGTATTCCGTGATAGATTCCGACGCGCGCATAAAAGCCCGCCTCGAGTACAGGACGCCCTACGTCCAAAATAACGTCATACGCGATTACGAGGGGTTCGTTTTTCTCGGCAGAGTCGATGAAAACGGCGTTACGTCGGAAGGCTGTGTCAGCATCTCTTTCCGCGGCGGCGAATCTGCGCGCCCCGCTGCGGACCCCAAAAAAACCGTTCTCATCGCTCCGAATGCATTCAAAGGCACTATTTCATCGGAGGCCGCATCGCGTATGCTTGCGCTTGAGCTGCGCCGCAGGCTGCCCGAATACCTGCCCGTGCCTGTCCCGACGGCGGACGGCGGCGACGGCACGCTCGACGCGGTAGAGCGCGCAATGCCCGTTCACAGGCATACTGCGGTCGTGACCGGCCCGTACGGGCAAAGGACGCAAGCCGCGTACCTGCTCTCCGGCGGGAAAAAGGCCGTTATCGAAAGCGCGCTTGCAAGCGGGCTTGCGCTGTGCGCGGGGCTCCCGCTTGACCCGCTTAACGCCACATCGCGCGGGACGGGCGAGCTCATTCTTCGCGCCGCGCACGAGGGTGCGGGCGAGCTGTTCGTCTGCCTGGGCGGCTCTGCCACGAACGACTGCGGCGCAGGCATGGCGAATGCGCTCGGCGTGCGCTTTTTAAAGGCAGACGGCACGGAGGCGGTCTCTGCGGCGGAGCTTGATAAGGTCGTTTCGATAGACGTCTCGGGCCTTGACCCGTTTGTGAAAAAAGCGCATATCACCGTAGTGTGCGACGTCGACTCTCCGCTGACGGGCGAACGCGGCGCAACGTATTCCTTCGGTCCCCAAAAGGGCGCGGATAAAAACACGCTGCCCCTGCTTGAGCGCGGCATGCTCAATATGGAGCGTCTGCTCAACTCATACGCCGGCCGCAGCGTCTGTTCCGAGCCGGGCTCGGGCGCCGCGGGCGGCATGGGCGCAATGCTCATGGCGCTACTGGGCGCCGCGCGTGAAAGCGGAGCCGAGGCCGTGCTTAAAATATCGGACTTCGACCGCAAGCTCAAAAACGCCGCCTTCGTGATAACGGGGGAGGGGCGGATTGATTCTACCAGCCTTCGCGGCAAGGCAACCGGAGCTGTGCTCGTACATGCTCACGCCGCAGGCGTTCCCGCCGCCGTCATCACAGGCTCCGCGGGCGAGGGCGCGGAGGAGCTTTTGCGGCTTGCCGCCGCTGTCGAGTACACAGGCCCCGCCGATGACCCGGAGGCGCGTTTCGGGTCTGCCGCCAAACGCCTTGTCGGACGTATCGCAGAGCTGCTGAGATAAGCTAAAGCATTTTAAAACCGCAGGCGGCGCCTGCGGTTTTGTTCATTGGCAGCCGAACAGGCGTTAAATAAACCACCAGTTCAACTGGTGGTCAATAAAAAAATCTTTAGATAATGACAGAGAAAACCTCCTGTGTTAAAGTAAGAGTGGCCTAGGAACCACAAATAAAACACAGGAGGTTTTGTC
>JAFYHI010000043.1 GCA_017539215.1 Clostridia bacterium | reverse complement strand
CGGGGCAAAGCTGCTCATCGCCGCCGACTGCACGGCCTACGCATACGCGAACATGCACGAGCAATTCATGCGCGGCAAGGTGACTGTCATCGGCTGCCCGAAGCTCGACGCCGTTGATTATACCGAGAAGCTTACCGCCATCATCCGCGACAACGACGTAAGATCGGTCACGATAGTCCGCATGGAGGTTCCCTGCTGCGGCGGGCTGCAGAGAGCCGCCGAAGCCGCACTGAAGGCGAGCGGAAAGTTCATCCCCTGGCAGGTCGTCACGATCTCGCGCGACGGGAGGATAATAGATTGACGCACAGCGGGAAAGCGTAAGCTCCCGCAAGCCCCGGCCTGCGGAGAATAACGGGAAGGAGGGAAAACCCCCTCCGCCCCAACGTCTCCGCGGCCTTTCGTTTGCTTCCGGCTGCACGCGGGTTGTTGTAATTCGCTGCGCGTTGGTGTAAAATAGCAGCGTCGGCGTACGGCGAACGCTCACCGGGCGACACGGACAAAACGCATGGGGATACCCGTACGGCGGGACCGCGGCCGGCAAGCATCGGACAAAGCTCCGCAATATCAAAGAAAGGTCGGAAACTTTATGTCATTCAAAGAGCACAGGGAAAAGCTTTACGGTACTTTGGAGGAAAACACTCTTGTTATCGCCTATGCCGGCGTCCCCCTCCATGCCAACGAGGACGATTATCATGATTTTATTGTCAACAGCCAGTATTTCTATCTGACGGGCGTCATGCGGGAAAACACGGCTTTCCTTGCATATAAATCGGCTGAAAAGACGACGGAGATGCTGTTTATAGAGGAGCCGGACCCGAACTCCGAAAGGTGGACGGGGAAAATGCCCACAAAGGAAGAGGTCAAAAGCATTTCCGGGATCGAGGATGTGCGGTACACGGACAGCATGGAAAGCGCCATCGGCATGTTCATGAGCCGTTATCGCGTGGAGCGGGCGTACTTCGATATGTACCGCTGCGGTATGAGCGACCTGCCGGACTATAACCTCGTTATGGCCGAAAGGTTCTCCAAGGCTTATCCCTTCGCTGCGCTGAAGGATCTGCATACGGCCTGCGTTGCGCTTCGCGAACAGAAGGACGCGGACGAGATCGAATGCATCCGCAAGGCGGTGGATATAACGAGGCAGGGCCTGGAATTCGTGATGAAGAACCTGAAGCCCGGCATGATGGAGTATCAGGTGCAGGCGGATTTCGAGTACGCGTGCAGAAGGCTGGGAGCCAAGCGTCAGTCCTTCCCTACTATCGCTGGGTCCGGCGTGAACGGCTGCATGATGCACTACGTCACGAACCATTGCGAGGCAAAGGACGGTTCGCTGATACTGCTGGACCTCGGCGTAAAGTACGGGAATTATTGCAGCGACATTACAAGGACCTATCCCGTGAACGGAAAGTTCAGCCCGAGGCAGCGCGAATTTTATGAGCTTGTCCTGAAAGCGAACAAGGCGGTGGCCGAAGCCGCGAGGCCGGGCGTCACAACGAAGGATCTGAACGACATCGCGCGCAGGGTCCTCGGCGAAGGGCTGGTCGCCATGGGCAAGATCGGCGACGTTTCCGAGGTGGGCAAGTACTATATGCACGGCGTGAGCCACGCCATAGGCATTGACGTGCACGATATCTCCATTGCGGGCGACGTACTCAAGCCCGGCTGGGTAATAAGCAACGAGCCCGGCCTGTACATAGACGAGGAGCAGATCGGAATACGCATAGAGGACGATCTGCTGATCACCGAGGACGGGTGCGAAGTGCTGTCGAAGGATATCATAAAGGATCCGGACGCGATAGAAAGGTTCATGGCATAAAGAAGATACGCAAAAAGGCCCGGGAACAAGCGTTCCCGGGCTTGGTTTTACACGTCGTCCAGAGCCGTGCGGGGCCCTTTGACCGGGCAGGCTACGCAAGGAACTCCGAGTCGGTCCACCTTTCGGGATCGAGCCAATAGGTGATATCCTCGGGCGAGTCGATTTCGGCGTTGCCTATGAGCGCGGCTGCGGCTGCCGTGTATTTTTCGCGCTCATCGTACGTCTCGAATACCGCCGTGCGTTCAAGCGGAGTCACGTCCATACGGGGCCACAGTTTCTTTGCGGCGTCCGCAAACACAAACAGCGCGCCGTCGTAAAGCCGTGCGGCGTCTGCGGTTTTTACCGGCGGCTCCGCCTCGCGCCGCTCTATCACCCGGGCGATCCTGTCGCGCAGCTCCGGCTTCTTTTTTATCGTTATGCCTATAAACACGCCCGACGGATCAGGCAGGACAAGCTTCATTTCCTCTGCTCCCGACTCAAGCAGGCCCGATGCGCCCGTCAGGAAGAAGGCGATGAGCATCTTGCATTCGCCCCCGGCGGCGGCAAGCACGTCGGGGCGGGCCTCTGCTGCACGCGCTGTTACGGCTTCGTCCTCGGTAAATACCGCCTTGCCCGAGAGCCTGAACGAAACGCCCCGCTCCGCGTCAAGCACGCAGAACTGCGCCCACGGCGTTTTGGAAAGCTCCGCATACATGCGGCTGCTTTTGAGCGCCGCAAAGTACAGCGCGCCGTCCTGCTCAAACGCAAAAGCGGCGGGACGCACCTGCGGCCGCCCGTCGAGGCCGACCGTCGCGGCGAATACCGTTCCGCTTTTAAGCAGAAGCTCCGCCGCGGAGGCGTACCGTTTACCGCCGAGCAGCGCGTTCAATTCATCGGATGATCCCATAAAAACCTCCTGCGGCAAACGCGGTCTTAAATCCCGCGCGGGCGTTACCCGCGGGGCATGCGCATGCCTCACGCCCGATTATACCAGAAAGATGCCCGCCGCAAAAGGCTTTTGCGCGCAAAAAAGCGCCGCGTGTTCTGCGGCGCGGGATGAGCCTGTCCTTATTTCGCTTCGTACCGCGGATGCCAGCCCGCAAACTGCACGAGCTGCTCCTCGGTGCGGTGGTAGTATCGCTCGTTTCTGTCGAGCTTTGCTATCTCGTCCATTTCGGCTTCGGTCAGGCTGAAATCGAGTATGTTGAGGTTGTCGCGGATATGGTCGGCGCTTCGGCTGCCGGGAATCACGGCAAAGCCCATCTGAGTGTGCCAGCGCAGTATGACCTGAGCGGGGGTCTTGCCATACTTTTCGCCCAGCTTTGCAAACAGAGGCTCGCCGATAAGCTTGCTGTCGCCGTGGCCCAGAGGATACCAGCTCATAAGCTTAATGCCGTATTTGTCAAGGGTCGTGCGAAGCTCCTTCTGTGTGAAGTACGGGTGCGCCTCCGCCTGCATGAACTGCGGCGCGATCTGCCAGAAGCCCTCGAGCCCCTCTATGTACCTGCCCTCGAAATTGGATATGCCTATCGCTCTCGCCCTGCCCTCGCGGTACGCCTTTTCAAGCAGGCGATAGCCGGCCTTCCAATTGCCGGCGGGCTGATGTATGTAGAGCAGGTCGACATAGTCGACGCCCAGCCGCTCCAGCGTTTCGTCCACGGCGTTTGCGTTTTCGTATTCGCTCGGCCAAAGCTTGGTGGAGAGGAATACCTCCCCGCGGGGGACTCCTGCGGCCCTTATGCCGCGGCCCACCGCACGCTCGTTGACGTAGGCGTTCGCGGTGTCCACAAGCGAATAGCCCATTTTAAGCGCCTCGCGCACGCTGTTTTCGGCCTCAGCGGGGGTGAGCATATATGTGCCGATCCCCACGGCGGGGCATTTGAGCCCGTTGTTCAAAGTAATGTATTCCATGTTCTTTCTCCTTTCAGTATGTCGACGCCTTGGAGCCCGTAAACAGCCAGACCCCGTTTTCCTTCTTAAGCGTAAAGTCGCCGCGCAGCCTCCACGCGGCCTTCCCGCCGCCGTAAACCGCCGCGGTAACGCGGCTTTTGCCGGTCAAAACCGCCCTGTCGCCCTGCACCTCGGCCCGGACAAGGTCGTGCTCCGCCGAGTAATAGTTGAACGTGCCGTCCGCAAGTCCCCGCAAAAAAGCGTCGCGGGTCTGCCGGACGCCCGTCATGTGGGTCAGCGTGTATTCCTCCGCCATGAGCCGCTTCAGCTCATCTATGTCCTTCCCAATCATGCACCGCCAGTATTCGCGGTACATTTTCTCTATTGTCGCCCGGTCGTCCATATCACATCAGACCGTTCGCCGCAAGCCAGCGCCTTAAAGCTCCCTCGGAGCCCGCAGCATTGCTGCCCGTGATCGGCAGGCCCGCCCTGACGTTTGCTCCGGGGATCAGCTTTTTAAGCTCGCGCTCGCTTGCGCCCATGCCGCTGCCCTCGTTGGTGCAGAGGGGCAGCACCGTTTTGCCCGTGAAGTCGAAGCTTTCGAGGAAGGTGCAGACCGCCATTGGCATGGTGCCCCAATAGTTGGGGTAGGCGAGTATGACGGTATCGTACTCCGCAACGGAGTCGGGCAGTGATTTAAGCTCGGGCCTCGCCCTTTTGCGCAGGTCGTTCTTGGCATCCTCGATGCAGGTCATGTACACGGGCGAATAGGGGGTCTTCATCTCTATTTTGAAACTGTCGGCGGGAATGAGCCCCTTGATGATATTGCAGACGATCTCGGTGTTGCCCACCTTGACGTAACGCATTGCGCCTCCGAAATAGTTCTCGTCTGCCCTCGAGAAAAATGCGATCAAAGTCTTTGCCACGGTTTTGTCCTCCGGTTCTTTATTTTTCGGGATCATTTTAACACATTGGTTATTGCAAAGTCCAATCCAAAAGGCGTATAATTGATTCGAAAATTAAATACCATGGGGGCACGGGATGACCACAAAACAAATCGATTGCTGTATAGAGTTGGCAAAGACGCTGAATTTCAGCCGGGCGGCGGAGAACCTTTTTATCAGCCAGCCGACCTTTTCGTACCAGATAAGGCTTTTGGAGGAGGAGATAGGCTTTGCGCTGTTCGAGCGCAGCGGGCGGGGCGCGGCGCTGACGCCCGCCGGGATGCAGTTCGTTTCGTTCCTTGCGGGCATGCGCGAGGATCTGAAGCGCGCCGTGGAGCAGGGTCAGAACTACGGCGCCAAATACCGCGACAGCATATCCATAATGCTGCCCGTGCGGCAGGCGGTGTACTTTTTGCCGGAGGCGATGCGCCTTTTCGCGCAGTCACACCCCGACGTGCAGACGGCGCCCGGGTTCAGTTACGGGCACAGCCTGGAGCGGTTTTTGAACAACGAAGCCGACATACTGTTTGCACTGCGCGAACAGGTGCGGCATATTGCGGGCATGGCGATGCACGATCTGTTTGAAAGCCGCGTCTATCTGATAACCCAAAGGGATGACCCGCTGGCGGAAAAAAACCTTTTGACCGAGAGCGATATTTACGGCCGCACGCTTATGGTGGGAGGCGGCTCCCCCGCGGCGCTTAAAAGCGTGCAGCACAGGCTGATCTCATCCGGCAAGATCGATTACTTCAACAGCGCCGACCACGACACCACGCTGACTAACGTTGCGGCAGGCCGCGGAGTATGCCTTGCGCCGGGGTTTTTGAACGACCACAGCGGCAGCTTTGCGTGGATACCCTTTGACTGTCCGGAGCGGTTTCATTGCGTGCTGCTGACCCACCGCGAGGATGAGCGCCAATCGGTAAAAGACTTCATCGCCCTGCTTAAAAAGCTGTACGCCGAGGCCGTGGCGTTCCCGGCGTAAAAAAACCGCCGCGCGGCGCAGCACGGGCGGGAGGTAATGCTTTGATTCCGTGAACGGGTAAAAAGAGGCCGCGGCAAGGCCGCGCGGCCCGCGCGTCACTTGACGGTTATCGCTATAATAAGCATGGCCACGCCGATTATCATTATCAAAGCTCCGACCATAACGCACACTCCTTTGTTTTGCGGACGCACGGGCGATGCCGCCCGGGTCCGCTTTTTGCAATTATACCATTTAGCCGCGCGTTTTTCAATCGTGCGGCTTTCAATTATTTGAAAAGCTCCAGAGTGCCCTTGCAGGCACGCTCCACAAACGACACCACCTCTTCGCGGGTGTATTTGTAAAACCCCTCCACAACGACGTGCATAAGCCCGTTGGAAAGGTGCGTGTACAGCATTTCAAGCTCGGCGTCCGTGGCGCGGGGAAGCTGCTTTTTCCACAGGGCAAGGCCCGGAGCGCGCGCGGCTTCTATCATCTTGGGCAGTATGTACGGGCTTGCCCCGCCGAATATCAGCACGCGGCAGGCGTTTTCGTTATGCTCGACCATCCTGTAAATGGCCTCGATAAGCATGCCTGAGTCGAACCCGCGCAAAAGCCCCAGCGCCTGCGTGAACGCCCCCAGAAGCTCCTGCTCTATGCTTTCCATAAGCGCGTAGCAGTCGCTGTAATGCGAATAGAACGTCGCGCGGTTTATCTCCGCCAGCCCGCAGACCTCCTTGACCGTTATCTTGTTGATGGGTTTTTCCCGCAGGAGGCTCAAAAAAGCCTCCTTTACAGCGCGCTTTGTATAGCGCACCCTGGCGTCCGTTTTGCGCACAGCCGTCCTCCGAAAATCGTATTTTTCCGACACGCGCCCGCATTGTGTTGTTTTCTTTACAAACGCGGATGCATTGTCGGTTGAATTCTTCTTAGGCTCGATTATACTATGAGCATGAAAGATAATCAACAGTTGTTGATTAATTCGGGAGGCAATTATGTTCGGCCTTTATCTGGTGACGGGAGCCGCGGGGTTTTTGGGACGCGCCGTGCTTGCCGAGCTCATAAAAGACGGCTCAAAAGTGCGCGCGCTCGTTTTTCCCGGCGACGCGGGAGCGCAAACCCTTCCCGCGGAAACGGAAGCGGTTTACGGCGACGTCTGCCGCGAGGCGGAGCTTGAGGGCTTTTTCACGGGCGCGGGCGCGGATACCTGCGTCATACACTGCGCCGGGGTGGTTTCCGTGGCCTCCGACCCCGGCAGCCGTCTTTACGACGTAAACGTGCGCGGCACGAAAAACGTCATACGCATGTGTGAAAAACACGGCGTCGGCAAGCTGGTTTACGTCAGCTCCGTCCACGCAATACCCGAAAAGCCAAAGGGCTGCGTGATAACGGAAAAGGCGGTCATATCCCCCGACGCCGTAAAGGGCGACTACGCCAAGAGCAAGGCCGCGGCTACCGTCATGGTGTTTGAAGCGGCGCAAAGGGGGCTTAACGCCTCGGTGGTGTTCCCGTCGGGCATTATCGGCCCCGGCGACCCCGGCTGCGGAAGCATGACGCATCTGCTGCTCTCGTTTATGAAGGGAAGCCTCCCTGCCGCCGTCAAGGGCGGCTACGACTTTGTCGACGTGCGCGACGCCGCGGCGGGGATAACCGCCTGCGCAGACCTGGGCAAGCGCGGCAAAGGGTACCTGCTTACGGGGCAGTACGCGACCCTGCGCGAGATATTGGACACGGCAAAAACCACGCTGAAGCTTAAGAAAAACGTGCTGTTTCTGCCGCTGTGCATCGCAAAGCTGGCCGCCCCCTTCTGCGAAAAGCAGAGCTTGAAGAACGGGCGTCCCCTGTATTTTACGCCATACTCCGTATCGGTGCTGGAAACCGAAAACCGATTCAGCCACGAGGCCGCCTCGGCAGCCTTCGGCTACTCCCCCCGCCCGGTCAAGGTCAGCATTCGTGACACGGTGCTGTGGCTTAAAGAACACAGATTCGGAAAGGAGTGATGATCGGAGAGAAGCTTTTTACTTCCGCAGCAGGCCTGCATACCGAATCCGGAAGGGAGTGATGATCGGAGAGAAGCAAATCGATTCCGCAGCAAGCCATTATATCGGTTCACGCAGTAACAAAAAGGAGCCGCGCCGCGGCTCCTTTTTTCGGTTTCACTTAATGTCTATCCATATTCCCGTGTCGCGCATCAGCGAATCGGGAACGGACTTATAAAAGCGCTGCGCCTCTTCGTTTGAGGCTGTGAGGGCGATAAGAGTATCAACGCCCCGCCGAGCAAGCTCCTCACGCAGCGCGGCCATGAGCTTTTGCGCCGCGCCCCTGTGGCGGCAGCTTTTAAGCACGCATATCCAATCGAGGTACGCCTTGACCGAGCCGTCGAAATGCGAGGGGATGAGCGCCGCGTCTATCCTGCCTATAACGCGGCCGCGGCGGTACGCAAGGTACGACAGCGAGTTTGTAAACCTTGCGTCGTTAAAGCTCTCCCTGACGCTTTTTTCATACGCCTCGTCTATCTCCCAGCCCCAACCGTCCTCCTCGTCGCGCAGTGCGCGCTCAAAGGCAAGCACGTCGGGTATCTCGGCCCGGGTGTATCGGCGGACGGTCAGCCCGGCCCCGGCGATGGACTCGTGCAGTTCGTCGCACCAGCCGTCCCATTTGACGCGGTACTCCTCCTCGGGTATCACACGGGCGGCAAGCTGCACGGGCGACATTACGCCCCGCTTTGCGCACTCCTCAACGCAGGCGCGGTAAAGCTCCCAATCGAGCTCATCCTCTTCCGCGCAAAGGGGTACGGACTCAAGCCCCGCCATGACCGCCGCGGCGGCGCGCGTATGCCCGTCCGTCATTACGGGGCGCCCATCGAGCATTTTTACCGGTATCGGCTCGAAATTCGAAAGGTCTTCGGGATCGAACCACGCCCGCACGTCCTCAAGCTTGCCCTCCGATATCCAGAACTGCGACGGCTGAAGGTCGCTCAGTTTCAGCCCGGACAGCGCCTTCACTTGATTTGCAGGCCGTCTTTGAACGCATCGCCGACCCTGCCGCCGACCTTGTAATAGCCGTGCGTGTACGGGTCGAAAGCGATGGCGCAAAGCGCGTCGATATCCACCCTGCCGTCCTTCATGCAGGCTTCTTCAACGGAAACGGCAGCGACCCTGCCGATGACGCCCAGCCCCGTCGCGCCGCTCTGGTACTCAACGAACTCGCACTCGATCGCAATAGGCAGCTCGTTTATGACGGGCGCGTCCACAAGCTCGGATCTAACGAACGTCAGACCGCTCTTTTTGAACTTGTCGGGCTCGCTGTTTCCGCTCACAACGCCGAAATAGTCCGCTTCGACAACATGCGCCGCATCGGCGATATGCACGACAAAACCCTTGCGGGCCTTTATGTTTTGCACGGTCTTGTGCGTTTCGGTGAGGTTGAGCGCCACCATATCGCGCGAGACCATGGTGCCCCACGCGGCGTTCATGACGTTGGGAGTGCCGTCCTCGTTGAACGTGGCGACGAGCAGCACGGGCATCGGGAAAATGGCTTCGGTGTTTTTTATCTGTTTTTTCATGGGTGTTCGGCCTGCCGAAAGCAAGCCTTCTCCTTTCATAATTGTTCGCGTGTTTGCGGCTTACTTGCCGTCGGGGAAGCTTGTGAAGCAGCCGCGCTCCATTTGCGGAGCGCCCATGCTTTCGCGTCCGGCGGCTATGGACCTTATCATAAAGGCCATGTTCCTTGCAAGGTTTCGCATGGTCTGCAGGCCCTCGAGGTCCTTTTGAACGTCCTCGGCGGTAAAGCCGTGGACCTGATTCCAATAGGTGGACGAGGCTACGGGCATGCCGCTTATCGTAAAGTATTTATTAAGCACGTCAAAGGCCGCTGTGTTGCCCCCGCGCCTTGCGCTGACTACGGCTGCGCCCACCTTCAGGTGCTTTGTGAACGGGGTGCTGTAAAAGAGCCTGTCCATAAACGATATGATCGTGCCGTTAGGCGAGGCAAAATAGACCGGGCTTCCCACGACAAGGCCGTCCGCGGCCTCAAACTTTGGCGCGACTTCGTTTACAAGATCGTCAAAGACGCACTTGCCGGCGTCGGCGCAGCGACCGCAGGCAATGCACCCGCGTATACACTTGCCGCCCACCTGTATGAGCTCCGTTTCAACGCCCTCTTCGCGCAGCACCTTCTCCATCTCCGCAAGGGCGGCGGCGGTGCAGCCGTTTGCCCTGGGGCTGCCGTTAAGCAGTATGACCTTTGCCATGGTTCCTCCTTTTATGCGCGGCGCGAGCCGCCGGTCTTTTGTACCATTATATCGGATTTGATCCGCTTTTTCAACAAAACGGCGCAGCAAAAAAAGCGTTTGGTATATTGACCGCGAAAGCGAGCGGGTGTATAATACCCTTAATGACACCGTGTCGGTTTGTACGCGGCGCAACCGCTGAACAATGGAGGGATCTTATATGAAGCTGAAGGATTGGCTGAAGGAGCGCAAAAGAAGGCGCGAGGCCGCCAGGCTCAACAAGCTGCGCAAAAGCAATGTGCAGGAGCCTGTGCCGCTTACGCCGCTTGAGCCGCTTGAGCCCGACACGGAGGGCATAACTCCTCCGGAGAGCCGCTTTACCGACGAATACCGCGATTTTTTGAAGGAGCAGGAAAGCGCCTCTCAGGGGAACATGATCTCCCGCGAGGAAAAATAAGCCCCGTAAAATACGCCCGTAAAAACGTGTTGACAATGCAGGCATCACGTGTTATCCTGTTTGCGCCATAAAGAGTGCGCGAGAGACAAGCTCGTTGACCGCACGACAACCTGCCGCAAGGTAAGGTGCCAAAGCTTGACCGATGGGGGCAAAACCGTATAAAGCACCCGTCGGTAACGATGGGTGTTTTTGTGTACTCCGAATCGGCAAAAACCAAGGAGGACACAAAAATGCATCCGTCATCAGTAGTTATCCACGTACCGCACGCATCAACCCTCATCCCCGCCGCCGAGCGGAGCTCGTTCCTTACTGACGTTGAGGACGAGCTTCTGAAGATGACCGACATGTACTGCGGCGAGCTGTTCTGCGGGGAGTACAAAAGCGTGGTATTCCCCGTAAGCCGCCTTGTCTGCGACCCGGAACGGTTCCGTTCGGACGCGGACGAGCCCATGAGCCGCGTTGGAATGGGGGCGGTCTATACGCGAACTCACAGCGGGAAAACGCTGCGCGAGGTCGGCGAAGCCGGGCGTGAGCGCATACTCCGCGCATATTACGACCCGCACCACGCAGGTTTCACCGCCGCCGTGCAGGCAGCGCTCGACCGCACGGGGGGCTGCCTTATAATCGACGGGCACTCATTCTGCCCGCGGCCGCTGCCCTATGAGCAGGACCAAAACCCCGTCCGTCCGGATTTTTGCATAGGCTCCGACCCGTTCCATACGCCAAAGCGCATTGAAGAAGCGGCGGTGGTTTTTTTGCGGGAGCGCGGCTTTACCGCAGCCGTGAACGCGCCTTTTGCGGGGGCCATAGTGCCCATGCGGTTTTACCGCCGCGATGCGCGCGTGCGCTCCGTTATGATAGAGGTGAACCGCCGCCTGTACATGCGCGGGGACGGCTCGAAGAACAGCGCCTTTGAGGAGACCCGCCGCACCGTGCGTGAGCTTATGCGGTTTATCATCGGGGAGTGCCGCCCGTAAACTCTCCCAACGGGCGAGCCGGGTAGAAATCCACGTTATTGTTTTGGGGCGGCGGGCGGCTTATAATGAGCCCGCAAACAAAAAACAGGCCATTAAGGAGGAATGAATTATGGAACTTGGCAGGAAGATAAAGCAGCTTCGATTCAAGGCGGGGCTCACTCAGGAGCAGCTTGCCGAAAAACTGGGCGTAGGCGCACAGTCCGTGTCCAAATGGGAGAACGCCGTTGCAATGCCCGACATAAGCGCTCTGCCGCTTATCGCGGAGACCTTCGGCGTGAGCATAGACGACCTGTTCGACCTGACGAACGAACAGCGCCTGAACCGCATTGAGAACCGCCTCGACGCCGAGGACGAGCTCCCCCGCGACGTATTCGCGGAGTACGAGGAGTTTCTGAAGGGCCGTCTGGACGATAAGCAGCTCGGCCGCCGCGCGACGGAGCTCATCGCCTATCTCTACTGGCACAGGATGGAGCAGTACGGCAGGAAAGCCTCGCGCTTTGCCAAGGACGCGATACGCCGCACCCCCGGCGAGAAGCATTGCCAGTGGATACTTAATAAGACCGACGGCTATGCCGCGTGGGACTGGAACATGCACAACCACACCGACGCGGTGGAGTTCTTCAGCGAAATCGTCAAGGCCAACCCCGATACTCTCAGCCCGTATTACTATCTGCTCGACAACCTCATCGCCGACCACCGCACGCAGGAGGCCGAGGCCGTCTTAAAGCGCATGAGCGTGCTGAAGGACGCCAACCCCGTCATAACCGAGACCTACCGTGCGCATATCACCCTCGCCCGCTTTGACGAGCCCGCCGCGGATGCGATGATCGAAAAGCTTCTTAAAGAAAACGCCGACGACTGGGTATGCCTCTTCGAAGCCGCTCAGTACTTCGCCGGAAAGGCCGATTACGACAGGGCGATAGAGCTTTACGAGCTCAGCTTTGAGAAGACCGACCGCCGCCCCCGCTTTCAGGACGAGCTGATGGCGATACGCGACATATACAAGATACGCGGCGACTGGAAGAAGGCCTCCGAGACTCAGGGCAGGATCGTATCCCTGCTTGAAAACGAGTGGGGCATGACCGAGGAGGACGAGGTCAAAAACGCCAAAGCCGAACAGGCGAGGCTTATGGAAAAGGCGAACGCGTAAAACGGCGGCGCCCGCAAAACGCGGACCCGGCGCAGGCTGTACCTGTGCCGGGTCCTTTTGATTTATCGATCTGCCGCCTTTGCGCGGCCCCGTCATGCCGCTCGGCAATGCCTATTGCAGGCCCATTGCCGCGCGCATTATCAAAAGCGCGTCGGCCGCATTTACCGCTCCGTCGCCGTTTACGTCGCCCGCGCTCAGCTGCTCATCCGTCAGCGACATAAGCTGAAGCGAAAAGCGCATGGCCATAAGCGCATCCTGCGCTGTCACGCTGCCGTCGCCGTTTATATCGCCCGCAATTGCGCCGCCCCTGTACACGGCGGTAAGCTCGTTGTGCATCCACGGATCCGGCGCCTCATAATACTGCGGGTCACTGTTTACGAGCGTCCCGTTTTCATCAAACCAGCCGACAAACTCCGAGCCCTCGTACGGGGCCGGGTACAGCACCAGCATATCCGTCACGCCCATATCAATATACATATAGCTGAACGAGCCGGGGCCCTCCGCATATATGTGCTGCATGGGCACCTGGGGATTGTGCGACAGGTCAAGCTCGCGCATTTTGCTGCTGCCCGCAAACAGATTGTGCAGCAGCGGGTTCTGCGACAGGTCAAGCTCGTCGACGTAGTTTGCCGCGCAGCCGAGGTCCGTCAAAGCGGGGCAGGAGGTTACGTCAACGGCGGCGACCTGATTTTCAAGGAAATTGAGGATCCTCAGCTCGCTGCACCCGTCGACGACCATGCCGCTTATCCTGTTGACGACGCAGTTGACGGTGTGGAGTTTATCGCAGCCCGAAAGGTCCAGCGTGCCGACAAGGTCGGAGCCGTTGACCTTGATCTCAACCAGCCTGAGCTCGCCGTTTCTCTGCTCGAACTGAAAGCAGATGGTGGATACGCCGTTTGCGTCCGTATAGACGCCCCATGAATCGGGGTCGGCAGGGTCGTAAACGGAGCTGAGCTTGCTGCCGTTCTTAACGCCGTTCTCATCGGTCTGCTCAAGGAACGCGACGCAGCGGGCGTAATCATTGGCGTTATAGCCGGCGGGCGCGTCTGCCGGCAAAAACCCCTCCGTGCGCGCGGACGAAGCGGGCATTGCCGCAATAAGGAGCAGCGCCGAAAGCAGCAGCGCAAGTATTCTTTTTGTTTTCATAAGATCCCTCCGCTTGGAATTTGAATATATTATATCATCTCCGTTTCCCCTTTGCAAGCACGCGAAAACATTTCTTTGTGCGGCTGTCCGAGTGAAAAAAAACGCAAAGACGAATTTACAAGCTTGGAAAAATCTGCTATAATCGACAGCAATAATTCTTTCAACGGAGGTTATAACGATGCCCCAACTTACAAGGCCCGAAAACATGGAACGCATAACGGCTCCCGCGCTTGCAGAGCGCTTCATTGCGGAGCAGATCGAAGATATCCGCGCGCAGGTCGGCGATAAAAAGGTTCTCCTGGCGCTGTCCGGCGGCGTGGATTCGTCCGTTGTCGCCGCGCTGCTCATAAAGGCGATAGGCCGCCGGCTCGTCTGCGTGCACGTCAACCACGGTCTCCTGCGCAAGGGCGAGCCCGAGCAGGTCATCCGCGTTTTCAAGGACGAGATGGACGCGAACCTCATATACGTCGACGCTTCGGACCGCTTCCTCGATAAGCTTGCTGGCGTTTGCGACCCCGAGACCAAGCGCAAAATAATCGGCGGCGAATTCATAGAGGTCTTCGCCGAGGAGGCGCGCAAGCTCGAGGGCATCGAGTTTTTGGCGCAGGGCACCATCTATCCGGACATTCTGGAAAGCGAAGCCGGCGTAAAGGCGCACCACAACGTGGGAGGTCTGCCCGACGACCTGAAGGATCGCTTCGAGCTGGTGGAGCCCGTCAAGTTCCTGTATAAAGACGAAGTGCGCATGGTGGGCAGACAGCTCGGCCTCCCTTCCTCCATGGTGGATCGCCAACCCTTCCCCGGACCTGGCCTCGGCGTTCGCTGCACCGGAGCCATCACCCGCGACCGTCTGGAAGCAGTCCGCGAGAGCGACGCCATCCTGCGGGAGGAATTTGCCGCCGCAGGCCTTGAAGGCAAAGTGT
>JAFYHI010000042.1 GCA_017539215.1 Clostridia bacterium | reverse complement strand
CGTTCTGTACTTCTCCGGCAGCGCGGTCACGCACCGGAAGGTCTCGTCCTCATCGGAAGGCGCCGCCCTTTGCGGCAGCTCATCCATAAGCCTGACCTTCTTTTTCCACGAGGAGCGCAGAATGTCGCGGCATACGTTCGAAGCGGTAACTATCAGCCAAGCCTTTTCGTGCTCATCGTTCTCAAACCGTTTCGGGCAGACCATATACTTCAAAAAGGTCTGCTGAAAGGCGTCCATGATATCGGCGCTGTCGGCTTTCAAAAACATACGGCAGACCCGGTAGACTGCGTCCGCACAACGGTCGTAGGCTGACAGTATCTGTTCGTCCGTTCTCCGAACAGTGCTCATACGCACTCCTTTCCTTTATCTTAGAGGGCCCTCTGCTTATAATACGATTCAGAAGGCTCATTTCTATTGCTCTTTCAAAAAAAGATCCATCACGGCGCACCGGTCCCGGCCGTCCGCGGTTTTCAAAGAGAAAAGCCCGCACAAAAAGCGGGCTCAGATTACTGACCCCTTGCAGGGGTTTTTTGCGTTATCATCCATTTGCCGCGGCCGCCTCTCGCGCGGCGGCAAGGCGGCTGACGAAATGCGGCAGGTCGTTCGTTTCGCGCAGGGCGATATTGTAATACGGGTGCAGCAGCGCGCTGCCCAAAAGCTTGGCGTAACCCTCATACGGGTTTACGGTAAAGTAGAAGTCTGCCTTTTTATCCACGGACCTTATAAGGAAGAACAGGTACACGCCGCCCTCCTGCGGGGTCTCCGTCGGCGGGGTGGGAACGGTTTTAGGCGCAAGATTCACCGCGTTCACCACGGGGCGGATATTGTAGGGTTCTATGACCACGCTGAGTATATCACCGTATTTCAGCCCGCCCATCAGCGCGTTTTCAACCTTGACGCGCAGGAAGACCTGCTCTGCCGTGATAAGCGTGCTTTCACCGCCCTCGGCGGAGCGGCAGAGCGTATCGACGGGCTCCCCCGCCGATACGACGCGGGCAACGACTATCTCATCGCAGGCCTGATCAAGCGCCTCTATACTGCCGTAAAAGAACGTCTGCGAGGGCACGGTAAGTATGCTGCGCTGGCGCTCGACGTCTTTTTCAAGGCCCTCCAGACTGAAAAACTCCCCTTCGTACAGCGCGTTTGCCCCCTCTACCGGGATGGGCCGTCCCGTAAGGAGCCTGAGAGGATCGGCTTCTTCCCCTTCGCCTCCTGCAAGATACAGCAGGTAGCGCGCCCCGGGCGTCGCCTCGCACGGGAGCGTTATTATGTCGCCGGGCTCATCGCCGCCCTCGATGGATCCGTCCACACGGAAGCGGGCCGAGACCCCGCCGTCATCGCCGGGCGTCACGCGCATACAGTCGGCGGTGACGATGCGCTCCGCCTCGCGCCACAGGCGGCTTATCGCGGCGGGCGGCGGCGTGGGCACAAGCGCCGCTGCGCGCATATCGGGAAGGGGCAGCTTTACCGCCGCGGCAAAAAGCACCGCAAAGGCCATCAGCCCCGCAAGCGCGGCTTTAAGGTATCTCACACAGCTCCCCCTTTCCGGGACACACGCCCCCATTTTGCTATATTATACACTGCTGCGGCAAGAAAGACAAGCGCCCCTTTCCAAGCCGGCCCGTTTATGATATAATCATACCGATAAATCATGAAAGGAAAACTACCATGAGTTCTGCTGCAAACAGGGCGGCAGCCCTTTTCAAAAGCGAGTTCGGCGGCGAAGGCCGAGGTTTTTTCGCACCCGGGCGCGTTAATCTCATAGGCGAACACATAGATTATAACGGCGGGCGCGTTATGCCCTGCTCGCTGTCGATAGGCACTTACGCCGCCGCCCGCAGGGCAGACGGGCGGATACGCCTCGTTTCCGCCGACCTGCCGGGCCAAAACGCCGAGGTCGCCCTGGACGAGCTTTCCTCCCTGCCGCTGACCCCCGGGGCATTCCGCCGTTTCGGCTGGGCCGCATACCCGCTTGGGGTGGCGGCGCAGCTCATTATCCGCGGATATCCCGTCGGGGGGTTCGATATGGCGGTGTGCGGCGACCTGCCGCGCGGCTCCGGGCTGTCGTCCTCGGCCTCGCTGGAGGTTTTGACCTGCGCCGTTCTTGACGGGCTGTACGGCCCGTGGCTTGACGGCAGGCAAGCGGCGGAGGTATCGCTTGCTGCAGAGCACGAATGCGCCGGCGTCAACTGCGGCATTATGGACCAGTTCGTCTGCGCAGCGGGCGTAAAAGGTCACGCGCTGCTTTTGGACACGCACACGCTCGATTTTGAATACGAGCCGTTCGACCTTGACGGCGACGTGCTGCTGATCATGAACACCAAAAAGCCCCGCAAGCTGACGGATTCCAAGTATAATGAACGCAGGGGCGAGTGCGACGAGGCGCTTGCCGCGATAAACTCGGTGCTGGAAACGCCGCGCGACGCCCTCTGCGCCGTAACGCTCGGGGAGCTTGACGCCTGCCGCGCCGTGCTCTCACCCGTTCTTTTCAGAAGGGCTCGCCACGCCGTTACCGAAAACGAGCGCACGCTTGCAGCGGCGCAGGCGCTGCGCAGAGGCGACAACGCTGAGCTTGGACGTCTTTTGACAGCGTCGCACGATTCGCTTCGGTACGACTACGAGGTCACCGGCGGGCATCTGGACGCGATAGTCGACGCCGCGCTCATGCAGGAGGGCGTTTTGGGTGCACGCATGACCGGCGCGGGTTTCGGCGGCTGTGCGATAGCCCTTTGCCGCGCGGATCGCGCCGGGGACGTCTCGCGTGAGACAGCCCGCGTCTACCTTGAAAAAACAGGCATAAAGTGTGAGATAATACCCGTGCAGACGGGCAGCTCTCCCTTTGGAAAGGCTTGACATGAAAAAGCTTATCGCTTTGCTTTTGGCTGCTGCGGCCCTGGCGCTCTGCGGCTGCGTGCCGGGCCGGCCCGAGCCCGAGCCCTCTGCGGCTGCGACCGCGGCTCCGACGGAGAGTGCGGCTCCCTCATACTCCCCCGCCCCCCTAGACGGGCCAACGGGCTATGCCGCGGTGCGCATAGACCACGCGCGGGAGCTTATGGACCTTATAATACCGTTCATACAGGCGCACCCGATACCCGTGTATTCCGCAGACCACGGGTACGTTTTCCCCGATAAAAGGTCGGGGCTGACCCCCGCCGAGGCGGAGCTGTACGACACGATGAAAAAAAGCGCCGAGAGCTTTGAAGCAGCCGTATTCGAGGGCGGCGAGCAGGAGACGCAAAACGCGCTTGCCGCGCTCTTCGTTGACGAACCCGTGACGGAGACCTATTTTACCGTGCGGCGTGACGGAAGCCGCTGGCGTTCGGTATTCTTTGATCCGGAGGTCTATCCGTTTGCCCCTGCGGAGGATATCGGTTTGGTCAGGGAAAAGGCCGCGGCCTTCACGGCCGTCGGCGAATACGTTGCCTCGCGCATACCGGACGACTTCTCCGCGCTCGACAAATACCGCGCGCTTGCCTACTATATCATACTCAACACCGAATACCTGCACACGCACGGCACTACGCCCAATTATGTCACCTGCGCTTACGGCGCAGTGGTGAACGGGTATTCCATCTGTCAGGGTTACGCGCTGGGGTTCGAGTACCTGTGCCGCGTCGCAAACCTTGACTGCCGCCGCGTGCGCAACCCCTTTAACGACGATAACATGCACTTTTGGGATATAGTCACGCTGGACCAGGGGACCTACTACGTTGACGTTACCTGGTCTGACAGCGCGATAGCCCTGCATCAGCAGAGCTGGACGATCGACGATTACGCCGACGAGCGGTTCTTCCGCTGGTTCGTTTTCCCGGCGGACGACCACCACCCCTCGGATGACGGCACCACGACGAACGGACGCGCCTTCGACAAGAAAAGCTGGTACATATTCTGATACACTGAGCGCGAAAAAGCGGCTGACAGCACTTTGTCAGCCGCTTTCATCACAGTTTTTCAGCCTTCGTCCTTGGACTTCAGCATATCCTTGGTCTTCATAAGACGGGTGAGGTTCCCGCGCTCGTTCTCGTCAAGCTTCATCGATATGTCGTGTATCGCATCCTTTAGCTGAGGTATCATCACGTACTCCAGCGCGTTGACGCGGCGGCGGGTCTTCTCTATCTCATCCGCAAGCAGGTTGCAGGTCTTTTCGACCTCGGCAAGCTCTATCAAAAGCGGCATGAGCTGAGAGAACTTTTCGACTGCGGAGTCAAGCTCGTGGCTGGTGCCGAGCACCCCGTAAGGCAGGCCCGACTCGGCGGACGGAACGTAGGTGAGCCTTGGCACCTCGGTGGACAGCACCTTGCCGCTTTCCACCTGCACCTTGGCGGAGGCCGCGGGGCAGCACAGCGCCTCCTCGACGGCGGCGGGGGTCATGGTGGCCTTGGCAACGACAAAGCTTGCCATAGCCTCGCTCATAAGCTCCTCCACCCTTTGGCGCAGCTCCTTGTTGCGGCGGACGTACGTTATAAAGCGGCGCACCGTTTCATCGCGCTTGTCCTTCATTAGCTTGTGCCCGCGCGACGCGGTGGAGAGCCGCTTTTTAAGCCGGCTCATCTCCATTCGTGTGGGCTTGTAACTGATAGCCATAATCAGCCCCCGTAGTACTTGTCAAGGTAAGCGTCACGGATACGCCTCAGCTCGCTCCTGGGAAGTATCCTCAAAAGCTCCCAGCCTATGTCCAGCGTCTCTTCAACGGAGCGGTTCTCGTAATAGCCCTGAGAAACGTACTTGGTCTCGAACTCGTCCGCGAACCTGGCGTAAAGCTTATCTACGTCCGACAGGGCGGCGTCGCCCAGTATGACGGCAAGCTCCTTGGCCTCCTTGCCCCTTGAATAGGCGGCAAAGAGCTGGTTCATGGTGTCGGCGTGATCCTCGCGCGTTTTGCCCCGGCCTATGCCCTTATCCTTCAAACGCGAAAGCGAGGGCAGTACGTTGACGGGCGGGGTTATGCCCTTCCTGTGAAGCTCGCGCGAGAGTATTATCTGCCCCTCGGTTATGTAGCCGGTCAGGTCGGGTATGGGATGGGTTATGTCGTCCTCGGGCATGGAGAGGATGGGTATCATGGTGATGGAGCCCTTGCAGCCCCTTATCCTGCCCGCGCGCTCGTACATGGTGGCAAGGTCGGTATAAAGGTAGCCGGGATAGCCGCGGCGCCCGGGGACCTCCTTGCGGGCGGCGGAGATCTCACGCAGAGCCTCCGCATAATTGGTTATGTCGGTGATTATAACGAGCACGTGCATACCCAGATCGTAGGCCAAATACTCAGCGGCGGTTATCGCCATGCGCGGAGTGGCTATACGCTCGATCGCGGGGTCGTTCGCAAGGTTTACGAACGTTACCGTGCGCTCTATCGCGCCCGTCTTTTTGAAGTCTTCAATGAAGAAATCGGCCTCTTCAAACGTTATGCCGACCGCCGCGAACACAACGGCAAACGGCTCGTCGGTGCCGCGCACCTTCGCCTGCCTTGCTATCTGCGCCGCAAACTGTGCGTGCGGCAGGCCGCTGCCCGAGAACACGGGCAGCTTCTGCCCGCGAACGAGCGTGTTAAGCCCGTCTATTGCCGAAACGCCCGTCTGGATAAACTCGTTGGGGTAGTCGCGTGCGGCGGGGTTCATTGGCGCGCCGTTTATGTCAAGCATCTTTTCGGGTATGAGCGGAGCGCCGCCGTCCTTGGGGCGGCCCATGCCGTCGAACACCCTGCCCAGCATATCGGGCGACACAGCAAGCTCAATGCTGTGGCCCAGGAATTTTGCGCGGGAGTCGGCGATCTTCAGCCCCTGAGAGCCCTCGAAAAGCTGGACGAGCGCCCTTGAGCCGTTTACCTCCAGCACCTTGCCGCGCCTGAGGTCTGAGCCGTCGCTGCGCTTTATCTCAACAAGCTCATCGTATTTTACGCCGTCAACGCCGTCCACCATTACGAGCGGGCCGACGACCTCGCGTATAGTCGTGTATTCCTTACGCATCTTTCATACCCTCCATCAGGCCGCGCACTTGATTGGTCAGCTCTGCGGAGAGCTCCTCTGCAAGCATGCGATAGTCCTTTTCCTCGCAGTATTTATAGCGTCCGAGCCTTTCACGCACGGGCAGCGCGGCAAGCTTTGTAAAGTCCGCCCCCGCCTCGAGCGCGGCGGAGCCCCTGTCGAAGAACTCCAGCAGCAGCCGTAAAAGCGCGTGCTGCTTTTGCGGCGAGGTGTATGTGTCGGTCGCGTCGAACGCGTTCTGGTGCAGGTAGTCCTCGCGGATGGACCTTGCGGTCTCGAGCTTTAAGCGGTCGCGCGCGGAGAGCGCGTCTATGCCGACGAGCGACACTATCTCCGAAAGCTCCGCTTCCTCCTGCAGGAGCGCCATCGCCCTTGTCACGCAGGAGCTCCAATCCTCGGCTACGTTGGAATCGAACCACGGGCTCAGCCTGTCGACGTAGAGCGAATAGCTCGAGAGCCAGTCTATCGCGGGGAAATGCCTTGCGTAGGCAAGCTTTGCGGAAAGCCCCCAGAACACCTTGACTATCCTCAGCGTGGCCTGCGAAACGGGCTCCGAAATATCGCCGCCGGGAGGCGACACCGCGCCTATCGCGGAAACTGCGCCCGTCCTGCCCTCGGAGCCGAGGGTCTTTACCTGACCTGCACGCTCATAGAACTCGGCAAGTCGGCTTGAAAGGTACGCGGGGTAGCCCTCTTCACCGGGCATTTCCTCAAGGCGCCCGCTCATTTCACGCAGGGCCTCCGCCCAGCGCGAAGTGGAATCCGCCATTATGGCAACCTTGTAGCCCATATCGCGGAAGTATTCGGCTATCGTAATGCCCGTGTAAATGGACGCCTCGCGCGCGGCGACGGGCATATCGGAGGTATTTGCAATAAGCACGGTGCGCTTCATAAGCGAGAGGCCGGTGCGCGGGTCTACAAGCTCCGGGAACTCTGTCAGAACATCCGTCATTTCGTTGCCGCGCTCACCGCAGCCAACGTACACGATTATGTCCGCGTCGGCCCATTTTGCAAGCTGATGCTGCACCACCGTTTTGCCGCTGCCGAAGGGGCCGGGAACCGCCGCTACGCCACCCTTTGCAATGGGGAAGAAGGTGTCGATAACGCGCTGACCGGTTATCATCGGCTCGTTCGGGGGCAGCTTTTCGGCATAGGGACGCCCGCGGCGCACGGGCCATTTCTGCATCATGGCAAGGTCGATCCCGCCATTTTCGGACTCGATATGCGCGATTGGCTCGTCGATCGTGTACAGCCCCTCGGGAGCCAGCCGCGTAAGCCTGCCGTGCACGTTCGGAGGCACCATGATAATGTGCTTGACGGCGCCGGTCTCCTGCACAAAGCCCAGCTCGTCGCCGCCCGCAAGGTCCTTGCCGACCTCAGCCGTCGGCTGAAAATTCCATTTCTTTTTGCGGTCAAGCGCGGGCGCGGTAATGCCCCTGGTTATCCTCGACCCCGCGTTCTCGAAAAGAACCGTAAGCGGCCTCTGTATGCCGTCGTAAATGGACTCGATAAGCCCCGGGCCAAGCTCCACCGAAAGCGGAGCGCCCGTGGGATAGACCGGCTCGCCCGGGCCGATGCCGCCCGTTTCCTCATATACCTGAACGGAGGCCGTATCGCCCCTGAGTTCTATTACCTCGCCTATGAGCTGCCTGTCTGAAACGTGCACGACGTCGTACATCTGCACTTCGCCCATACCGCTTGCGGTGATGAGCGGGCCGGCTACCTTGACGATGGTTCCGTGTTTTTCGGTCATAATGTCCCTCCGTTGAAGAATTAACAGTCTGTTTGGCGCGTCAGAAGAGTATGTCTGCGCCGATGGCCTTTTCCACGTTTGCGCGGATATTTGCCATTGCCGCGCCGGTGGGCCCCTTGCTGTCGGGGATGGGTATTATCGCCGGGAAGGGCCTTGACCTGTACTTTTGCACGGCCTCCGCCGCCAGCTCAAAAACGGGCTCCGTCACAAAAATGACCCTGGTGCCCTCGTCCGCAAGGCGGTCTATAAGCCTGCAGGCCCTGTGCCCGTCGGTCTCGAAATATACGTCAAGCCCGGCGGCGCGTCCTAAAAGCACCGAGTCCCCGGAGCCGATAACGGCGATATCAGCCATAAAGCGCCACGCTCCTTTCGTCCGCCGCGCGGGAGTCCATGCCGCTCCGCTTTGCGGTGAGTATAAGCCGCACTACCTCCGCCTCGCGCTCACGCGCAAGCATAAAGCCCACAATAGGCGCGGGGCTGTCAATGTCCGACTTCCGCTCGGAGGCAAGCGCCAACAGGTACTCGTCCCGTGCGTTTTCTATCGCGGATACGCGCCCGGTCTTTGCATAATCCTCTACGGCGGCGCGTGCGGCCTCCAAAAGCGCGCCCGACTCCAGCGGGCCCTTTATCGTCTCCCCCGCCTTCTCGGGCGAAGCGGCAAGCGCGGCCTTCAGCTTTTGAAGCTTTGCCGCGTCAAGCTCTCCGCAGGGCAACAGCATATCCGCCCCGACCCCGCGTACAAGCCCCAGTATATTGGTAAAGTCGGCAAGCGCGCCGAAATACTGCTTTGCAAACGCAAACCCGCTGCCGGCCGCATATTCGATAAAGGCGGAATCAAGCCTGTACGAGACCCGGGCAGGATCCGCCCCGCGGTATGTGTCAACGTCAAGCGCCTCAAGCTCCTTTTCCATGCGCTTGGGGAGCATGCTGTAATCGCCGCGCGCAACGGCCTTTTTAAGCGTCTCGCCGTCGACCGCTCCGCACCTGTCAAGCGGAGCCGCGTCCGCACTCACTCCGCGCAGACGAAGCTTGTATAAAAGCTTGATGTTGGTAAGATCGTGCCTCATGCGGAACACCTCGACGAGCTTTTTATAGCGCTTCGGCATAAGCTCGTCCATAAGCGCGTAAGTGTCCCGCAGGCGGGCGTCGGTCAGCGAGTCGATCTCGTCCGTATCCGGCTCGGGCGTACCCCAGCCGGACTCTCCCAGTATCCTGAGGCATTCCTCAAAGCTTTTTGCGGACTTCAGCCTGCCGACCGTTTCGCGGGTAAGCAGCCCCTTTTCAAGCACGCGCAGCCTTGCAATTGAGTTTATAAGGCTTTCGGCCATTTCGGTTACCTTTTCTCAGATCATTTGAACAGGATGCCCGCGACGCGCGCGTCAAGCCCCGCGCGGGAATCGCGCAGGAGCGCCTCGAACGAGCAGTCCTTATAGAAATTGCTCCCCGTCACGGTAAACCCGTCGGTGACGCCGGGGTCGGTCTCGCCGAGCTTAAGCCCAGCGACGCCGCAGGCGGGAAGCAGCTTTTCAACGGCTTCCCTGTCCTTTGCTGCGGGGCGTACGGTCTCGCCGCCCTCGCATTCGGCTTTGAGCATGCGTGCAAGGAGCGCGGTCCGTCTTTGACCCGCAAGGGCGCAGAGGCTGCGGTAAGCCTCCTCATACGCGCGGTCCATTACCCCGCGCTTGCCGGCAAGCAGTTCCTTGCGGCTCTGCAGCCTTGCGTTGGTGGCGGAGGTCTCCAGTATCAGCTCACGCTCGACCTGCGCCTTGGCGGTGAACTCCTCGCGCACGGCCTCGCGGTCCAGCTCCAGCTTTTTGCGTATGGCGTCCACGGCCTCGTTCGCATGCCACTCGATAGCGGCGGCCTGCTCACGCGCCTCCTCCAATATGGTTGTTATGAGCTTGTCAGCTCCGTTGCCCGTTTCCATAAATGCACCTATCAGGCGTTTACGGGAACGCCGACGACCATCAGTATAGATATGATGAGCGCCAGTATGGCGTAGAGCTCGACCATTATGGCAAAGGTTATGCCCATGCCGCCGTTGCCCTGCTTGGCGACGATGCCAATGCCGGCGCAGCAGACGCGGGACTGGAAGTACGCGGACACAAGACCGACGACGCCGATGGGCAGCGAAGCATAGAAGAAGCTGCGGCCGAGGTCGGTGGCAAGCTGCATCACCGTGCCGGAAAGAATGTCGCTGAACACCGCGATGAACATAGCGATAACAAAGCCGTAAAGGCCCTGCGTCGCAGGCAGAAGCTCAAACACAAGGCAGGAGCCGCCCTTTTCCGGGTCTTCAGCCGCAACGCCGGCGGCCGCGCGGCCCGCCATGCCGACGCCGAGCGCCGAACCGATACCGGGCAGTATCATGGCAACGCACACCGCGGCGGCGGCCCAGATATAGCCCTTGGGGGTGTTGTCTTGGGGTTCGGGCATTTGAGGTGCGCCGCCCATGGGAACGCCCTCTGCAAGGACGGCCCCGCAGACGAGCAGCGTCAATGCGGCGATAACGGCGATGATGGCGAATTTCCTGAACTTTTTCATGGTACACTCCTTTTAGCGTAAACGCTTATTTTACCTTATTGTATTTTGTATCTATACCGAGGGGCGAGTAGAGCTTGCCGCCCGGAGTATAAAAACGGTTATAGTATTCTATAAACTGCAGCCTTGCGCAGTGTATGAACGCGCCGAGCGCGTTTATCGCCACGCAGAAAACGTGCAGCACGACGAGGAGTACGGCGGCGATCACAAAGCTGACCACCCCGCCGACGACGGGTATGCCCTTTAGCATATCCCGGGCGATGCCGGCGACCAGATTGAACGCGGAGCCCATGGCGCCCGTTGCAAGGCCGAGCGCGAAAACGCGCGAGTAGCTTAAAACGTCCGACAGGAACCCGGTAATGTCGTAGAGCTTGCCGAGCCCGCCTATGACGCGCCCGACGCCCTTTTTCGCCCTGCCTCCGAACCCGACGAGCAGTATGAGGCCAAGCCCCAAAAGCCCCCAGCCGACGTATTTGACGGGCCCCTTGACAAGCAGCAGCACCGCGGCCCCGGCGAATATCATAAGCCATGAACCGATATCAAACAGCGCCGTTTGCCAATCGCCCTGCTTCAGATGCAGTACGATGGACACCACCATGCCCACGATTATCTGGAAGAACCCCAGCGCACAGTAGAATATGATGGCGATCATCTGGTCCTTCATCGGATCGAGCAGCGGGAACGGGAAGCTCTCGCCGAATATATCGTACCAGTTCATGCCGAAGCAGGTGCCCGCAAGCAGGCCGAACACCATCGTCGAAAGCCCGCCCCAGAACAGTATCCTTGCGACCTGCCCGGTACCCTTTGTGGGCTTTTTGAGCTTAATGAACAGCGCCGCGCCCAGCGCCATGACCGCGCCGTAGCCGGTGTCGCCCATCATCAGCCCGAAGAAGAGCAGATAAAAGGGCGTCATCACCACCGTGGGGTCAAAGCCGCGCGGGTCGGGCGGCGAATACATATTGGTTATAAATTCAAACGGAGCAAAGAACTTTTTGTTTTTGCAGTAAGTGGGCGGCTGCTCATCCGGCTCCGGGTCGCGCATTTCAAGGCAGTAGACGGGCGCGTTTTGCGCAATGACCGACTCGAGCTTTTCGGCCTCGTCCGACCTTGCCCAGCCCGTCAGCATGAAGGTCTCCTTCGTTGCAAACAGGCCGCACCTTGCCTCGGCGCGCTTTTCCTCTATCATTGCGCCGTCGAGCCCGCGCTTTAATTCGTCGGCCTTTTCGCCGTAAGCGGCTATCTTCCCGCCAAGCTCCTTATAGTTAAGCTCCAGCGACGCAAGCTCACCCGCAAGCCTGTCCGACTCTTCGGCGCAGGTGCCGTCTATCTCGGGCAGGTTCGCCTCGTGAAAACCGGCCTCATGCAGAATCGCCAGCGTTTCTTCGCGCTCTGCGTTGGGAAGCGCCGCAAGCAGGGGCGTTTTACCCGCCTCCGCGGGATATGCGTCATACATGACGCCGGCCTCGTCAAGCACGGGCAGCTTTTCTTCTTTAATAAGGCCCAGCACAAAGCTTGCGGTATTGGTGGGCTTTATGTCCGAAAGCGGTATGGTAACGGTGTTATACGGACGGAGCGTCTTTAACAGGGCTGACTTTTTTTCGCGTTCGGCCTTGACGGCGGCCTGCTGCTTTATGAGCGCGTCCAGCTCGCCGCAAATCGAAAGCGCGCCGGGCACGGAGCCGGTAAGCTCATCCTCGGCGCACTCGGGAGGCGCGTCCAAAAGGCCCGCCTTGGGCAGATACGGATTAAGCCTGCCGAGCGCCGCCTTTATAGTGGCGACCTCGCCTTGCCTGTCCGAAAGCTCAGTTTCGCAGGCGGACCTGAAAAGCCCCGCCGCGCTTTCGCTGCTCTCCCCCTCAAGCTCTGCGGAAGACGCCTGTATCTGTATTACTCCGTTTTCCTGAAGCGCTTTCATTATGCGCCGTTCGTCCGCTTTTCGCGCGAACAGCGTTATGTGCTTCATCGGTACTATCATCGGCCTGCTCCAATCAGATCCCCGAAAGTATTGCGTCTGTTACGGCCCGTGCTGCCTCCGTCAAGCGGCCCTCGGCCTCCGTCAGGAGCTTTTTCGCCTGCTCGCGTCCCTCGGCCAGCACCCGCTCGGCCTGCGCCGCGGCTTCCTTCTCTGCCATGGCGCGGGCAAGCGCCAGGCCCGCCTTGGCCTCTTCCCTTGCTATTTTCAGGGATTTTGCGGCCTCATCCTCCGCCGCGGCCTGAGCGCTCGCCGCAGCCTCACGCGCATTTTTTTTAAGCGCTTCGGCGTCAGCCTCGGCGGCGGCGATCCTTTCTATAATGGTGGGCATTGTGGTAATTCCCTTCGTATTTTTGGGCGCAGCCAAAACGCGCCCGCTTTGCTGTATATCATTATAGCAGTTATCACCCCCGTTTGCAAGTAAAAAGGACGTAAAAAAACGGTTGGACGCAAATACGTCCGGTTTTTCGCTTCACGCGCGCCTTCACGCAAAATAGATGTTGCGCCCCTTCCTTTGCCGTGTTATAATCAATTGTTATACGAAAACTTTCCTGACGGAGGTATCCTATGCACTGGTCATATGAGATCGCAAAGAAGATCATCGAGCGCCGCCCCGATAAGGAGGAGTACGTCTGCGCCGCGGGCATCAGCCCCTCCGGCAGCGTGCACATCGGCAATTTCCGCGACGTCGCAACAAGCTGGTTCGTCGTAAAAGCCCTGCGCAGCATGGGCAAAAAGGCGAAAATGCTCTTCTCGTGGGACGAATACGATCGTATGCGCAAGGTCCCCGCAAACGTCGCCGCGGTCGCCGACGGGTACGAAAAGTACATCGGCTGCCCCTACACCAAGGTGCCCAACCCCTTTGACGACGGCTGCGCCACTTACGCCGAGCATTTCGAGCGCGAGTTCGAGCCCGCAATGCTGGGCTTTGGCATTACCATGGACTACCGCCATCAGGCCGAAATGTACGAGGGCGGCAGGTACACCGAACAGATATTGAGGGCGCTTCGCTGCAGGCGCGAGATATTCGACATTTTGGACAGCTTCCGCACGCAGGACGCCAAGGAGGGCGAGCGCGACGCGTATATGCCCGTTTCGATCTACTGCCCCGTCTGCGGCAGGGACACCACGCATATCGACTCCCTTTCGGACGACTGCGAACACGCGCACTACACCTGCGCCTGCGGGCACGAGGGTGAGTTTGACTTTACCCGCGACCACCACTGCAAGCTTGCGTGGAAGGTCGATTGGGCCATGCGCTGGGCGTATGAAGGCGTCGACTTTGAGCCCGGCGGCAAGGACCATGCCGCCCCCACCGGCAGCTATCAGACGAGCCGCGTTATCTCGCGCGAGATATTCGGCTATGAGGCGCCGCTCTTCGTCGGGTACGAATTTATCGGCATCAAGGGCACCACGGGCAAGATGAGCTCGTCCTCGGGCCTCAACCTTACCCCCGACTCCCTTTTGAAGATCTATGATCCCGAGATAATACTCTGGCTCTATGCCAAGACCGAGCCCGCCAAGGCGTTCGACTTCTGCTTTGACGACGGAATACTCCGCCAGTATTTTGAGTTTGACCGCCAGTATAAGGACTTTACGGACGGCAAGGCCGACGAGTTTATGCAGGTGGTGTTTGACGACTGTCTTATTGAGGGCCGCCGCCCCGAGACCGTGCCGATGAGCCTTCTGGTGCAGTTCGGCTCGATAGTGGACTTTAACGTGCCCATGCTGGAGCGCGTGTTTGAAAAGGTCGGCACCCCCTATAAGGCCGCCGACTTTGCCGAGAGGCTGCCCAAGGCCCGCTACTGGCTTGAAAACTGCTCGCCAGAGAGCGTTTATCGCCTGCGCCAAACGCGCAATTTCGAGGTCTACAATACCCTTGAGGAGAGCGAAAAGGCCGATATCGCAAGGCTTTACGAGGTGCTGTTAAAGGGCGGATACGATCTGGACGGCCTGCAGACCCTGTTGTACGCCATACCCAAGGAGCATTTGGCGGGCGCCGACGACAAGCAGTTGAAGGCCGCTCAGGGCGCGTTCTTCAAGAACGTCTACCGTCTGCTCATCGACAAGGAGCGCGGGCCGAGGCTTTATCTGTTCCTTTACGCTATAGAAAAGGATTCGTACCTTAAGCTGCTTGACTTCTCCCACCCCAAGACCGACGAGGAAGAGGCCATAGAGCGCGCCGCCGCCGAGGAGGAAGCAAGGAAAAACGCCGCCCCCGCCCGCAAGGTGGAGTACGGCGATCCCGACCCGGTCGCGCCCGTAAAGCCGCAGATCTCCATAGACGATTTTGCAAAGCTCGACCTGCGCGCGGCCAAGGTCATTAAGTGCCAGGAGATAAGAAAGTCCCATTCCTGCTATAAGATCACGCTTGACGACGGCGAGGGCGAGCGCGTCATAGTCTCCTCCATAAAGGCGTACTACACGCCCGAGGAGCTTGTGGGCAAAAAGCTGATCGTCGTTGCAAACCTTGCCCCCGCAAGGATCGCCGGAGTGGAGTCGAACGGTATGCTGCTTGCGGGCACCAACAGCGCCTGCGGCTGCAAGGTGGTCTTTTTGGACGACTCCGTGCCCTGCGGCACCATGATAAAATAAGGAAAAACTCACTCGCCCCGCGGCCCGCCCGCGGGGCGTTTTCGTTTCCGCACGCGGGGCTTTTTTGCTGTGCGATTGACCGGGGCAGCAAAATATGCTATCATCTCAAATAGATTTGACTTACACCGCGCCGTGCGCGGGGAACGGAGCGCCAATGACCGAAAGACTTTATCACATCAAACCCGTTATCGCGGAGTGCCGCGCGCGGGTCGTTTCGTGCGAGGAGCGGGACGGCAGGTTTTTCGCCGTGCTCGACCGCACCGTAATATTCCCGGAGGGCGGCGGGCAGCCCGCCGACAACGGTACGCTCGGCGAAGCGCGGGTGCTGGACGCGCACGAAAAGGGCGGCGAAGTGGTGCATACCCTCGACCGCGCCGTGGAGCCCGGGCGCGAGTACACGCTTACGCTCGACCTGCCCCGCCGCATGGACCATTCGCGCCGTCACACGGGCGAGCACATACTCTCCGGCCTTGCGCACAAGCTTTTCGGCGCGCACAACGTGGGCTTTCACATGGCGGAAAGCTACTGCACGATAGACCTTGACCGCGTTTTCGACGACGACGAGCTGACCCGCCTTGAAGCCTGCGCAAACGAGGCCGTGATGCAGAACCTGCCCGTCACCGAGATACATACCGACGAGGCCGGCCTTGCCGGGCTCACTTTGAGGAAAAAGTCCGACGCCGCCGTGGGCGATATCCGCGTGGTGTACATAGGCGGTGGCGACGTGGATTCCTGCACCTGCTGCGGCACACATTGCGCCTCCACGGGCGAGGTGGGTTACATTCGCATTGCCGACAGCCAAAAGTACAAGGGCGGCGTGCGGCTGTGGTTCTCCTGCGGGGGGCTTGCCGTGCGCGAGGCAAACGCCCTGACCCGCAGTATGACCGCGCTTGCCCGCAGCTATTCCACAAGCCGCGAGGAGCTGCCCGCAGCGTTACGCAAGCAGTCGGACGAGCTTGCCTCTTTGAAGCGCGAATTAAAGGCCCGCACGCAGGCGCTGTGCGATATGCTTGCCCAAAGGGAGGCGAAGCCCATTTCGATAGTCCGCGCCGAGGGCTTCTCCGCCAACGACGTGAAAATGCTGACCGAGTCCCTTATTGCCTTTGGCGCAAGAGCAGCCCTCGCTCTCGGCGTGAAGGACGGCTCGACCTATTACCGCGCCCTGCGTGCCGACGGCGAAAAAGCCCCGATGAACGAGCTGATAAAGGCCGTCAACGGCCTGCTTTGCGGCAAGGGCGGCGGCAGCCCCGCCTTTGCTCAGGGCTCCGCCCCGAAGCCCGTGACGGATGAGGAGCTTGCCTCCCTGCGCTCGTTCGCGGAAAAATGGTACGAAGGGAACAGATGATGCGGGCTCTCAAGCCCGAAGCGGAAGCGTAACGAAGCCCGAATAAACAGATAAAACGGCGGCGCAGACCCGGAAAACGAGTCGGGCGCAAGCCGTTTTTTTGCGCGCAAGCCGTTCCCGACCGTGCGGACCGCAAAAAGCCGCGTTCGAAAAAAGTATGGCATGCCCCGCGCAGTTCGGCGTCCCGCGGGCAGCGGAGCGCGGGTCGGTTTTAACCGCCCGAAATTATATATATATATATATATTGGATTCGGACTTGAAAGCGGCTTATCACGTCGCTATAATAATAGACGAGGGATTTGACTGCGCATATTTTTAGCCTTTGTTTCAACACGAAAGGAGAGAATCATGAAGCATCTTGTTCTGTTTTTAACCATGCTGCTCGTACTTGCCGGACTTTGCGCCTGCACTGCAAAGCCCGCTGTCAGCGTACCCACGGACTCCCCCGCCGCCGGATCGACCGACGAAGCGCCGTCCGACGAGCCCGGAGATACCGAGGCTCCCGCCGAGACCGAGGCCTCCGCAATGACCGAGGCGCTTGCGCTTGAGTGCGTGCGTCCCGCGGCGGAGGCTGCGGCGAACGCGCTTGGGCTTACGCTCGATATTGACGCGGCGGAATGCATCATAGCGAACGGCGGCGAGTACGCCTCCGTAAGCATCCCCGTAAACGGCGGCGGAACGCTCTCGTTCAACCCCGTATTGCCCGCGGAAGACGGAGTGAAGCTCGCTTCCGGCTCCGCTTCGCTCACTCCACCCGAGGACGCCGAGTTGAGTTCGGCCGCCGCGGGATGGCTTGAGACCTTCGGCGCAGAGCAGATCACCGTGACGCCTGAGGATATCGCCGCCGCAGGCTGCACCGCGACTGAGGGAGAAGAGTACCTTGAGGCCGCATACGGCTGCTTTGCCGCCAAGCTTGCGGAAAAATACATGGGCGCCGAGGCCGAAAACCCCGCGCGCTGCACCGCGGCGGACGTCGTTTCGTTTGACGCCGATGATCACGGCACGCACACGATAAAGCTTGCCGTGATCCCCGCCGACCCCTACGGCTTCATCTATTACTGCGACGGGCTCTGCACCCTCTGCACCGAGGGCGAGTATGCAGGCAGGCTCATCGCCGTAAGCCAATGCGAGCTGACGCAAAACGAGGACGGCTCGTTCTCCGCCCCCGCATTCGCCTGGCTCGGCGTATAACTGCAAACAAAAGGCCCGGAGCGCCGCTCCGGGCTTTTTTGCTTTACCAGGTCTCGTTCTGCAGGTCCTGCATATTCTGCTTCGCGGTGGATATCTCCTGCTGCTGCGCCTGCTTGGTGGGGTACAGCCCGCGCGACTGCATCTCGCGGAACACGCAAAGCTGGTCCTCGGCGCACTCGCTCATGTGGCGGGTAAGCAGCCTCCTCAGCTCATCGCTTGCGGACTCCGTAATGCTGCACGCGTAGGTCTTTGCCATATCCTTCTCGGTGTGAAGGAGGTCGGTCAAAAGCTCTCTTTCGTTCATATCCTGCTTGCTGTGCATATTTGCCTCCTCAGTTCCTCGATTCCAGATACCCGCGAAGCGCATCGAAATGCTGCCTGTGGTGCTCTGCGTGGTCTGCCGCCATTGCGGCAAGATGCGGGTCGCCGAAGCGGGATTCGTAAACCTTGCACTTCTTATACGCAAGCGCCTCGGCATACATCTCGTCCTGTACGGTGCCCAGGTCCTTCGTGTCGATGGAGGGGTCGCCCGATCCGTCCATGAACCACGGTTTATCGTTGTTCTGCTGCATATTAGCCTCCTTAAAGGTTGATACGGCTATTATGCGCGGCGGGCGGTTCTTTATGCGCGGACTTTGCTTTAATGCGCAAAAAAACACCGGAGCGGCTGGCCCGTTCCGGTGTTCTGATCCAACGTCAGATGAGCTCTATGAGCGCCATCTCAGCGGCGTCGCCGCGGCGGGGACCCAGCTTCATGATGCGGGTATAGCCGCCGTTCTTGCCGTCGTACTTGGGAGCGATCTCGTTGAAGAGCTTCTCAACAACGGGATGCTTCGCAGCGGTGCGCTTTTCGAAATCGGCCTTCTTCTCCTTATGCTCGCGGACCTCGGTGATATTGTAGAGGTACGCAACCATCTGCCTCCTGGCATGGAGCTTGGAGGGCAGGTCCTTCTTGGAGGTCTTTTCGACTTCGATCTCCTGCTGCTTATCGTTAACGGTCTTGACGGTCTTCGTCACGGTTTCTGTATTCTTATACTCAGCCACTGCCAGGGAGATGAGCTTCTCGACAATGGGACGAAGCTCCTTGGCGCGGGTCTCGGTGGTAACGAGCTTGCCGTTCCAAAGAAGAGCAGTCGCCATATTGCGGAACATAGCATCACGCTGATCGGTGGGCTTGTTGAGCTTACGGTTAGGCATTTTGTTCTCCTCCTATTATAATTGCCGTCCGGCTGAAAATGTTATTCGTCGCTTTCTCTGAGGGCAAGCCCCAGGGCGGCCAGCTTCTGCTGGACCTCCTCAAGGGACTTACGACCAAGGTTACGAACCTTCATCATTTCCTCCTCATTGCGCTCGACCAGCTCCGCAACGGAGTTGATGCCCGCGCGCTTGAGGCAGTTATAGGACCTGACGGAGAGATCCAGCTCTTCAATGGGGGTCTCAAGCAGCTTGGACTTATCGTCTGCGCTCTTATCCTCAAAGATGGTGTCATGCTGGCTGTCCTCGGTGAGGTTGATGAATAAGCTGAGGTGCTCGGTCATTATGTTGGCTGCTTTGGATACAGCCTCCTCGGGACGGATAGCACCGGAGGTCCACACCTCAAGCGTGAGCTGGTCGAAGTCGGTGGTGTTGCCGACTCGGGTGTCGTCCACGCGGAAGTTGACCTTGGTTATCGGCGTGAAGATGGAATCAACGGCTATTTCGCCGATAGCCATACCGGGCTTTTTGTTCTTGTCGGCCGAGACATAGCCGCGCCCCTGATCAAGGATTATCTCCATGTTGAGGCGGGCGTTCTCACCCAGAGTGGCAATGTGCAGATCGGGATTGACGATCTCAACATCGGCATCCGTGATAATGTCGCCTGCTTTGACTTCGCACTCACCCGCCGCGTCAATTATGACGCGCCTGGCGCCCTCGCCGAAGATCTTGGTCCTGAGCTCCTTGATGTTAAGGATTATCTCCGTAACATCCTCTTTCACACCCTCAATGGTGGAAAACTCGTGAAGCACGCCCTCGATCTTGACGGAGGTTGCAGCGACGCCGGGAAGTGAGCTTAAAAGCACACGGCGCAGACAGTTGCCGAGAGTGGTTCCGAAACCGCGCTCCAAGGGCTTTACCTCGAAGCGGCCGTACCTTTCGGTCAGCTCAACGCACTCAATTTTGGGTCTTTCAATTTCCAACATCAAACTCTCCCCTCTCTTTCAATAAGCGTTCAGGGTTAACATCCGCAAAAGCGGAAAACGTGGTGTCAACAGATTACCTGGAATAGAGCTCGACGATGAGATGCTCCTCAACGAGCATGTCGACGTCCTCACGGGTCGGCATAGCGGTAACGACGCCCTTAAGGTTTTCGTAATCGAGCTCAAGCCACTTGGGAACCGAACGTTCTGCGCCCTCTTCGCGGAGGGTCTTGAAGAACGGGACCTCACGGGACTTGCTGCAAACGGAGATCTCGTCGCCCACCTTTACCTGATAGGAGGGGATGTCGACCTTCTGGCCGTTTACCAGCAGATGACCGTGAGTGACCATCTGACGGGCCATGCGGCGGGTCTTACCGAAATTGAGGTGATAAGCTACGTTGTCAAGACGGCGCTCGATCAGTATGAGCATATTTTCACCGGTATTGCCCTTCTGGTTGGAAGCCTTCTCATAGTACTTATGGAACTGCTTCTCCAGAATGCCGTACACGAACTTGACCTTCTGCTTTTCATTGAGCTGCCTGGCGTACTCGGACTTCTTGGTACGCCTCTGGGAGCCGGGGTTGCGGGTGGAGGGCTTCTTGGTGTAACCCATATCGCCCAGGGATATACCCAGAGACCTGCTCTTCTTTAAGATAGGCTGCCTGTTTCTTGCCATGGTTAAACCTCCTTACACTCTCCTGCGCTTGGGAGGACGGCAACCGTTATGAGCGAT
>JAFYHI010000041.1 GCA_017539215.1 Clostridia bacterium | reverse complement strand
CTTGCGGAAGGCATAGCGGTAACCGCCCTCGGGCGTGGTGGGGATGGGGTGGATGACGCCGCCCGCGGACTTCACGAACGTGTTGTAGTTGGGGTAGAAGGGCTCGGGAATGATGACCTCGTCGCCGGGATCCAGTATGGAGAGCATGAGCATCTGCAGAGCCTCGCTGCCGCCGGTGGTTATGAGTATCTCGTCCTCCTCAAAGTGGACGCCGAGCTTGTCGTAATAATGCTGAATAGCCTGAATGAGCACGGGCATTCCGGGGGATGCGGCGTATGCAAGAACGGGGTTATCGAAATTGTGTATCGCGTAATAGTAGTTGGGCGGGGTCTCGATATCGGGCTGACCGATATTGAGATGATAGATCGTCTTGCCCTTGCTCTCGGCTTCAACGGCATAGGGATGGAACTTGCGCATGGGGGAAAGATTGCAGGCCTGAGCCTTCTGCGAGATTTTCATTATTTGCCTCCAAATAATCTTGTCGGATGCCGGTGCGAAAGCCGCACCGCATACCCTGTGATAATATCACTAACGCCGTGTTTTTGCAATACGCGGCGCGGATTTTGAGCTATATATTCTTGCACGGATGCTCCCCGGGGCCCCGGACCATGTCGCGGACTATACGCCTGAGCTTTTCGGGAACGTTGTCCTGCGGACGGACGGCGCAGTGGTCCAGAAGGGCCGACTTTATCTCTCCCACATGCGGCCCTGCGGGAAGCCCCGTCCACTCCATAATATCGGCGCCGGTGCAGGCAAGGCTGTGCTCCGAGAACGGGGTGTGCTTTGCCTCCATATCGGCAAGCACGCGCTTCCAGCGGTCTGCGGACTTGACGGTTATGTATTCGCCCACGGAGCCTCTGAAATCCGCCTCGCGGATATCGCAGAGCGCTTTGACCTTGTCCCCGCCCCAGCGTGCAAAGCGGCGCTTTAACGTGGGCTCCTTGGCGTTGCCGTCGAGATCATACATGTGGTACCGCACGAGCCACACGGCGCGTTCCAGCGTATCGTTGTCAAAACGGAGCCTGTGCAGTACGCCGCGGGCTATTTTCTCGCCCTCGACGTCGTGGCCGTGCATATTGCCCTGCCGCGCAAGCACCACGGGCTTTGCCGCGTCGTGCAGCAGGCAGCCGAGCCGCAGCGGCAGCTCGGGCTTTGACATGGCGGTGGTGCGGAAGATATGCTCCAGCACGGGCCAGCGGTGGAATTTGGGGCTTTGCGCCACGCCGCGGCACAGCGCAAGCTCCGGCAGGATAACGTCCAGAGCGCCCGTTTCGTCAAGCAAATGCAGGCCGCGCAGCACGCTTTTCTCGGGAGGGATGCCGTATTTGGTATCCGCCATCAGTATTTTCACAAGCTCGTCGCGCACGCGCTCGGCCGAGATATCGGCAAGAAGAGGCGCGCACTTTTTTGCGGCGGCAAAAGTCTTTTCCTCTATATCAAAGCCCAGCTCGGCGGCAAAGCGGCAAAGGCGCATTATCCTAAGGCCGTCGTCGCGCAGTATCAGCTCCGGGTCGGGGGATGTCGCGCGAATGAGCCGCGCCCCAAGGTCGCAAACGCCTCCGGTGGGATCGGCGACCGTGCCCGCAAGCACGTCCGCATACAGCGCGTTCACCGTGAAATCGCGGCGGAATGCGTCCTCGTCCGGCGTATCGGAGAACGTGACCGCCGTGGGCCTGTGAGCGCCGCCCTCGGCGTACTTGTCGCGGCGGAAGGTGGTATGCTCATACGTTCTGTCGCCTATATGCACCTCGACCATGCCGAAGGCCGCCCCCTTGGGCACGACCTTCCATCCCGCCTCGCGGGCAAGGCACGTCATTTCATCTGGGCGAAGCGCGCTCGTTACGTCCGTATCCGATACGGGCAGGCCCAAAAGGGCGTTTCGCACCCTGCCGCCCACCACGAAAAGGCGCGCGCCCCGCTCCGCGGTGCGCTGCGCCAATTCACAAAGCTCGTTTTCAAAGCCGAATTCCATACCTTTTTACGCCGCAGCCCTGCGCTCGAAAGCCGCATTACTCCTCTTCGGGCCCGACCTCGGTAAACTCAAGGCCGGTCTCTTCCGCCGCGTCCTCTTCCGCCGGCTCCGTATGCGCCGAAGGTGTATGCTCCGCAGTCTCGTCATGCTCCTTCGCGGCCTTTTCAAACGCCTCGTCCTCGTTATGCGGGGCGCGCGCTATGGACACCACGCGGTGCTCGTCGTCCACACGCATAAGCCGCACGCCCTGCGTGTTGCGCGAGATCACGCTGATATCCTGCACGGGCACACGGATTATAACACCGTCGTCGCGTACGAGCATTATATCCTCCTCGTCGGTGCACATCCTGAGGCACACCAGTCTGCCCGTCTTTTCGGTGAGCTTAAGGGTCTTGACGCCCTTGCCGCCCCTGGACTGGGAACTGTACTCGGCCTCCTCGGTGCGCTTGCCAAGTCCGCGCTCGGTTATCGCCAGCACATAGCAGCCGGGGTCTATCTTGGTCATATCTATGACCTCGTCGTCCTCTGCAAGCTTTATCGCCCTGACGCCCGTCGCCGTCCTGCCCATGGGGCGAACGTCGCTCTCCTTAAAGCGGATGCTCATGCCGGACGCGGTGCCTATCATGATATCGTCCCCGCCGCTTGTGAGCTGAACGCCGATGAGCTCGTCGCCGTCGCGCAGATTGACCGCAATTATGCCGCCCTTGTTGATGTTTTCGAAGTCCCTCAGCGCGGTCTTTTTGATAACGCCGTGCTTAGTGGCCATAACAAGGTACTTGCCGCCGTTGGTGTACTCGTTCACGGGGAACGCGGCGGCGACCTTTTCGCCGTTTTTAAGCTGCAGCAGGTTGACTATCGCGGTACCCTTGGCCGTCCTGCCCGCCTCCGGGATGAGGTAGCACTTTATGCGGAATGCGCGCCCGGTGTTGGTAAAGAACAGTATGTGCGAGTGCGTGCTTGTAACGAATATGTCGCGCACGAAGTCCTCGTCCCTCGTGGCGTGGCCCGAAACGCCCCTGCCGCCCCTGGACTGGGTGCGGTAGGTGTCCTCTGCGATGCGCTTAATGTAGCCGAGCCGCGTCATGGTTACCGCCATATCCTCCTCCTGGATGATGTCGTCCATGTCGATATCCTCTATTATCTGGGTTATCTCCGTGCGGCGCGCGTCGGAGTAGCGCAGCTTTATTTCGGTCAGCTCGTCCTTGATTATGGACAGCAGCAGCCCCTCGTCGGCAAGTATGCGCTTATAGTATTCGACCTTTGCCATAAGCTCCTGCGCCTCGTTCTGAAGCTTTTCGCGCTCGAGCCCGGTCAGGCGCTGCAGGCGCATATCGAGTATGGCCTGAGCCTGCTTCTCGGAGAAGCCGAAACGCTCCATGAGGTTTGCCCTTGCCTCGCCCACATTGGCGGAGGCCTTGATGGTGGCGATGACCTCGTCTATATTGTCGAGCGCCTTTAAGAGGCCCTCTATGATGTGCAGACGCTCCTCGGCCTTTTCAAGGTCGTAGCGGGTGCGGCGGGTGACGACGTCCTTCTGATGCTCAAGATAGTAGTAGAGCATTTCGCGCAGGTTCAAAACCTTGGGCTCGCCGTCGACGAGGGCGAGCATTATCGCGCCGAAGGTCTCCTGAAGCTGGGTGTGCTTATACAGGCGGTTCAAAACGACGTTGGCGTTGACGTCCTTTTTAAGCTCTATGACTACCCTCATGCCGGCGCGCGAGCTTTCATCGCGCAGATCGGAGATGCCCTCCACCTTTTTCTCGTGCATGAGCTCGGCTATTTTTTCGACCAGCCTCGCCTTGTTGACCATGTACGGTATTTCGGTCACGACTATACGGCTGCGGTCGTTCTTCATGGGCTCTATCTCGGTCTTGGCGCGCACGATTATGCGGCCCCTGCCGGTGAAGTACGCGTGGCGTATGCCCGCGTTGCCCATTATCACGCCGCCCGTGGGGAAGTCCGGCCCGGGGATATGGTTCATCAGCTCATCGACCGTGATATCGGGGTTGTCTATCATGGCGATAACGCCGTTTATGGTCTCGCCCAGATTATGCGGAGGTATGTTGGTCGCCATGCCTACCGCAATGCCATTGGAGCCGTTCACCAAAAGGTTGGGGAACCTTGCGGGCAGCACCGAGGGCTGCATGAGCGTTTCATCGAAGTTGGGGTAAAAATCGACCGTGTTCTTGTCGATATCGGTGAGCATCTCGGTTGAGAGCCTGCTCATCCTGCACTCGGTATATCGCATTGCCGCGGCGGGGTCGCCGTCTATCGAGCCGAAGTTGCCGTGCCCCTCTATAAGCGGATAACGGGTGGAGAAGGGCTGTGCCAGACGTACGGCCGCGTCGTACACCGCGGTATCGCCGTGGGGGTGGTATTTGCCCAGCACGTCGCCTACAAGGCGCGCGCATTTGCGGAAGGGTTTGTCGGGCTGCATGCCCAGCTCATCCATCGCATACAGTATGCGCCTGTGCACGGGCTTTAATCCGTCGCGCACGTCGGGCAGGGCGCGGCTTATGATGACCGCCATGGCATAGGAGATAAAGCTCCTTTTCATTTCACCGACAAGGTTTATGGGAAGTATCCTGCCGCCCTCCACATCGGTGGGCAGCTCGTTCGTGCCGAGCAATTCAAGGTTTCGCTTGTTTTTCTTCTCGTTCTTTTCGTCCATTTCAAGTACCTCTTATATGTCAAGGTCGGCTACGAGCTTGGAATTAAGCTCTATGAATTCGCGCCTCGGCTCCACCTGGTCGCCCATCAGCACGGTGAATATCTCATCCGCGGCCATCGCGTCGTCCATCGTTACCTGCAGCATTATGCGCTTTTCCGGGTCCATGGTGGTGTCCCAAAGCTGTTCGGGGTTCATTTCGCCAAGGCCCTTGTAGCGCTGCACGGTAATGCGGTCGCGGCCGATCTCGTCAAGGGTGCGCTCCAGCTCCTCATCGGAATAGACGTACTTTTCGAAGTTCGGCTTTTTAATAAGGTAAAGCGGCGGCTGAGCGATATAAACGTAGCCCTTTTCTATCATCGGGCGCATATGGCGGAAGAAGAACGTCAGAAGCAGCGTCCTTATGTGCGAGCCGTCGACGTCTGCATCCGTCATGCAGATTATCTTGTGGTAACGAAGCTTGGTCTCGTCAAAGTCCGAATCCATGCCCGCGCCGAAGGCCGTGATCATGCAGCGGATCTCGGCGTTGCCGAGCATTTTGTCAAGCCTGGTCTTTTCAACGTTGAGTATCTTGCCGCGCAGAGGAAGTATCGCCTGGAAATGCCTGTCGCGCCCCTCTTTTGCAGAGCCGCCTGCGGAGTCGCCCTCGACTATGAACAGTTCGCACTTGGCGGGGTCCTTGTCGGAACAATCGGCAAGCTTGCCGGGCAGCGCGGTGGAATCGAGCGCGGTCTTGCGGCGGGTGAGGTCGCGCGCCTTTCGCGCCGCCTCACGCGCGCGGGAGGCCTGAAGGCATTTGTCGATTATGAGCTTGGCCTCGGCGGGATGCTCCTCCATATACACGGAAAGCCCCTCCGAAACGGCGGAATCCACCATGCCCTTTATGTACGCGTTGCCAAGCTTGGTCTTGGTCTGCCCCTCAAACTGCGGCTCCACGAGCTTGACGGAGATTATCGCGGTCAGACCCTCGCGCACGTCGTCGCCCGTAAGGTTGGCGTCGTTGTCCTTTAATATCTTGTTCTTGCGGGCATAGTCGTTTATAACGCGGGTAAGCGCCGTTTTAAAGCCCACAAGATGGCTGCCGCCTTCGGTGGTGCAGATATTGTTGGCATAGGTATAGATGTTTTCGGTATAGTCGTCGTTGTACTGCATGGCGACTTCTACGCTTGCGGTCTCAAGCGGGGAATCGGCCTGCGAAGCCGCAAAATAGATGGGCTCCGCGTGCAGCAGGGTCTTGTTCTTGTTAAGGTAGCTGACGAACTCCCTTATACCGCCCATGAAATGGAAGCTCGATTCGAGCTTTTCCTCCGGCCGCTCGTCGGTGACGACTATCGTCACGCCCGCGTTCAAAAACGCAAGCTCCCTCAGGCGCTTTATGAGTATGTCGTAAACGTAATCCACCTCGTCGAAGATCTCGGGATCGGGATGGAAGGTTATGGACGTGCCGTGCTCGTCCTCGCCGCAGGAGGCGACGGCCTCGACCTCGGTCTTTTTGACGCCGCGCTCGCAGACCTGGCGATAAACCCTGCCGCCGCGCTTGACCTCAGCGGTGAGCTGCACCGACAGCGCGTTGACGACCGACAGGCCCACGCCGTGCAGGCCGCCCGACACCTTGTAGCCGGAGCCGCCGAACTTGCCGCCCGCATGCAGCATGGTAAGCGCGACCTCAAGCGCGGACTTGCCCGTCTGCTGCTGGATATCCACGGGTATGCCGCGGCCGTTGTCGACCACGGTAACGGAATTGTCGGGATGGATGGTCACATAAACATGCGTGCAGTAGCCCGCCATAGCCTCGTCTATGGCATTGTCCACGATCTCGTAAACAAGGTGGTGCAGGCCCCTTGAATCGGTCGACCCAATGTACATGCCGGGGCGGCGGCGCACTGCCTCAAGCCCTTCAAGCACCTGTATTTGGTCAGCATTATAGGTGTTGTTCTGTTCCATATTTCATTTCCTTTTCAGAATCGTTTTTACACTGTTTGGCCGCCGGCGCCCGCTTCCCGCGTGACGGCGCCGTTTTGCACCCTGAACACGGCGGCGGTGCTGCCGGCCGCGGCGGACTCCACGCCCGTGGCGGTCATAAGGCACTGGCAGTCGAACGCGGACTCCATAAGCGCCCTTTGCCTTTCGTCGTCAAGCTCCGAAAGCACATCGTCAAGGAGCAGTACCGGGCTTTCACCCACCGCTCCGCGCATCAGCGCAAGCTCCGACAGCTTGAGTGACAGCGCCGCCGTCCTCTGCTGCCCCTGCGAACCGTACACCTTTACGTCCGTTTCACCGAGCTTTATGCCCATATCGTCCCTGTGCGGGCCGCGCGTTGTGTAGCCCCGCCGGATATCCTCATCATGAGAGGCGGCAAGCGCGTCCAGTATGGCATACTCGGCCTCCTCCTCGTCAAAGCGAACGTTCGGCTCGTAGCTTACAAAGAGCTGCTCACGCCCGCCCGTGAGTCTGCGGTGCATATCGGATGCGATCGTGGAGATATCGTCCATGAATTCGCGCCTGCTGCGCATGACCTCGGCGCCGGTACGGGCAAGCTGCACGTTCCACATATCAAGCACTTCGGGATCGATCGGGTCGCTGAACGCCTCCTTGATAAGGGCGTTCCTTTGCCTGAGCGACGCGTTGTACATGGCCGCCTTGCGGTAATAGGCGGGGCGAAGCTGGCAAAGCTCCATATCCATGAAGCGCCGCCTTACGTCGGGCGAGGCCTTGACCAGCGCCAGATCCTCCGGCGAGAACATGACCACGTTCAAAACGCCGAGCAGTTCACCCGCGGACCCCACGCGCTGACGGTCTATAAAGATCTGCTTTTTGTCGCGCGGGCTGCGCGCCGCGTCGTCGCCGCAGCGAAGCTTTATTTCGATCAGGCGGGCGCCGCTCTGCGTTTCGACCTCGACGCCGACATACGCGCCGGACAGCCCGTGGCCGATAAGCTCCGCATCGCGGCTGGTCCTGTGACTGCGCCCGAGGGCGCACAGGAACACGGCCTCGAGCACGTTCGTCTTGCCGGCGGCATTCGCCCCGTACAGCAGATTGAGGCCGTTTTCGGGCGTCAGCTCCATATGCGAGTAGCTGCGAAACCCGTTCAATGTCAGCTTTTTGATCCTCACCGGGCGACCCTCCGTCGGCACAGTTTATGTCAAGTATAATTATATCACAGATGCGTCCCGACTGCAAGCGTTATATTATTAATATGAAGGAAATCCCGCCTTACAGGGCAAAAAAACCGCCGCGATACTGCGGCGGTACATGACGCGGTTTATTCGGGTTTCGTCAGTTCCTCATCCGATGCGCCGCTCAGCGCGCCCTCGGGGTACACCCTGACGTAGCACATCCCAACGATGCGCCCGCCCGACATTATGAGCAGGTCGTAACAGCCCGCTTCAGCGGACGCAGGGTCCAGGCAAAGCTCCGCGTGCGTTTCGGGGGCGGCCTTGACCGCGGATCTTGCCGCCGCCTCGGAGGAGTCGAAATGCTTATAATCCTTAAATTCCCTGTGAGGGGCAAGGCAGAAGGTCATTTCGCCTTCAACGCCGTTTGTCACAAGGGTGACGGAGATATTCTCGCCAAGCTCAAACGCGCAGCGCACGCCCTCCTTTGCGGGGGCCGCCGCGCGCAGCCCGTCGCTGCCGGCCCTGTCGCCCGAAAGTGCGATGGCGGTGAATTCGCCTGCCTGAAGCGAGAAGCCCGTGTAGAGGAGCACGCCGGGCACCTCGTCCTTCGAAAACTCAATGCCCGCTCCCGGTGCGCCTTCGTCGGGCTCCGCCGTGGTTTGGGGCCGCTCCCCGCGGCCCGTGCAGCCGGCAAGCAGCAGCAGCGCGGCAAGCAGGGCCGCCGTCAGAGTGAAAATCCTGTCGATTCGTTTTGCGTGATACATCGTTCAAAAAACGGGCGGCAGCAGGCTGCCGCCCTTCATTACCTTCAGTCGGCCTTGGGGCCGGCGTCTATTATGTGCTGCGGCATATTGCCGTACTTTTTGAAGTTGTTGATAAAGAGCTTTGCCAGCTCCTTCGCCTGCTTATCGTAGGCCTCCTTGTCGGCCCACATTGCGCGCGGGTCCAGCACCTCGTCGGGTACATTGGGGCAGGTCTTGGGGACCATCACGTTGAATATGGGGTGACGGACGTACTCCACGTCGTTGAGGGCGCCGGTAAGCGCGGCGGTGACCATAGCGCGGGTGTACTTGATCTTCATGCGGGAGCCCACACCGTAGGGGCCGCCGGACCAGCCGGTGTTGATGAGGAAGGCGTTGGCGTTGTGCTCATCCATCCTCTTGCCCAGCATCTCGGCGTACTCCGACGGATGCCTGATGAAGAACGGCGCGCCGAAGAGGGTGGAGAAGGTGGCCTGAGGCTCCTTTACGCCGCGCTCGGTACCCGCAAGCTTTGCGGTGTAGCCGGTGACGAAGTGGTACATGGCCATGTTCTTGTCGAGCTTGGCGATGGGAGGCAGTACGCCGAACGCGTCGGCTGTGAGGAATATGACCGTCTTGGGATGACCGCCAACGCCGGGAATGACGCAGTTGGGAATGTACTCGACGGGGTAGGCAACGCGGGTATTCTCGGTGAGGGTATTGTCGTTATAGTCGAGAACGCGGGTCTCATCGTCCATTATGACGTTTTCGACAAGGGAGCCGAACCTGATGGCGTCCCAGATCTGCGGCTCGTTCTCACGGGAGAGGTTGATGCACTTTGCGTAGCAGCCGCCCTCAAAATTAAACACGCCGTCATTGGACCAGCCGTGCTCGTCGTCGCCTATGAGCATGCGGTTGGGGTCGGCGGAGAGGGTGGTCTTGCCGGTGCCGGACAGGCCGAAGAACAGCGCGGTGTCGCCGTCGGCGCCCATGTTGGCGGAGCAGTGCATGGGGAACACTCCGCGCTCGGGCATAAGGAAGTTCATAACGGAGAACATGCCCTTCTTTATCTCGCCGGAGTACATGGAGCAGGCGACGGTAACGCGCCTGTATTCGAAGTCGAGTATTATGGCGGCCTCGGAATTGGTGCCGTCGCGCTCGGGTATGCACTTAAAGCCGGGGCAGCAGAGCACGGTGAATTCGGGCTTGAAATTATCGAGCTGCTCCTTGGTGGGACGCACGAACGCCTGCGTCGCAAACAGAGCGGAAGCCGCGTTCTCGCAGACCACGCGGATGGGGAGCGAATAGGTCGTATCCGCGCCGACGAAGCCGTCCACAACGAACGCCTCGCGGTTCTGCATATAGGCGCACATCTTGCCGAAGATGGCGTCCGCCTTCTGCCTCTCGATTGGCATATTGATCTTGCCCCAGTCGACCTTGTCGTGGATATCGGGGGTGTCTACGATAAAGCGGTCGTTAGGGGAACGGCCCGTGTATTTGCCGGTGTTGATAACCAGAGCGCCGGTGTTTGCGAGCTTACCCTCGCCGCGGGCGAGCGCACGCTCGGTCAGCTCGGCGGGAGACAGATTGCGGTAAATCGCGGAAAGCTCCGTGATACCCATTGCTTCAAGATAGTTCTTCATTTTTTGCTCCTTTGAAAAATTTCTTTGGGTTACCGTGCTTTTTTATAGATAACGTCAAGGTCGCCGTCCACAAAGCCGACGGCGACCGCCTCCGCCCCGCAAAGGAGCGAAGCATGACGGCCATCTTCAAGATAGTCCTTTACAAGGCGGGCTATGGCCTCCTGCGCCTCTTCCCAACCGTCAGCGGCAAACTCAAGCAGGTCCTCGCCGCTTGTAAAGACCTCGTCGCAGGGCCAGTCGGGGTCATTCTCGTCAAAGCGCTCCGCGCCGACAAGCTGCGCGGAAAAGCCCCCGTCCGACTCCTCATACAGATTAAAGCACCACGCCGCAGCGCCCTGAGCCGGCCCGCCGGAGAGCACCCCGTCCAGCCATCCGAAAAACGCGTCCCTCATGGCTTACTTATGGATGAACAGCACTCCTATCGTGTTCGGCCCGCAGTGGCTTGACACCGTGCAGGCGGCCTCGGTTATGAGTATCTCCTTGAAGTAGTTGAACTTCGAGACCTCCTCGTAAACGGCGTCGATGTACTCCTGATTGCAGTGCGCGCTCGTTATGAACACCCTGTCGGGGCGGATGTTCTCGATATCCGCAAGGCGGTCGTTGGCGTACTGACGCACAACGCGGCTGTACTTGCCCTTATACTTCTTGCCGACGCGCATTTTGCCGTCGACGACCTCTATGCAGGGCTTGAGCTGCAGGAGGTTCGCGCCGAGCGCCGCAACGTTGGAGCAGCGGCCGCCCTTTGCCAGGTACTTTAACGTGTCGAGCGTGAAGCTCGCGTCGACCTTCGGGATTATCTCTTTCTCTATGACGTCGACTATCTCCTTTGCCGTCATGCCGCGCTTGACCATCTCGCAGGCCTCGATAACGCTCTGACCGATGCCCGAGGACAGATTGCGCGAATCGATGACGTAAACGTTCTCCATCTCCTGCACGGCAAGACTTGCCACGTTGTAGGTGGTGGAAAAGCCCGACGATATGGTGAAATGGATTATGTCACAGCCCGGGTCCTGCTCACGAATGCCGCCAAGATACCTTGTGAAGTCGTCGATGCTCTGCGCCGCGGTGGAGGGAAGCTCTCCCGTTTCGTCCACCAGTTTGAAAAGCTGCTCGCTCGTCAGGTCGACGCCGTCCATATACTCCTTTCCCGCGATGTTGATATAGAGAGGGAGTTTTGCGATATTGTATCGCTCATACAGTTCGGGCGAAAGATCCGCCGTGGAGTCGCATGAGATCCTGATCATATAATACCTCTGATAAATAGTATAAATGCGCCAAAGGCAAAGCCTTCTTCGCCAACTGGATTTTAGCACATAATCGCCGTAAAGTAAAGCGCTTTCGGCAAAAACAGGGCGTGCGGCGCATTTAGCCCCCGGAGGAGGGCAAAACGTCTATCACGGCTATCTCCGGGGGATTGAAAACGCGCGGTATCCCGCGGTTTCCGGCAAAGCCCGACGTTATTATCATCCTCATGCTTCTAAAGACGAACTCGCCGCGGTCGTGCTCCGGGAAGAGCCCCTCGCTCGTCCACAGCGCGCCGAGGCCGAAGGGCAGCGCGACGACGCCGTTATGCGTATGCCCGGAGAGAACGAGGTCTATCTCCCACGCGGAGCCCGCGTCCTCGT
>JAFYHI010000040.1 GCA_017539215.1 Clostridia bacterium | reverse complement strand
GTCCTCTTCCTCCTCAACGGGAGCAGCGGGAGCTGCGGCGGCCTCTTCCTCGGCCTTGGCCTCCTCCGCGGACTTGCTGAAGTCGGGCTTGGGAACCACGCCCAGATCGTTGCGGTTGACCTCCACGACCTCATAATACTCCTCGAGGAAGGTCATAAGGCTGCCCAGAACGCCGTCGGCATAGGTCTTTGCATTGTCATAAACCTTCTTTGCGTTGTACTCCGCCTTGCGCTCCAGCAGGTCGGCGCGGCGCTGCGCCTCGGCTATTATGTCGTGCTCGTCCAAAAGCTGCTCGCGCTTGGCCTCAGCCTCTGCGATAATGCGCTTGGCCTCAGCCTCGGCCTCGGCCTTTATGCTGCCGGCCTTGCCCTCGGCATTGGCGATGAGCGTGTCGCGCTTGCTCTCCGCTTCATTTACGAGAGCGTCCGCCCTGACCTGCGCGTTGTCCACCAGGTCGGATGCGTAGCTTTCGGCCTTTGCGGTAATATTCTTTGCGTCGTTTATGATGCTGTCGGCCTTGCGCACATCCTCGGGGATGGTGACCTTGAGGTCGCCAAGCAGGTTATAGATCTCGTCAATGTCTATGATGCGCCTGTCGGTATTGCCGCCAAAGCGGGGTGCGGGGCTTGATTCGATGATCTCTTCAAGCTCATTGATCTTTTCAAGACTGAGAACGACAGTCGGATCGGTATTCTTTGCCATGTTCAAACCCTCCTGAATAATTTATGATCAGCATTCGGTACAAGTCCGTCAATGCCAATTCCGATTTTGATAAGCTGGCGCACGAGGCTCGAACTGATATGCGCGTGCTCCGGCTTTGAAATAAGATAGACCGTTGTGATCTCCGGTGCGATGCGGGAGTTGACCTGTTCGAGCGTTGCCTCGTACTCCACGTCGGCGCCGCTGCGGATGCCCCGCACTATGACCCGGGCGCCTATCCTGCGGCAATGGTCCACGAGCAGGCCAGTATCGGCGCATACCGTGACGTTGGGGATGCCGGCGACGGCATCTCGTATCAGCTCGAGCCTTTGCTCCACCGTGAACTCGCACCCCTTGCCCGGGTTTTCGAGTATCGAAACGGTCACTTCGTCAAATACGGCGCCGGCCCTTTTGATGATGTCAAGGTGCCCGACCGTTATCGGGTCGAAGCTGCCCGGAAAAACAGCCTTGGTCATGTATCAAGCTCCTTATAGACTGCGGGAGTGACGAAGCAGTCGCCGTACTTCCGCACCCTTTTTACGGTGTAGTTTGCGGTAAAAGCGGGCGGGTTGGCCTTTGAATGTTCGCAAAGCACTATCGCGCCCACGGCAAGCACCCCGCACTCGTCCATCAGCGCGATGGCCTGCGACGCAAGCCCCGTTTCATACGGGGGGTCGAGGAACACGACGTTGAACTTTACCCCCTCCATGCCGAGCTTTTTTACAAGAAGCAGCGAGTCGCCGAAGCTGACCGACGCCCCCTCTTCAAGCCCGGTGGACCTGAGGTTGGCCTTTATCACAGCATAGGCGGAGCGGTCTGCGTCGCAGAAAAAGACCCGCTCGGCCCCGCGTGAAAGCGCCTCTATGCCGAGGCTGCCGCTGCCGGAGAACAGATCCAGGACCGCTGCCCCCTCGATATCAAACTGGACCATGCCGAACATGGCCTCTTTGACTTTGGCAAGGGTGGGCCTTGTGTGTAATCCCTTTGGTGCGATAAGGGGCCTGCCCTTTGCACTGCCGCCTATAATGCGCATAATAAAGCCTCGCTTCTACCTTACTATTGTACACCCTGCGCCGCCCGGATTCAATAGCCGCGCACAAAAAATTATACAAAATATTGTGTTAAACCGACAGTATCCCACCGGGGGTGACCACAACATCTACGGTTTTGTCCGTTTCTTCGCAGGGGACGCGCTCCACAAGCTGACAGTCAAAGCCCACCGCCGCCGTAAAGCAGGCCGTCCTTGCAAGCAGGCGGTCGTAATAGCCGCCGCCCTGACCCAGCCTGCGGCACTGCGCGTCGAAGCCTATCGCGGGGAGTATTATGGCGTCGAGCTCATCGGGAGATACCTCGGCGCAGAGCCCGGGGTCCGGCTCCATTATGCCGTACGCGCCGACGCGGAAAGCGCTTTCGTGCGTCGGAACGAAGAGCCTGAGCCCGCCTTCTTCGATACACAGTGGGTATGCGACGCGGACGCCGCGCTTTTGAAGCGCGCGAACGGCGGGAGTTATGTCAAGCTCGTACTTCATGGGGTTGTATGCAAGCACGAGCTTTGCATTGACTATTCCGTCGAGAAGCAGCAGCTTTCGCATGACTGCAAGGGCCGCGCGCTCACGTTCCCGCGCATCTATCCCGCGCCTTGCGGCGCGGATGGCCCGCCTCAGTTCCGCCTTTGCGGAGGCGATATCAAGCCCTTCGCTCATCATGCACCACCTTGCCGTTAATAACGGTCATTATGCAGCGGGTACGCACGTCCAGCGGGTCGCCCGCAAACACGGCGATATCCGCGTCCTTGCCCGGCTCCAGCGAACCGACACGGTCGAATATGCCTACTATCCTGGCGGCGTTCGACGTGATGGACTTCAAGGCCTCGTACTCGGGCAGGCCCTCCTTTACCGCGATGGATGCACACACCGGCAGGTACTGCTCGGGTATTACGGGGTGGTCGGTCATCATTGCGAACTCAATGCCGTTTTCGTACAGTATGCGCGGCGCTTCAAAGCTTTGGTTGCGAAGCTCTATCTTGCTCCTGTCGGAAAGCAGCGGCCCTATTATGACGCCCGCGCCGGTCGCCTCGACGCCCTCTTTTATGAGGTCGGGTATCAAATAGCCCTCGGTGCAGTGGTCGAGCGTGAGCCGTATGCCGTATTCCCTTGCGATGCGCAGGGCGGTGAGTATGTCGTCGGCGCGGTGGGCGTGCACCTTTAAGGGCAGCTCGCGGCGTATGACGGGCAGCATGGCCTCCATATCAAGGTCCTTTTCGGGCAGCTTTGCGGGATCGCCGTCCGCAAGGCGGACCTTTTTTTCGTACTCCGCGGCCTTGGTAAGCGTCTTGCGCAGAAGCGAGGCTATCTGCATCCTTGTGAAGATGCTCTTGCGGTCGGCGTAAACGCGCTTGGGGTTTTCGCCGAAGGCGGCCTTCATCGCAACGGGAGCGCGCAGTATCATATCCTCCACGCAGCGGCCGTGGGTCTTTACCGCGGCGAACTGACCGCCCACCACGTTTGCGCTGCCGGGGCCGGTCACGCAGGTGGTAACGCCTCCGCGCGCCGCCTCTTCAAAGCAGCGGTCGAACGGGTTTATTGCGTCTACCGCGCGAAGCTCCGGCGTGGAGGTCGCGCTCATCTCGTTGCCGTCGTCGCCCTCAAAGCCCATGCCGTCCTCGAACATGCCGATATGGCAGTGTGCGTCGATAAAGCCCGGGGTAACGGTGCAGCCCGTCAGGTCGATCACCTCGGCGTCATGGTATTCGAGGTTCGGCCCGAGCTTGAAAATACGCCCGTCCTCGACGGCTATATCGCCGGTAAACTCTCGTTCGCCGTTATCGGCCATGGGTATTATCCTTGCGTTTTTAAGAAGCAGCATAAGTTTCTCCTTTACTTGTTTATTCCCAGCCCGAAGGCTACAATGTCGATTATGTCGGTTGCAGAGGCAAAGCGGTCGGCAAGCAGCTCCATCGCCTTTTCGGCGGACGTGCCGAGAAGATAAGCGCCCAGCGCCGCCGCGTCGGGCACGGAAGCGCCCTGCGCCGCCATGGAGGTGACAAGCCCCGCAAGCACGTCGCCCGAACCGCCCTTTGCAAGCGCGGGCGTGCCGCTGTCGTTATAGCGCAGAAGCCCGTCGGGCGAGGCTATGACCGACGAAGCGGACTTTAACAGCACACAGCAGTTATGCACGGAGGCAAACGCGGCTGCCGTCGCGGAAAGGTCGTTTGCGACCTCGGCGGCGGACCTGCCCGTAAGCCTGCCCATCTCGCCCGGGTGCGGGGTGATGAGCGCGTTTTCATGCAGAAGGGCGTAAAGCTCCGGATGCTTTGAAAGCGTGTTCAATGCATCCGCGTCTATCACGCAGGGTTTTTTTGACTTCAGGACCTTTTCAAGCAGCGCAGCGGTCCTGTCGGAAACGCCCATGCCGCAGCCGATGCACACGGCGTCCGCCCAGGCGATGAGTTCTTCCGCACGGGCGTCGTCCTGTACAAGCATCGCCTCCGGCACAGCGCCGAACGCGGGGGCGATAGCAGGGGGTATGAGCGCGCGCGTCAGCCCCGCGCCCGCCTTGACGCATGCCTTGACCGACATCAGCGCGGCGCCGGGCATATCGGGCGATCCGACGATCAGCGCCGCCCTGCCGTTGTCGCCCTTGTTTGAGCGCGGGCTGCGCTTTGGAAGCAGGCGCTTTGCAAGCTTTTCATCCACCGTGCTGCCGCTCCTTACCGAAACGTCGGCGGCGTAAACAAGGCCGGTCACGCCGTCCTCATACCTGACCATGAGCTGACCGTTCGGCGAGAGCTTTTCGCCCACGCCGTAGCGCGTGCCGTCGGCGCTTATGACCTTGACGTGCCTCCCGAGCGAGATACAGCTCTCGGCAAAGCGTGACAGGAACGCTTCGGGATCTTCGGCAAGCAGCCTATACTGCCGGTCGTACTCGAGCAGTATGCCGTTTATCGCGTCGGTGAGCGGAACCCTCTTGCCCGTGGCAAGAAATATGCTCGTTGCGGGCTGCAGCAGCCCCTGCGGCATTTGGGCGGCGTTGAGGTTGAGCCCGATGCCGATGACGGCATACCTGTCGCCGTCGGAGCTGACGGCCTCGGAGAGTATGCCGCAGACCTTTTCGTACCTGTCGGACGTAACGACGTCGTTCGGCCATTTGACCGAAAGCTCCGCCCCCGGCACAAGGCGCATCAGGGCATTGCGCACGGCGGCCGCTGCGACAAGATTCAATATGGGCAGCTTCTCCATCGGAAGCCGGGTTTTTTGAACGATGCTCATCATCACCGCGCCTTCGGTGTCAAGCCATGTGCGGCCCCTTCTGCCGCGGCCGTCGGTCTGAGAACCCGCGGCGTGGACGCACATATCGGCGGAGGCGCCGAGCAGCTCGACCGAGCGGCGGGCCACGGCGTTTGTGGAGTCCACCGTTTCGTATGTATAGACGGTGAATGGGTGCAGCCTGTATTTACCGTTCTTCATCCGAAGCGGCCTCCCTGAGCGCCTGCATTATGGTATCGTGAGCGTAGCCGCGCGTTTGGAGCCTTGTATAGACGCGGCGCAGCTTTTCGCGCTCGTCCTCCACGTTTTCGAACTGGCGCAGATACTTTTTGGCGACGGCGAGCGCGTTCCCGCTTTCGGTGTCGGCGGCGACCGCCTCAAGCGCCGCGTCTATCGCGGACTGCGGCACGAAATGCCCCCGGAGCTGCTCCTCCAGACGGAAGCGGCTGACTGGTTTTGTGGCAAGCCTCGACTCGACGAAATCGCGCGCGTAACGCTCGTCGTCCAAAAGGCCCGCCCCTATGAGGCGTTCTATTACGAGCATTATCTCGCCCTCGGAATAATTCCCCTCGTCAAGCTTCAGCTCCACCTCGCGCACGGTGCGTGCCTTGGGCGTTAAGTACGAAAGCGCGGCGTCATAGGCGCAAATGCCGCCCTCGGCGCCCCTCTTCTTCTTTGCGGACATAGGTCTGACCCCCGTTTGTTATTGATCTGATTATAACACAGACGGCGTTCGGATTCTACATTTTTCGGAGCCGCGCTAAAAAACGCCCGACCGCCGTGTGAAAACGGCGCTCGGGCCAATGCGTTCGGAGCTTATCTGCCGGCGGGCTTGAATATCTTGTGCCTGTACCAGAAGGCGTCGTCCTTTGTCAAAACCAGAACGTCGATATCGCCGCCGCAGGTCTTGGGCTTCATCTCGAAGCGCTGGAGCTTTATGGTGACGTCTATGAGGAAATCGGCAAAATCCACCGCGTCCTTGAGCGGCATGAGGTTGTGGTTTATGGGCGTGGGCGGCTGAGAGTTCAAAAGCTTGGTGATGGCAAGCTGTTCGCCGCTCCACGACGAGGCATAGCGCAGGTTCCCGTTTTCCATGTTGATGCGCTTTAATTCACGGCTGACGTCGTAAACGAAGGGCTCGTCCCCATCGTAGCCGCACACGAAGAAGTTGACGTGCGGGAAGTGCTTGAAGGTGTACGCCTGCAGCTTTTTGGCGACGTCGGTGACGGTATCCTTCTTGGAGACCTCCTCTATCTCGAATATGCGCAGGTAATCGGAGATGGTTTTGTTCTCCAGCACGGCGGCGCCGCAGGCCGAAATGCCCACGCGGACCTTGCTTAAAAGAAACACCTTCTGAGCGTTGTCAGACAGCGAGAACAGGCCCTGCTGCTGCATTTTGCCGTCGGGCGTTTTTACGGCGATATTGCCCGTCATGCGGCTGTCCGCCGCCAAAACTATGCCCTCAGGGACATAGACCGAACACATTACTGACATTTTCGTTTCCTTTCCAAAGACAGATTTACATTACCGCGCCGATAAGCCCCGCGTCGTTGCCCGCATTTGCCGCGGCGATCCGCCCGCAGGAGCCGAAGAAGGTGCGGGGCGGCACCTTTTCGCGGAGGATATCGAGCAGGAACCCACCCGCCCCCGACACGCCGCCGCCTATCACGATGACCTCGGGGTCTATCACGTTTACGAACGAGGCTATGGCGTCGGAAAGCGCGTCGGTGTACTCGGAGAACACGTCGAGCGCCGTTTCATCGCCCGCCAGGGCGCATTCTATGGCGAGCTTTGCGTCGACTTTCGCCCCCTCCGCATGCTTTAAGTATATCATTCCGGAGCCCTTTTGGCAAGCGGCCTCGGCAAGGCGCTTCAACGCAGTTGCGGAACAGAGCGTTTCTATACAGCCGCTGTGCCCGCAGCCGCATTTGATGCCGCCGCGGTCGAGCATTGCGTGGCCCGGCTCGGTGCCGCGCCCGAGGCCGCCGGTGAACAGTTCGCCGTTTAATATGAGGCTGCCGCCGACGCCGGTGCCGAGGGTCAGCATCAGGCCGGTCTTTACGCCCTTAAGCGCACCCGCGTGCAGCTCCGCCACGGCGGCGGCGTCCGCGTCGTTGCGGACGATGTACCTTTCTGCCGCGACCTCCCCCATGAGAAGCGTTTTGAGGGGCAGATCGCGCACGCCTATGTTCCACGCGTCAATGATGCCCCCGTCCTTTGAAACGGAGCCCGGCACCGTGACGCCGAGTGCCGCAACGGGTTCGCCCGCGCAAAGCTCACCCGCCGCGCTGCGGATAAGAGCGATAAGCGCATCGGGGTCCCCAAACGGCGTTGGGTACACGGCCTTTTTCACGACCCTGCCGTTTTTGAGCGCGCCGGCCTTAACCGTGGTACCGCCTATGTCAAAACCTATATCGAGCATACTGGACCTTTCCCGGCGGGCGTTATGTCAGCCGTTATTCAGAATATGGTTGTTTATAAACCACGCCACCGCGCTTTCGCGGCAGGGCGGGGCTATTACGTCGGCCTTGGCCTTGACAAGCTCGTTCCCGTCGCCGACGCAGCATCCGAGGCCCGCCCATTCTATCATCTCCTGGTCGAGCGTATTGTCGCCTATCGCGGCGGTCTCGCTTTGGTCAACGCCCAGATGCTTTGCGAGTATTTCAAGCGCAGAGCCTTTGGAGGCGCCTATCTTATTGAACTCGATGAACCCCGGCGAGGACGCGAACACAGCGGCTTTTCCTTGAAGCTTTTCGCGGAAATACGGCAGAAGCTCCGCCACCCTTTCGGGCTCGGTTATAACGAGGACCTTGGGCACGCCGTGCCAGACCTTATTGCGTACGTCGGGGTCTATGCGCGCGGGTATGCCCAGATGCTCGGCGTAGGCCGAGGCGTAGGGGTGTTCGCGCTCGCAGACTATCTCGTCGCCCTGATAAAGGTGCGCGTGCAGGCCGAGCGTTTCCGCAAGTCCGAGTATCTCAACTACCACGCTGCTTTCAAGCTCCGTGACGTAAAAGGGCTTTTGCGAGCCCGCATCCATTATGAGCGCGCCGCCGTAGTTGACGGTGAGCCCGTCAAGGCCCAGCTCGTCCAGTACCTTTTTGCTGCCGTGGAAGCCGCGCCCCGTGGCGACGGTGACGTAAACGCCCGCCTCACGCGCACGGGCAATCGCCTCTTTGTCGGCGGAAGATATGCTCCCGAGCCGCGGCAGCAGCGTATCGTCTATGTCTATCGCAAGCAGTTTATACTTCAATTCCCCTTCCCCCCTGTGAAAGAATTCGCGCACCTTCTGCGCCGTCGGGCGGTTCATGCCGGGCGCCGCGGCAAGCTCGTCCACCGTGGCGGCCTTTATCGCGTCCATGGTGAGGAAGCTGTCAAACAGCGCCCTGCGCCGCTTCTCGCCCACGCCGGGTATCTCCTGCAGCACCGAATACAGCGCGGTCTTCGAACGCATGGAGCGGTGATAGGTTATTGCAAAGCGGTGCGCCTCGTCGCGGATGCGCTGCAGCAGGTGCAGCGTGGGCGAGCTTTTTTTAAGAGACACGGGCTCCGGATCGTCCGGCAGGATGATATCCTCGTTGCGTTCGGCAAGGCCTATCACGGGTATGTATGAAAGGCCGAAGCTTTCAAGCACCTCGAGCGCCACGTTGAGCTGGCCCCTGCCGCCGTCCATTATGAGCAGGTCCGGCAGCTCTGAAAACTTTTCGTCGCCCTCGAGCGCACGGTTGAAGCGGCGGGTCAGATGCTCGCGCATGGCCTCGTAATCGTCGCCGTCCGTTGGGAGCTTGGTTTTGAAACGCCTGTACAGGCTCTTTTCGGGCTTGCCGTCTATAAACACCACCATGGAGCCCACGGTATCCCTCCCCTGGAAATGGGAGTTGTCGAAGCACTCCATCCTGTGGGGCAGCTCGTCCATGCCGACTATGCGCGAAAGCTCCGTCAAAGCGCCTTCGCCGCGCTCCCATTCACGCAGGGTAAGCTCGCGCTTGCGCTTTATCGCCTCCGCACCGTTCATAGCCGCCAAATCGGCAAGCTGTTTTTTCTCGCCCCTTTGCGGGCAGACTATCTTAACGGCGTGACCGCACTCCTCCTTTAGGCAGGCGGCAAGGGTATCCGCGCCCTCGGGCATTACCGCCGTCACTATCTCCGGCGGGATATAGCCGCTCTCCGTGTAGAACTGCATAAGGAACGAGGTCATTATCTCGGCATAGGACTCACCCGAGGCGGTCACGAAATAGCTGTCGGTCATGACCACGTTGCCGTCGCGCATCATCATGGCGTAAACAGCGGTGTGCATATCGTCCGAAGCCACGGCAAACACGTCGAAGCTGTTGACTGCGGTCGTGGCGGCGCGCTGCTTTTCGGCAAGGCTTTCTATCGCGCGGATACGGTCGCGCAGGAGCGCTGCACGTTCAAAGTCCAGTTCCTCCGCGGCAGCGGCCATCTGCCGGGTCAGCTTTTCGGTAACGTCCTTCGAGCGGCCTTGGAGAAGCTGTGCTATCTCGTTCAGATAGGAATGATACTCCTCCCGCGTGACGCGCCCGGAGCACGGGGCGCAGCATTTGCCGATGTGGTACATAAGGCAGGGGCGCTCGCGCCGCGCAATGGCCTTTGCTATGTCCTTTTTGCAGTGCCTGACCGGGAAGAAATCGCGCACGGCGGTTATTGCCTCGCGCAGGGCGAGCCCCGAAAGATACGGCCCGAAATACCTTGCGCCGTCCTTTTTGAGCCTTCGGACTATCTCGACCCGCGGGAAATCCTTTGTGAAATCTATCCTGACGTACGGAAAATGCTTGTCGTCCTTTAAGAGGATGTTGTAGCGCGGGCGGTTCTGCTTTATCATGTTGCACTCAAGCGTGAGCGCCTCCGCCTCGGAACCGACGATCGTAAACTCAAGGTCGGCTATGTTCGAGACCATGGCCGCCACCTTGGGGGGTTTTGCGGTATTCTGAAAATACTGGCGGACGCGGTTTTTGAGGTTTACCGCCTTGCCAACGTAGATTATCTCCCCGCGGGAATTGTACATCCGGTACACGCCCGGGCTGTCCGGCAGGAGCTTTAACTTGTCTCGAATGGTATCGTTCATGGGGCTATTATAACTTATTTTTCGATTTTTGGGAACCCTTCTTGCTTTTCATCCGTTATATCTGTAAAATGGTATCGATCAACGAATACCGCGGAGGTTTGACTATGCTTAAAAAGATGCTTTCACTTGCGCTTGCATTTATCATGTGCGCCGGCTTTGCGGGATGCACCGGTACCGGTGCGCCCGTGAACACCGATGCGCCTCAAAACACCGCCGCTCCCGAAGCGGGCCGCATGAACGCCCCCGGCGCCGAGCTGCCGCTTGCGGTGTACACCTCGAACTCGGAGCTTATGGGCGAGGCCCGTTACAGCGCCGCCTACACCGCCGCGAACAACGCCTTTGCCGCGCGTATGGCGAAGGCGCTGGATAACGGAGAGAACGCGGTGTTCTCGCCGCTGTCGCTGCAGATAGCTTTGCAGGTGCTTGCGAACGGAGGCAGCGACGAGGCCATGCGCGACCTGCTGTTTGCGCTGTGTCCCGGAATGACCCGCGAGGATGTGAACGAGGCAAGCTCCGCCCTGATCGCGCAGATAATGAAGTCCGAGGGGGTCACGATAGACACCGCCGTGATCGCCAACTGCGCCTATGCCATAAACACCGAGTTTGCGAACCTTGCCGCCGACAGGTACGCGGCAACGGTCGGCGCTTTGGACTTTACGGACTCCGAAGCGGCGTGCGAAAAGATAAACGATTGGGTGAGCGAAAAGACGAACGGCCTTGTGAAGGAGCTTTTGGACCGCGTCGGCCCCGACACGGCGATGGTGATACTCAACGCGCTGACGCTTGAGCTTGAATGGGAGCGCCCCTTTACCGCGATGCGCGGGATGATGGAGTTTTCCGGGCGTAAAGGCGAGGAGGCCGCTCCCTATATTCAGTCCGCAGGCAATTACTCCTACGGCGAGTTTGACGAGGGCCGCGCCGTACTGCTGCCCTACGCGGGCGGCGAATATGCCATGGCGGTGATACTGCCCGAAAAGGACGTATCCCCCGCGGAGGCCGCCGCTTCCATAACCGGCAGGCTCAATGAATGCACGGAAACGGGCGTTTTCGTAAAGATGCCCAAGGTCACGCTGGACTCCACGACGGACGCTCTGGATATCGCCGACAGGCTCGGCATAGAGGAGGGCGTCAAAGGCAGTTTCACCCGCCTTATCGATGACGAGAGCGCCGTGGTGAGCAAGATCGTTCAGGGGGCGCACATAGAGGTGAACGAGACGGGCACCACCGCCGCCGCGGCTACCGCCATAGTCGCCACCAAGAACGGCCCCGTCCCCACCGAAAAGGAGGTCGTGTGCGACAGGCCGTACGCAATGGTCATACTGCACGCCGACACGGGAGCCGTACTCTTTATGAGCATCGTTAACGATATCGGCTGATACCAAAGCCGCAGTGCAAAAGGCCGCGCACGTTCCTTTTACGGGCTCCGCGGTCTTTTTTTGTGCTGAAAAAAAACTTCGCTTATTGACAGCGCCGCGAAAAGGGATATAATCAAATTAACAAAGAAGGGGGTATATCCAATGAAAAGATTTGCAGCGGGCCTGCTGGCCCTGATGATGGCTCTTATCGTTATGCCCGTCCACGCGGCGGAGCCCATGGCGACCTCTGCCAGGACGACGCTCCTGGATCTGAGGAGCGTTACTTCCAACCAGTCCAACTCCTCGCAGGGCTGGTCGTTCCAGCCAAGGGGCGAGAACGGCAACCCCGTGCTGACGCTGAACGGCTACGGTCTTGCAAACGCGCACAGCGCGCCCATTCAGCTTCCGAAAAACACTCATGTTATCGTCAACGGCGACTGCTACATTGACAACAGCTATATGGGTGAGGATTACAACTGCATAACCTCGGCATATGACGGGTACCTGACGATAGACGGCAGCGGCACGCTGAACCTTTACGCCACACAGTACTACGGCTGCTGTATTGAGATAACCAGCGGCGGCGAGAACGAGGGCACGCTTGAGCCTCTTACGATAAGCGATATAACCGTCAACTGCTACGGCATAGTATCGGATAACTACACATCAGCCAAAAACAAGCCCTGCCTCTGCTGTTATGAGGACATAATAATCCGCAACGCCGTTCTCAACACATACGACGGCGGATACGGCATAAAGAACTTCGGCTATACGCCCATCGGCGGCGTAACCGAGGCTACCGCGAACGAGATACTCATTGACAACAGCACGGTCAATATCGAGATGAACCCGCTTAACAACTGCTGGTCTCACGCCGTGGGCATCTCCACCACGTTCGGCAAGGTCCGCATCACCGGCGACAGCAACGTTACGATCAACGCCGGTACGAAGTGTATCTATTCGTACCTGGGCCTGTTCATCGAGGGCGGGCGCGTTCACGTCGGCGCAACCACAGTCAGCAACTCCTACGTACACGCGGGCGTTTACTGCCGCAGGCTTGTAATAGGAAGCGAGGCCAAGGACGTTTACTTTGGCGTTAAGAGGTATGCCACCGCAATGCCTCTCTACTGCACGGAAGAGGGCACTTCGGTACTGGAGGCCGGCCCCGAAGTGGTTATAGGCTCGTTTGCAAACGGCACTTACACCACCGCTCCGGACCCCGACAACAACAACCTTCCCGCGCTGCACGTGACTACCGAGACCGGCCCCGCGTTCCTCGTCGGCGACGTTAACTGCGACGGGTTTGTGGATTTCTCGGACGTTTCGCTGCTCTACTCCTATGTTCTTAACATAAGCGCGCTGAGCGAAGAAGGCATGCTTGCCGCCGACATAAACGGCGACGGCTTAATCAACTCCACGGACGTTACCGCCCTGTGCCAGCTTATACTCAACGCCTGACGAATCGGCCCAACCCGCCCGGTGCTTATCTCGCGCCGGGCTTTTTTGCTGCGCGGCGCGAATCGAAAAACCCCGGGAGAACCGGGGTTTTTCAGCATTGACACAGGCGGCGCGCCGCGCTCTTACATGGCAGATCCGCCAACAAAGGTCCACGGGCATAAGAACCCCGGAATCGGCAAAGAAAAGCCCCGGGACCATAGGAGCCCGAGGCTGTTGAAAGCTTGATGAAACGATTAACGCTTGCTGAACTGAGGAGCACGACGGGCGGCCTTCAAGCCGTACTTCTTGCGCTCCTTCATGCGCGGATCGCGGGTAAGGAAGCCGGCCTTCTTGAGCTGACCGCGGAGCTCCGGGTCTACGTTAAGAAGGGCGCGGGAGATGCCGTGACGGATGGCGCCGGCCTGGCCGGTGAAACCGCCGCCGTACACGTTGACGATGACGTCAAACTTGCCGAGGGTATCGGTGAGCTTCAT
>JAFYHI010000039.1 GCA_017539215.1 Clostridia bacterium | reverse complement strand
CGAAATCAAGCCTTCGCCTCTCATCCGACGACAGCCCACGCGCCCACCTCATCCGGCGCTTCGCGCCACCTTCTCCTTGGCGCGGAAAGGACAAGCTCATGCTCCTTCCCCTTTTGCTCCTTCCCCTATGAGGGGAAGGGGGACCGCCGACGCAAGGCGGCGGTGGAAGAGGTGGTTGAAAAAATAGTTCTTCCCTTTGCATCCGATAAAGCCCACGCGTCCACCTCATCCGGCGCTTCGCGCCACCTTCCCCTCATAGGGGAAGGAGCGGATCCGCGCGAAATCAAGCTTTCGCCTCTCATCCGACGACAGCTCGTGCGCCCACCTCATCCGGCGCTTCGCGCCGCCTTCCCCTCATAGGGGAAGGTGCAATAAAACGAGGGAGGCGCTTCATTGCGAAGCGCCTCCCTATGCTGCGTCCGTTTTAGGACGCCGCCCGTATCAGTGAATATTTATGCTCGCGTAATCCGTTCCGGCTTCGCCGTAACGGACTTGGACCGTAAGGACGCCGTTCTTTGATTCCGCAAACACGATATTGCGGATCGAATACGTCTTTCCCTCATACTCGATCTCGGAATCGAAATACGCGCTGCACTCACGGTGTCCCCGATAGGTCCCCGTGATCCTTTCGGGTTCCGTTCCGTCCCTCAGTATCTCCAAAGCCGCCCTGACGAAACCGATCGTTTCTTCATCTTTGCCCTCGGGCCACTCGACCTCGACCGTGCGCTCCCATGTCTTTTCATCCAGCGCCACGGCTTTCTTTTCGGCAAAGAATTCCTCGGCTTCCTTTTTTGATAAAATGCCCGTAGAGATACAGCCCGCAAACGTCAGCATTACCAGCATTGCGCAGATGAGCGCCGCTGCCCTATAAACTATATTCATGCTTTCCCTTTCATCGCTGTGCTTAAAAGCCGGTTCCGACTCGTTTACCTTATAAGGCTCCCGCTCGGGATATCCTTGAGGGTCGTAAGCGGCACCACGTCGCCGTCGCCCTCGGTGGAGGCGGCGAGTATCATGCCTTGGCTTTCGATACCGCACATTTTGCGCGGAGCCAGATTATAGACCATTACCACGTTCCTGCCGATGATATCGGAGGGGCTGACCCAATCCTTTATGCTGGACAGCACCGTGCGGCGCTCGGAGCCAAGCTCGAGCGTGATGTTGTAAAGGTGCTTGGACTTTTTCACCTCAACGCAGTCTATGACCCTGCCGACCCTGAGGTCGAGCTTTGCAAAGTCGTCATAGGTGATAATGGGCTTCTGCTCCTTTTCGGCCTCCGCGGGCGCGGCCTCGGGAGTCGGAGCGGCTTCGGGCGCGGGAGCGGCTTCGGGCTCGGGTTTCTCCCCCGCCTCCTTTGCCTCCTCTGCGGCGCGCATTGCGGCGGCCTTTCTGCGCTGCTCCTCCACCATGTTGTCCAAAAACTCCATCTCGGCCTTGGGGTCTATGCGCGGGAAGAGCGCCTCGCCCTTACGAAGCTCCGTGCCGGGACGCATACCGCCGAATTCCTTTATGGAATCATAGGTTTTGAGCGCGTCGTCCTCGACGCCGAGCTGCTCGAGTATGCGCGGGGTGGTGTTGGGCATGAACGGCTCTATTGCAACGGCGACCACGCGCAGCGCCTCCGCAAGGTTATAAAGCACGGTGTCAAGGCGGGCCTTCTTTGCCTCATCCTTTGCCAGCACCCACGGCGCGGTCACGTCGATGTACTTGTTGCAGGCGCCGATGAGCCTGCGTATCTGAGCCAGCGCGATGTGCGGATGTATCTCGTCCATGGCCTTTTCCATTGCGGGGCACAGGCCGCGCAAAAGCTCCAGCACCGGCTCGTCCTCATCGGGGACGGCCTCGCCCGGGGCGGGCAGCACGCCGCCGCGGTATTTGCCCACCATCGCCACCGTGCGCGAAAGGAGGTTGCCAAGGTCGTTTGCCAGGTCGGAATTTATCCTTGTGATGAGAGTGGCGTTGTCGAAATTGCCGTCGTTGCCGAACGGGAACTCCGACAGCAGGAAGTAGCGTATCGCGTCAACGCCGTAGCGCTCCACCAGTATGAAGGGGTCCACCACGTTGCCCTTGGACTTGCTCATCTTGTCGCCGTCAAACAGCAGCCAGCCGTGCCCGTAGATCCTCTTGGGCAGGGGCAGCCCGAGCGCCATAAGCATAATGGGCCAAATGATGGTGTGGAACCTTATTATCTCCTTGCCCACGATATGCACGTCGGCGGGCCAGAACTTTTTATAAAGCGAGTCGTCGTCCGTGCCGTAGCCTATCGCGGACAGATAATTGACGAGCGCGTCCACCCAAACGTAAATTACGTGCTTTTCGTCAAAGGGCACGGGCACGCCCCACTTGAACGTGGAGCGGGTGACGCAAAGGTCCTCGCAGCCGGGCAGGAGGAAGTTATTGAGCATCTCGTTCGCGCGGGAAACGGGCTGAATGAAGTCGGGGTTCTGCCTTATATGCTCGATAAGCCTCGGCGCGTACTTCGACACGCGCAGGAAGTACGCCTCCTCCCTGGCAAGCTCGGTCTTTCTGCCGCAGTCGGGGCATACGCCGCCCGCCTCTTTAAGCTGGGTCTCGGTCCAGAACGCCTCGCACTGGGCGCAGTAATGCCCGCTGTATTCGGATTTATATATATCGCCCTGCTCGTAAAGCTTGCGGAAAACAAGCTGAACGCACTCCATATGGCGCTTGTCGGTGGTGCGGATAAAGCCGTCGTTCGAAACGTCCATCAGCTCCCACAGCCTTTTGAAGCCCTCCGTGATCCTGTCGGCGTACTCCTGCGGGGTGCAGCCGGCCTCCTCGGCCTTGCGCTCTATCTTTTGCCCGTGCTCGTCGGTGCCGGTCAAAAAGAACACCTCGTGCCCGGTCATTCGCTTGAAACGGGCAAGCGCGTCGGTGTTTACCGTGCAGTAGGTATGCCCGATATGCGGGTTGGCGCTGGGGTAGTAGATGGGTGTTGTGATGTAATACTTTTCTTTCATATAGATACGCCCCTTCCTCCCGCGCGTAAAGCGGGGTAGCGATTTCGTAACATTATACCACTTTTTTCAAAGCGGTCAACAGCAAAAGTTCATTCCTCCGCCGCCTCGTCCGGGGGGACGTCCGCGGCGTTAAAGGCGATAAACTCCGCCCCGCCCCTGCCCGTAAACGGGTCGGAAGACCGCTTTATGCAGGTGACTCTGTCGGAAAGCAGCGTCCGCCCCACGCCCTGCGCCACGGGAATGCGGCAATACGACAGGAGCAGCTCACGCTCCACGGCGGCCGCGGCGGGCAGCTTTGCCGAGTCGGGATAAAATGCAAACTCTCCCCCGCCCGTCAGGCTCTCGGCCCACTCGGTCAGATTCATAACGCGGACAGCGCCCGCATAGGCCATTTCAAGCTTTGCGGCCTGCGGGTCAAAGCCCGCAGTCTGAGCGGGGTACAGCGCCCGGTCGACGTATGAAAGCAGCCCCTCGAACGGGTGCAGCGCGTCAAAGCGGGTCACGCTCCAGCCCATGGCATACTCCCCGCGCGCAACGGCGAACGCATCTGCGCCGCCCACGCACTCAAGCGTTATCCTGCCGAAGCCCGCGCCCTCGGCTGCGGCGTTTATGCTCCGGTTAATGGCGTCAACGGCCTTTGAAACGGACTTGGGCACCCGCCCCCCGCCGCAGGCGACCCGTATGAATATCCCGTCCCCGCCGTTATATGAGCCCGCTTCGGTAAGCTCGGCAAACGCCTGTGCAAAGCAGGCGGCCGCAGCCGCCGATGAAGCCCCCGTGGGGGTACCGGCGTCAAGCGCGTCGTCCTCCATGCCGTTCTGTTCGGCGGCGGTAAGGTACACCGAACGCAGCGCACGCGCCGCAGGCTCGCTGCGGCGGTACGGAACGGGGTTTGAAAACACACTGTAAACGCAGGCGTCGGGTATAAGCCCCAAAAGCGCGGCGCCGTCAAGCTCCGCCGCCGCGGCTTCGCGGTCCGCCGCAAGGCTTATGCCCTTTCTGAAATTCGCGTTCAGCAAAACCGACGCTCCCCTGTCGCCCGCCGCCTCTATCTGTGCAAGGGCCTCGGGGTCGGTGTTGAATACGAGCGAATACACGGTGGGCTCCGCCTCCGCGTAAAGCTCGGCGGTCGGCGGCAGCTCCGCCGCAAACGCCGCGTCCGGGCATATGACGTCCGCCTCGCCCGAGAGGAAGCTCTGCTTTGCGGATTCGCGCCCTGCGGTCTCTATCACGATGTCCGTCGCCATAAACCGCTGTACAAACAGGCCGTCCACAGGCGAGTCTGTATAGGCCATCATGGAGCCGTCCTCGTACTGCGTCCAGCCGCGCCAGTAGGGGCTGCGTGTCAAATGCGCCGTTCCGTCCTCTGCTGTCTCCAGCTTATAGGGCCCCGAGCAGAGCATGTAATCCGGCGCGCTGCCGTAAACGGTGCCAAGCCCCATTTGCATCGCGGGGTGCACAAGCACCGGGCGGCACAGCGCAAGCCTGAATTCATCAAGGCTTACCTGCCCCTCCGTCACGCAGATGAGCGTGCGCTCGTCGGCCTTGTAAAGGCCCAAAAGACCGCGGCTTTCCGGATCGCGAACGAGCCTTTCGCGGAAGCCCGCGGGCGCCGCCGCAAGCGCCGCAAATGCGTTTGCCCCTGCCTTTTGGCGGTCGGGGTCGGAAAAAGCGCGCATGGAATAGATAAAGTCGTCGGGCGTTATCGGGTCGCCGTTCGCCCATTTTATGCCGCGTCTTAGCCTTATCTCAAATACAAAGCCCGAATCCATCCCGCTTGCGCGGCGGCCCCCAAGCGAAGTCCCGTACAGTATGAGGTCGCCCCTGTGGCTTTCCGTCACGTCGCGCACGGACTCCGCAAGCTCGTATTCAAAGCGCAGGCCGCCGTTTTCAAGGCTGTCTGAGCCCATGCGCATAAGGCTGCCCGTATACAGGGAGGCCATGCGTATCTCCTCCTGAGAGACGGCCTGCTGCGGGTCCCAGCTTTCGGGAAGCGCATCCGCCATAACGCGCAGGGTGTACCTGGGGCCCGCGTCCGCATCGGGAACGGGCGCGTCGGTCGGCGCAGGAGAGGCCGTGGGTACGGCCGTCGGCTCAAAAGACGCGGACGGCCCTTCGCCCGGCGTGCGCGAACAGGCGCTCAATGCGATGAGCGCCGCCAAAATCAATGCTGCCGCGTGCAGGCGTTTCAAACCGTCCTCCGAAAAAACTATCTGTCGTCCCTCTTGACCCCGGCGTGACCGTGGCGATAAAGCTGGCGGTTGTCCAGCGCCCACTGGCGTTCGGTAAACTGCCCGACCTCCACCTCCGCCAGCGCGTCGAACATCTCGTACATACGGGCGTCAAGCATGTCTATCTCCGAAACTATCTCCGCCTCGGGGAACATCGGGAACTTGGGCGAGCCGTACTCCGGCTGCCCGTGGTGTGCAAGCAGTATATGCTCTATAAGCGTCGTAAGCTCACGCGGGGTCTGCAGCTCCGCCGCGGCCTGCTCCACCATGCACACGCCCATGTTTATATGGCCCATGAGCTGACCGCGCACCGAGTACGCCGTGGCAATGCCCAGCTCGCCCACGTCAAGCTCCTCGGTCTTTGCAATGTCATGCAGTATTATGCCCGCATAGACAAGGTCCTCGGAAAGCTCCGGATAGAGCGGCTTATAGACCTCCACCGCCTTTTTCGCCATTTCCAGCATCGTCCCCGTGTGGAACATCAGCCCGTAACGCTCCGCGTGATGGAGCTTAAGCGCGGCGGGATAAACGGCAATGGCTTCGCGCCTGCTTTTAAGCAGGTACTGAGTCAAAAGCGCAAGGTCCGGGTCGCCGAACGCGGAGGCCGTCTGCATAATGCGGTCGAACATCTCTTCTCCGTCGATCGGCGCGCAGGCGGCAATGCCGCTCATGTCTATCTGCTCGTCCGGGCGCCTGTGGCGTATGCGGTCGACCTTCAGCTGCTCGATATCCTTCCACAGGTTCACCGTGCCGCGCACCTTTATGATATCGCCCACGGCATAGGAGCCGTGCGCCGCGGCGCTGTAATCCCACAGCTTGGCGTTTACCTCGCCGCCCGCGTCGGCTATCACAAGGTCAAGGTAATCCGCGCCCTTTACGTTGCTCTTCACCTGCACGGAGCGAACCACGCAAAAGCCCTCCACCGCGCCGGTGGCGTTGTTTATGCAATTGCTCAAAAGCTTCATCCTGCCCATAAAAACCCCCTGTCAGTTCATATAAAGGAATTCGCACCTGATGACCGACCAGTAAAACCCGTCGTTGGGTATGAGCGTCAGCCTGATCCTCTTCACGGGCACGCCGCCGTCCAGCGCCTCCACGGTCGCGGACGCACCGCCCTCCGCCTGCCCCTCGGGCGCGTCGGTCACGCTCACAACGCGGTAGGTCACGCCCTGCCGCGCGCACATCTTGACGTAGAACGCGTCGTTCAGGTAAAAGATCTCCTGCTCGCCGCTCTGGTCGTACTTGGTCCGCACTATCTGCGGCAGCTCCATCGCGGGGAACACCCCCGCAAGCTCGCGCAGCGCCTGCTCCTCGCCGACCTTGGCGTAGCCCGCCACCTCCGACTCCTGAGCGTCGAACCTGTGCAGGCAGTATATCATGCGCTCCGCTTCGCTCTGGCGCACGCCGTCGTCATAATCAAACTCGCCGAACCCGTCGCACGCCTCGGCAAGCTGCAGTATGCGCTCCTCGCTCTCTTCGGAAGAACGCGTTTCTTCGGGAACGTCCGTCGCCGCGGGCGTACTCTTACCCGCGCCGCACCCCGCAAAAGCCAGCGCCGCAAGCACCGCAAGCGCCGATACAAAAAACTTCGACCGATATCTCACTTCAAAACACCCGGCAAAAAGCCGTCCCTTTCGGTAAACTCCGGGGCGGTCGCCCGCCTCCGTAAAATAAGTCATTTTATTATATCATATCCCGAAGGCAAAGTCAAAACCGGTTCCGTCCCTTCCCCTTGGCGGGGAATGGACGAACTCAGGCTCCTTCCCCTCGTAGGGGAAGGGGGACCGCCGACGCAAGGCGGCGGTGAAAGAGGTGGGTCAATGAATGTACACTTCCCTGTCAGTCCGATTTCTGCCCGTGCGCCCACCTCATCCGGCGCTTCGCGCCACCTTCCCCTCATAGGGGAAGAAGCGGGACCGCGCGAGATCAAGCTTTCGACTCTCATCCGACAACTGCCCTTGCGCCCACCTCATCCGGCGCTTCGCGCCACCTTCCCCTCATAGGGGAAGGAGCGGAACCGCGCAAAATCAGGCCTTCGCCTCTCATCCGACAACTGCCCGTGCCGCCCGCCTCATCCGGCGCTTCTCTCGCTTCCCTGCAACGCAAAAGCCGGGAGCTTTCGCTCCCGGCCGGTACAGCTGGGGATAAAATATCAGCCGTCGTTCTCCTCGGATACGCCGATGCTGCCGTAGCGGCGCTGATCGCTTGCGCCGAAGGCGGTGCCGTCGGCCCTTACGCCGACCGCGTTGAACGCGCCGAAGTACTCGCGCGTGGAGAAGCTCATCCTCATAAACTGGTTGGAGGAGAGCACGCCCTGCGGGTCGATGACGCTGCTGTCCTCTATCCAATAGAGGTAGCCGTTCATAACGAGCCTGGGCTTATCGCATGCTTCCTGTATGTCCTCGCCGCTGAAATAGCGCAGTATTATCTGGGACACGACCTGGGGGATCCTGTCGCCGCCGGAGGAACCGAGGACCACCTTGCTGCCGTCCTGCCCGAAAATGAAAGTGGGCATTGCAAACGAGCGGGGGCGCTGGCCCTGCACGCAGTAGTTCCTTGCGGTAACGCCGTCGGACGAGGTCTTCATGGTATTGTTGAGGAAGAACCCGTCGCAGTATGCGCCGTAGCCGAAGAAGTCGGACAGGGTGTTGGTAACGGATACCATCATGCCGTTGGAGTCGATCACGGAGATATGCGTGGTGCTTTCATGCTCGGGGTCGGGCTCAAGGTACTCGGGGTTGCCGGAGGCCACATTGGCGGCAAGCTCCGCGATATGCTCGGGCGCAAGCAGCGTGTCGGGCACGGTGTGGAAGGCCGGATCGCAGATCTTTGCAAGGCGGTCCTTAAGCGTGACGGACGAAATGGAGCCCATGAGCCTTGCATAGCGCAGAAGGTCGTCTTCGTAATTGCCGAGATCGACCTTTTCGGCGATCTCAAGCATCTGGATGAGGGTCGCCCCGGAGAAGGGCGCGGGCGCGGAAACAATGGTGCTGCCCTTGTAGGTGCCCTGAACGGGCACGCGCTCGGCGACCTGATAAATATCGAAATCGTGCTGAGTGAGCTTGCCGCCGACGGCCGCCATCATATGCTCGGTTATGGCGCCGTGATAGAACACGGTGCTGCCGTAACGCTGGATCAGACGGTAGGTTTCAGCAAGGTCGTGCTGAACGATGGTGTCGCCCTCGCGCAGGAGCAGGTTCCCGTTATAGAACTGGGGCTGATACTTGCTCTTGAGCTTATTGGCGGAGCTTTGCAGATGCCTTGCGAAGCTTGCGGAAATGGTAAAGCCGTTGTCGGCATACTCGACGGAGGGCTGAATGAGGGAGCCCCAATCCTTGCTGCCGTACTTCTGATATACGGTCTCCATCCCGAGAACGAACCCGGGAACGCCGGTCTTGCCGAAGGTGCCGCTGCGATCGGCGCCCGATGCGTCGCGGTAATCGAAGAAGGTCGAGGTATTGGTCGCGGGGTCGTAGACCAGCATGCCGCCGCCGCCGCCGATGCCGGAGGCGTAGGGCTCAAGCACGCCGAGCGCAAAGCACACGGCTATCGCCGCGTCTACCGCGTTGCCGCCGTTTTCAAGCACCGACATGCCTATGCCGGTGGCGTAGGGGTTGGAGCAGCTTACCGCGTAGTTGCTCTTGACGCCGACGTTTCCGCCGTCGGTCACGTCGGGAGCCTGCGACGGAGCGCCCGTCACGACTATAACGTCGCCGCTTGCCGCGGGGTCTGCAGCGTTCGTGGGTACATTCACGTCAACGGGGTTGTCGTCGTGCTTTAAGAGCTTGGGCAGATAAAGGGCCGCACCAAGGCCCAGTATCACGACCAGCGCGATGCAAATGAACACCGCAAGGCCCCTGTTGTTGTTTTTGCGTCTTTCCATTTGTTTACCAACCTTACTTAATAATTAGCCTGCCGTTTTCGAAGCGATAATCGGCGTCGGGGCCGATGTCCGAAACAAGCGTGCGAAGTATCACCTTGGAGCTGCTGAGCACGGGCCTGCCGCCGGAAACGGACAGGGGCACCAGCTCATACGTTACCGCGCCGCTTTCGTCGAACACGCAGTTCAGTATCGCGCCGCGCTGAGTCATTGTGTAAGCCTCGGTCGCAACAAGGTTGCCGAGGCCGTAGAAAATATAGCCGTCGCCGTATTTTTCGGCGGAGAGGACCATCTGTATGCCCGTGCCTATGACCGCGTCTGCGCCGCTGTCGATAAGCGTATGGGCAAGCTGCTTCATATAAGAGGAAGGCTTGAGCAGGTAGAATTCCCCCCACGAGACCGTAACGCAGATGAACGCGCCGGGGTTCTGCGCACGAAGATCGGCGATATCGGAGGCGACGGTATTGTCGCGCTCGTTATACGTCCTCAGGTCGTAGGAGCCGTAGTCGCGCAGCCTGTCGTCGGAGGCCTCCATTGCAACGTGCAGCAGCCTGCGGCTGCCGTCCGAATACTCGGTCACGGGGGCGGCGTCGGTGTTGCCCGAGGTATGCAGGCCGTTCACCGCGATGCCCATGCGCTCAAGCGTCATGGAGGAGTCGAACACGCCCTTGGAGCCGTAGCGGAAGATGTCGCGGTTGCAGAGCGAAACGTTGTCAACGTCAAGCTGGGAAAGCGCGCTTGCCATTTCGGAATTGAAGTACCTGTCGGCAAACTTTATTGCCATCTTGCTTTCGTACGTTTCGATATAGTCGTCCAGGATGGGGTCGTTCACCGGTATGGACAGGTAATCGGCCTTTTCAAGCAGACCGCGCACGCCATCGAAGTAGTCAAGGTAGCCCTGCGCGTCGATGGTCTTGCCGTCGCCGACGCAGGCGACGTTGCCCGTGAACACGGCGGTAAAGCCCGTGCCGGAGATCCCGTCGTACGAGGCGGCCTTAACGCCTATCGGGAAGAGCTTTAACAGTACGCACGCCGCAATGAGCAGGGCCGCCGCCGCCAGATACCACAGGGGATGCCCGGGCTTACGGCGCCTTATCCTGCGCTGCGTGCGCCTTTTCAAACTGAGCTTTGCATTGGGATCCATGCTGTACTCCTTACAGAACGGCTATCAGCTCCGCTGCGCCGTAAACGATGACGGTGACTATGCCGGTGCCGAGCAGCGTGTAGCCCACGCCCTGCTTTGAGATGGTGCTGGCAAGCAGCGCGGCGGTGATGACGCCTACGGAGGTAAGCGCATCAAGCGCGTCGAATATGCCGCCCAGGGCAAGGTTCAGGATTATGCGCAGGATCAGCGCCACGAATACGAACGCGGCGAACTTGCGCTTGCCGTAAAGCATCATAAGGCGGGAAAGCCCGAACTCCACGGCGACGTAGGCTATAAGGCCTATCGCAAGGGTGGATATCAGCACGCTGGGCTGGTTGACGGTAAGCGCCAGATACGCGGGCACCACTATGCCGCCCGCGGAGATGCCGGTTATCTCGGTAAAAATAAGGCTTACGGCTATTCCCAGTATGATAGTTGTGTAGACGTATGACAGTTCCATATTATTCAGGCGTTGCCGCCATCCTCCTTTTCGTTTTTGCCGATTTGCATAAGGCCCTCAATAAGCTCCTCGCCTATGCCGTGGATATTGCCTATGCCGAATACCACAGCGCCGCCCAGCCTCTTTTCTATCTCCTGAATGACCTTTGCGGGCTTTGCGGAGTCAAGGTTCAGGTACTCGGCCTTAAACTTGCCCTTGTGATAGGCGTCGGTAATGGGCTTGGTGTTCTTGCCCACGGCAATGACCGTTTTGCAGGGTATGAAGGGCACCACGTCCTCGGCCATCTGGCGGGTGCGGTCGCCCCTGTCGCCGCGGCAGTTGGCAAGCACAATAAGGTTGTCCTCGGGGCAGCCCCTGTGCTTGACGTACTCCCATATCTCAAGCGTGGAGACGGGGTCGTTCGCGGCAAAGCCGTTTACGAAAAAGTCGCGGTTCTTCGGGTCGCCTATGGGGTTGACCGTTGCAATGCCCGGGTCGGGCGGCGCGGTCAGTATGCCCTCCAGCGCCTCCTCGTAAGGTATGCCCAGCGCCTCAGCAAGCGCCAGCGGCACCGCCACGTTGTTGGGGAACACCGCGTAATTGAACCTGTCAAGGTAGCCCTCGGGTATTTTGGACTCATCCGCGACAAAAACCTTTGTACCGCGCTCGGCGGCGATCTTCGAAAAGTACTCGGTATAATCGCTGGAGCCAAGCACCAGTATCCCGTTATACGGTATGGTAACGGTAAAGGCCAGGGCGATCTCGTCAAGCGTGGGGCCCATCTCGTCTATATGGTCGGGCAGCACGTTGACGATAACGCCTATCTGCGCCTTTATCATCTCTTCCTGATAGATCTTCTGAAGCTTGGGGTTTACCGCCATGCACTCGCACACGAGCGCCTCCGCGCCCATATCGGCGGCGCGGCTGATAACGCCTATCTGCTCCTTTATGTTGGCGCCCTCGGGCTTACGGTCGATGGGCTGCTCGTCGGCGTCCCAATAGAGCATCCTTGCGGCGGAGCCCGTGGTCTTGCCGATGACCTTTACGCCGTGATACCTGAGCATCGCGGTGATCATGCGGGTGATGGTGGACTTGCCGCGGATGCCGTTAACGTTTATGCGCATCGGGATCCTTTCGACCTGCTTCTGGTGCTTCTTCTTCTCGATGATACCGAGTACAAGAAGGATCACGGCACACACGGCAAATATTATATAGACCGCTGTATAGTTCAATAGTCTTCCTCCATGGCTGGTCGCGTTTTCCGTAAAAAGGGCGCAGGGACCCCTCATTGCGAACAATACCAAACTAAATTGTACCACACCAAAATCGGTTTTGCAATAACCGAGCCAAATATACACCTCAGTAGTTACAGAATTTTCACATTTCGGCAAGTCCCCGTGGTACTTATTTCGTTTTGATATTGGGATTTTTCGCTATATTTAGTGTAAACTCACCCATTGTTTGAAACTTATTTTCAATTTCCGCCTCGTCCGTCCATATGACGCAAGGTCGGTTTTTGTCCGTAAAAGGCGCAGCGGGTTGAATTCGATCGGCATTTGGATTATAATGCGGGCAAGCAATGCTAACGGAGGCGTATATGGATACTTATCAGATACTCTTCAATCCCCTGGCAGGGGGCAAAAACGGCGAGGCCGCGGCGCACGCGCTGGACGGGCTGCTTGCGGGAAACACGCTTATCTACCGCGACGCTTCGCTCATGGCGAGCTTTGCGGACGTCTTCGCCTTTTTGGGGCGCGATGAAAAGCTGGTCATCTGCGGCGGCGACGGCACGCTGCACCGCTTTGTAAACGACATGGCGGGCGTGACTTTTGAGAACGACGTATATCTTTACGGCACCGGCACGGGCAACGATTTTTTGTTTGACATAGGCAAAAAGCCCGAGGACGGACTCGTCAGGATCAACGACTATATAAAGGATCTGCCGCGCGTGACCGTAAACGGCGTGACAAAGCTGTTCATAAACGGCGTGGGCTTCGGCATAGACGGCTACTGCTGCGAGGAAGGCGACCGTCAGCGCGCGGCGGGAGTTGGCAGGGTCAACTACACGTCGATCGCCATAAAGGGGCTCCTGGGCAAATTCAGGCCCGTCAACGCCCGCGTCACGGTGGACGGCGTCACCCGCGAGTATAAAAAGGTATGGCTCGCCCCCACCATGAACGGGCGCTGCTACGGCGGCGGCATGCTGGCCTGCCCCGCGCAGAACAGACTTAACCGCGAACACACCGTGTCCACCCTCGTTTACCACGGCATTGGGGCCCTTCGCGCACTCATCATATTCCCCTCCATATTCAAGGGCGAGCACGTCAAGCACAAAAAGGCCTGCACCGTGACCGAGGGCCACAGGGTCAGCGTGGAGTTCGACCGACCCACCGCCCTCCAGATCGACGGCGAGACCGTGACGGGAGTTACAAAATACGAGGTCGAAACGGTGTGACCCGGGCAATGCCCGCGCTGCAAGTATTTGCAGCCGGTTACGCTTCCCCTTTTGCTCCTTCCCCTTTGAGGGGAAGGGGGACCGCCGACGCAAGGCGGCGGTGGAAGAGGTGTTTGAGGGGGACCGCCGACGCAAGGCGGCGGTGGATGAGGTGGTTGAGGGGGACCGCCGACGCAAGGCGGCGGTGGAAGAGGTGAATGAAGGGGGACCGCCGACGCAAGGCGGCGGTGGAAGAGGTGGTTAAAAGAATACGCACTTCCCTGTCAAACCGATAAAGCCCGTTTCGTCCACCTCATCCGGCGCTT
>JAFYHI010000038.1 GCA_017539215.1 Clostridia bacterium | reverse complement strand
CCTGAATGAAAAATACTGGTTTACAAGGGACAGTTACTTTATATGGCGTTTCATGATAGACAAGCGCTGGCAGAGAAAAGGCTACGGCAAGCAAGCGCTGGAACTCGTACTCGATTTCATCCGCTCCGGCCCATGCCGAAAGGCAAAATATGCCTGGCTGTGCTATGCGAATGAGAATGAAGTCGCTCGAAGGATGTATGCGGGATTTGGCTTTAAAGAGGTTCCCGAAGCTTATGATGAGGACGACGGCGAAATGCCCGCCGTGTTGAAGTTGTGAGACAAATCAGTATTTGTGAAGGTCAAACATATCTTCGAGAAGGAGTTCGCACGGAAGCAGATGGTTTGCTATAGCGAGGACAAGAAGAAGGAGCTTGCGGAAAAGCGCCGGGAGCTGAACAAGGCAAAACGCCCTATCGCCGAGATCGACGGACTGATCCAAAAGCTTTACGAGGACAACGCCAAGGGTAAGCTCTCCGATGACCGCTACGCTGTCCATGGCTTACGAGTAGGAACAGCAGAAGCTGAAAGCCGCCCTCCCCGAAATGCAGACCTATCTGGAAACCGAGACAGACAAGACGGAGAATCTGCAGCGGTTCATCGACAAGGTGAAGCAGCTTACCAAGATCAAAAAGCTGACGCCGGAGCTGATCCACAAATTCATTGACAGGATCGTAGTCTATGCTCCAAAGTACCTTAACGGGAAGCGATACCAGGTTGTAAACGTCTACTACAGCGGCGTTGGCATTCTCCGTGAGCTCAGCCCCGAGGGAACGGAAGAAGCATTCCAGAATCGCCTTGCCAAGGAATCGCAGAGCAAAGAAATACCGGCGTAGCCATAAGGCCACGCCGATACCACATCAAACAATATTTAATTCAGATACAAGAGCCACCTTGGGGCACCTTCCTTACGGAGGGTGGGGTTGGCCTTTTTTGTTGGCGAATATGGGTCGGGGGATTTGAAGCCCTGCGCCTGACTCCCCTCCGTCCCCTAACAGCGCCCGAATCATTGCAGTATCAACGCAATTCCATGTTGCCTTTGGAAAGTTTTGTGCTATAATGTATCTGTCGAAAATTTTATCCATGAGGTTCGATATGAAGATAATCATTGCCGGTTACGGAAAGGTCGGATCCGCCCTCACCCGCCAGCTTTCAGCCGAAGGGTACGATCTTACCATAATCGATTCAAACAAGAAAAAGCTCGAGTCCGGTCAGGGGCTCTACGATATCATGTGCGTTCACGGCAACTGCGCCGCAATGGACGTTCTTCAGCACGCCGGCGCGGAAAACGCAGATCTGCTTATCGCAGCAACGAGCGAGGACGAGGTCAACCTTTTATGCTGTCTGACAGCGCATAAGCTCAACAAAAGCATTCACACCATCGCCCGCATACGCAACCCTGAATACAGCGAGCAGATCGTTATGATGCGCGATTCGCTCGGCCTGTCGCTGCTGATAAATCCCGAACGTCAAGCCGCACAGGAGATCGAAAGGCTGATAAAATACCCCGGTTTTTTGAAACGCGAAAAATTCGCCCACGGAAAAGTTGAAATAGTCGAGCTGAGGGTGACTTCCGACAGTCCCTTAAAGGATATAAAGCTCATGCAGCTTGGACAGATAACAAAGTGCCAGGCGCTTGTTTGCACCGTGCTGCGCGGCGGAGAAGCCATAATGCCAACGGGCAACTTTGTTTTGGCTGAAGGGGACCGACTCTTTGTTACGGCCACTACAAACCAGTTGGCGCTGTTGCTTAAAAACCTCGGCATCATAACTCACAGGGTAAAAAGGGTCATTATATGCGGCGGAGGACGCATTGCGTACTATCTGGCGCAAATGCTCGAAAAGGGTTCTACAGAAGTCCTGATAATCGAACGCAGCGCCGATAAATGTGTGAAGTTGGCTGAGCTTCTGCCCAAAGCATCTATCGTCAACGAAGACGCTTCCGATCTTGCGTTTTGGGAGAGTGCAAGGCTTTCGGAGGATGACGCCGTTGTTGGCATGACCGGCCTTGACGAGCTGAATATGATGATATCTCTTTACGTCAAAAGCTGCGGAGTTAAGCAGATCATCACCAAGCTTTCGCGCACGGAAAGCTCCGCGATACTTGAAAGCATCTCCTTCGGAAGCGTGGTCTGCCCAAAGGACCTTTGCTCAAATACCATTGTCGGCTACGTACGCGGCATGCGAAACCAGACCGGCACCTCCATCGCCGTACACAGGATAGCAGACGGCAAAGCGGAAGCGATGGAATTCCATGTTACAAAGGATACCGCCAACTGCGGTGTTCCTCTGAAAAAGCTGCGGCTGAAAAAGAACGTGCTGATTGCAAGCATACTGCACCTTTCACACGTTGAGATTCCAAACGGTGACTCCTGCTTCCATCAGGGCGACACGGTGATCATCGTTTCGGAGTCCGGAAGGCCCATCATAAAGCTTAACGATATCTTTGAATGATGCGGGGTTGGTTTTATGAACTACAGGATGATAGGACGGCTGATCTCATACATTCTTGTTGTTGAGGCTGCCTTTATGCTACCGGCGATGCTTCTGTGCGCGCTTGGCGGCGCGGGATCGTCGGCCGTGGCATTCCTTATCACGATAAGCATTATACTTGTTGCCGCAAGCCTGCTGTGGCTTGTTTCGAGAAAGGCCAAAAAAGGTTTTTATTCGCGCGACGGGCTTGTATGCGTTGGGTTCTGCTGGATAATAATGAGCCTTTTCGGCGCTCTGCCCTTTGTAATTTCGCGTGAGATCCCGAGCTATATCGATGCGCTGTTTGAGATCGCATCGGGTTTTTCAACGACCGGTGCGTCCATATTAAACGACGTGGAAGCGCTTTCAAAAGGAATGCTGCTTTGGCGAAGCACCAGCCATTGGCTTGGCGGCATGGGCGTGCTTGTATTCCTGCTGGCGCTTGTCCCCATCAGCGGACGCAGCGACGGGTTTACTATGCACCTGCTGCGGGCCGAAAGCCCCGGTCCCGACGTGGGAAAGCTTGTGCCGCGCATGAAGCAGACCGCAACGATACTGTACGGAATGTACATACTCTTGACGGTCCTTGACTTTGTATTCCTTATCTGCGGCGGAATGCCCATATTCGACGCCGTATGTATTGCCATCGGAACTGCCGGCACAGGTGGGTTCGGCGTGCTCAATACGTCTATTGCAAGCTATTCGCCATATATTCAATGGGTATGCACGGTGTTCATGTTCCTGTTCGGCGTGAACTTTTCGTGTTATTATCTGATACTGACGGGCAAATTCAAAAACATACTTAAAGATGAAGAATTGAGAGTATATGTCTGCGTAGCGGTTTTCTGTATCGCAGCCATCACGATCAACATTCGGGGAATGTACCCCACCTTCGGAGAATCGCTCAGGCATTCCGCTTTCCAGGTCGGAAGTCTGCTGTCTTCAACCGGCTTTGCGACCACGGACTTCGATCTGTGGCCTTCATTCTCAAAAGGCTTACTGTTCACTCTGATGTTCATAGGCGCTTCAGCGGGCTCGACAGGAGGCGGTTTCAAGATAGGACGCGGCCTGCTTGTTGTGAAGATACTCCGCAGAAACGTCAGGCAGGTGCTGTATCCCAACAAAGTGCAGGCTGTCAGGATGAACGGTTCCGTTGTTGACGAGACCGTGCTGCGCAACACAAACGGTTATCTCTGTGCATATGTGCTGATCGTGATAGCGAGTTTTGTTATAGTATCCCTTGATAATTTCAGCACTACGACGAACCTTACAGCGGTTGTTTCGTGTTTTAACAATATGGGCCCCGGTCTTGAGGGCATAGGCCCGACGCTGAATTATTCAGGCTACAGCGTGCTGTCTAAGCTGGTGCTGATATTCGATATGCTTGCGGGAAGGCTTGAGATATTCCCCATTATAGTGCTCTTCTCAAGGAGTGCGTGGAAGAGAAGATGACGGCGATAAAGCGCCCCGCAGTTTATCCGGAACGCGGGGCGCTTTATTTTTTGCGGTTCAGAACCTGTGCCTGCCTGAAAAATCAGCGAATCTTATTGCATGCGTAGGACATTTTTCACGGCAGACGCCGCAGCCTATGCACTTCTCATAATCGATTACGGCAAGGTTGTTCACAACCGAAACTGCGCCCTGGGGGCAGTTCCTTGCGCAAAGCCCGCAGCCAATACAGCCTGCCGAGCATTTTTTGCGAACAGAAGCGCCTTTTTCGCGGTTAGAGCAGGTAACTACCACCCGGGTAACATCCGGGAAAAGCTCAATGATATGGTTGGGACAGGCCTTTGCGCAGAGTCCGCATCCAACGCATTTTCTGGTATCGACGTGAGCTATGCCGTTTTCAATGCAGATAGCATCCTGAGGGCAGACGGAGGCGCAGTCGCCAAGGCCGAGGCATCCGTGAGAACACATACCCTTGCCGCCGTAAAGCATCTGAGCGGCGCGGCAGGAGGAGATCCCCTCATAAATATGCTTCTGCTTATGGTTGTAGCAATCGCCGGCACAATGCACGAATGCGACCTGCTCGATGACGTCCTCGCTCTCGACTCCGAGAACGTCGGCAATCTTTTTTGCCACGGCGTCCGCACCGGGAACGCACAGGTTCGTTTTTATGCCTTCCTTCTCGGCAAGCGCCTTTGCATAACCGTCACAGCCGGTAAAGCCGCATGCGCCGCAGTTGGCGCCGGGGAGGCACTCGCGGATGGCTACCTCCTTCTCGTTGACGGGAACTCCCATAAAATGGGAAGCAACGGCAAGCACCACCGCGCATATAAGCCCGATGGCTGTAACTGAAATGATCGCAAGAAGAACCGGACTCATAGCATTACTCCCCGAATATACTCGTTACGATGCCGCCGAAACCGTAGAAAGCAAGCGACACTATGGAAGCGGCCGCAAGTGTTATGGGAACTCCGCGGAACGCCTTCGGAGGCAGGGCCTCCTCCATCCTTTCACGCACGCCGGCGAATATGACCATTGCAAGCAGGAATCCGAGGCCGCAGCCAAGTGAGCTTACCATGGACTCAAGGAAATTGTATCCGTCGGTTATGTTGTTGATGGTGACGCCGAGCACGGCGCAGTTGGTTGTGATGAGAGGCAGGTACACGCCCAGCGACGCATGGAGCGAGGGGATGTACTTTTTAAGCACGATCTCAACAAACTGGACGAGGGCCGCAATGACGAGTATAAAGACTATCGTTTGCAGGTAGCCAAGGCCGTTTGGATCGAGCAGGTAAGTTTGAATGGGCCAGGTGGCGGCTGTGGCAAGCAGCATTACGAAAATAACCGCAATGCCCATACCCGACGCCTGATCGAGTTTTTTGGACACTCCGAGGAACGGGCAGATACCCAAAAACTTGGAAAGCACATAGTTGTTGACCAATACCGAGGTCATTATGATCTTCAGCATGAGCTTAAACGTTTCCATTTACGGTACCTCCGTTTTCAGTCGATTCGGCACATGAAGCCGTGTCTTTGCGGCAGAACGACGCCGACGGACAGCCTTCGCAGTCGAAGCTTTTCCTTTGAGGAGCTTTGCCGCGCGTTATGTGTGCAACGAGCGCAATGAGGCACCCGAACACAAGGAAGCCGCCCGGAGGCGCAGTCAGGAACGAGATCTTATACGGCTCGAGGAAAGCGATCTTCATACCGGCGAAGGTCGCATTGCCGAGTACCTCACGCACGGCGGCCATGGCGAGCAGAGCAAGCGTAAAGCCAAAGCCCATGCCCAGGCCGTCAAGCGCCGACTCGCCTACGTTATGCTTGTTGGCGAACATCTCGGCACGCCCGAGTATGATGCAGTTGACAACTATGAGCGCAAGGTAAACGCCGAGCATCTCATAAAGGTCGGGAAGGTATGCCTCCATCAGCATCTGTACAAGCGTAACGAATCCGGCGATAACGACAATGTAGCAGGGGATCCTGACGGTATCGGGGATGACTTTGCGCAAAAGCGAAATGACCATATTGGAGCAGGTAAGTACCGCAGTTGCCGCCAAACCCATTGCGATGGCGTTTATCACGCTTACACTCATCGCAAGTGTGGGACAAGTACCGAGCACGAGCACCAGAACGGGGTTTTCTTTAAGCAGACCGTTGAGGAGTATTTTCAGCTTTTTCACTCCGCTTCACCTCCTTTGATGAGTTCTACGGCTTTAAAAGCGTCGGAAAGTGCGGACTTGAACGCTTTAGAGGAATAGGTAACTCCGGCAAACACGTCGATCCCCGAGATGGAGTCGGCGTTTTTCCCGATGAACTGCGCGGGGTACGTCTCCCGCCCGAAGTCCTTGGACTCGAAGTAGGAAGTCAGCTTAACTCCCAGTATCTCCCCCGTCTCTCCGATGCCTACCGTGATGCCCATATCGCCGTTCGAGTAGGCGGAATTTGTAGACAGCACTACGGCATAATCCTTATCGTCAATGATGTAGATAGCCTTGACGGTGGAGGGAGCGCCCTCGGGGAGCTCGGCATCGCGTATGCTGTACATGTCGGGCAGTACTGCACGCAGCGATTCCTTGACCTTTTTGTCGCGGGCGTCCTGTATCACCGGGGCTGTAAAGCTGTTGGTCACGGCAAGCAGGGCGGTCACAACGAGGCAGATGACGGTAAGCACTATAACGCTCTTGATTTTATCGTTCATGCTTTCACCTCCCCAAGAGGCTTTTTGGCGGAAGCCTTATCAATGAATCCCGTAAACAGGTTCATAAGCAAAATGGAGAACGAAACGCCCTCGGGGTAAGCTCCGAGCCTGCGTATCAGCACCGTTAACAGCCCGCATCCAAGCGCGAATATGCATTTGCCAAGGTTTGTAGTAGGGGTGGTAACGTAGTCGGTCGCCATAAATATCGCGCCGATGAGCAGGCCGCCGGAGAGCACCTGGTACAGCGCCTGTGTGACGCTCCCGTCCAGCGCCCATGAGAGCAGGAACACGACGCCGACGTACACGACCGGGGTATGCAGGGTGATGACCCTGCGGATAAGCAGATACAGGAATCCGAGCAGCAGCGCAACGGCGCAGGTCTCACCGATGGCGCCGCCCCTTAAGCCAAGCAGCATATCGACTATGGAAGGAAGCTTGCCCTCCGCCCCCTCCAGCACGGCAAGCGGCGTGGGGGAAGCGACGGCGTCTGCTGCGATCCTGATGGCCGCGGTGGAGCTCATTGTCTCGGTAAAGGCGATGAGCATGAACACCCTTGCAGTCGCAGCGGGGTTTGCGAAGTTTTTCCCAAGCCCGCCGAAAAGGCATTTTACAACCACGATGGCAAAAAGGCTGCCGACTATCGCGGGATATATGCCTACGGACGCAGGCAGGTTCATGCCGAGGATCAGGCCTGTTACGACAGCCGAAAGATCGCCTGCGGTCTGCGGCCTTTTGGTTGCAAGGTTAAAGAGAGTCTCGCCGACAAGGCATGAAGCGACGCAAACGCATACGACAAGCAGCGCGCGAAGCCCGAATATGACGCATCCGGCTATAAGCGCGGGCAGAAGCGCGATGATAACGTCAAGCATTATGCCCCGCGTAGTGCGGCCGGAATTGATATGCGGCGAGACCGAAACGATGAATTTACCGCTGTCAGTCTGTTCCATCATTCCTTTTCCTCCTTTACGGAATTCTGCCATTCGCGCAGCATGAGCTTTGCGAGCTTATGCCTTTGCACGATGGGCTGATGTGCGGGACATACGAACGAACAGGCGCCGCATTCCATGCACAGATTAACACGGTATTTATATAGCTTTTCACCGTCCTTGAAGTTGAACGCCTTTGCGATGGCGGGCGGGTTAAGGCGCATGGGACAGTGATTGACGCAATTGCCGCAGCGAATGCACGGAGTCTCCTTCTGCAGCTCTGAATCATGCCTGTTGAATGCAAGTATCGCATTGGTGTTTTTGAGAATCGGCGCGTCAAGGTCGGGTACTGCGGTGCCCATCATAGGACCGCCGTAGAGGAGCTTGCCCGGCTCCTCCTTAAAGCCGCCGCAAAACTCAAACACATCGCCGACCTTTGTGCCGATGGGAACGAGCACGTTCTTAGGTTCAGCAACCGCGGAACCGTCGACGGTAACGAGCTTTTCGACAAGCGGCATGCCGGTTTCTATGTACATCTCGATATTTGCAAGCGTCGTCACGTTCATTATGACAACACCCACGTCAAGGGGCAGTTTGCCCTCCGGCACGATGCGGCCGGTGGTGTTGTAGATAAGCACCTTTTCGCCGCCCTGAGGGTACATGGGAGGAAGGGCCTTTACGATAACGCGCCTGTCGTCTTTGAACCGCTCGCGCAGCGCAAGTATGGACTTGGGCTTGTTGTTTTCAATGCCGATATAAACGGCCTTGGGCTTTAAGTAATCCGCGATGCGGCGGGCGCCGCGCACGACGTAATCGGTATAGTCGAGCATCGTTCGGGTATCGCTCGTTATGTAAGGCTCACACTCCGCGCCGTTTATGACGAAATACTCCGCCTGCTCTATATCCTTTATTGCAAGCTTGACGCTTGTGGGGAAGCCGGCTCCGCCAAGGCCGACTATACCGCTTTGACGAACGGCGTCGGCAAGGTCTGCAAGCGTGTCTACCTTGGGCGGGGCAATGCCCTCGAACGGGGCCATCTCGCCGTCGGACTCAATAAAAACGGCGGGGGCCATTCGCCCGTTGGAAAGAACTATATCCTCTATCTTTTTGACCGTTCCGGAAACAGATGCGTGTACGGGCGCAGATATAAAGCCGCCCGACTCCGCGATAAGCTCGCCCACCTTGACCTTTTGCCCGGGCTTTACAACGGGTTTGGCCGGCGCTCCGATATGCATCACCGTGGGAATGACCACCTCTGCGGGAGCAGGCATCCTGACAGCCTCCATCAGCGCGGTATTCTTCCTGTGAGGCACATGAACGCCTGTCAGGGCTTTAAGAAAACTTTTTGCCATCATAACTCCGTTCTGCCGATTAACGGCGGTGCGGGCACATATGCCCGCAAGCTGTATATCCACCGATATATTTTATCACCGCGGAGGCGGGCTGTCAATGTTTTCGTATATAAAACTTGTTTCCCTCGTTCTTTTTTTGACACAAAAAGTGCGTACCCCCTCAAAAATGACGATTGCGCTGTAAGCTTTACGGGGATATACTAATCATATAGAAAACGAAGGAGGCTGCAGATGCGAGAGTATTCCCTGCCGCGCCAGCTTGCAAGGCTGCCGCAGCTTTTGGTGCTGCCGCTGACTTTTCTGCTGACGAACGCCGCAAAAAAAGCACCCTCCGTCGTGGAAGGGCTGTATTCGAACGGTCTGTATCCAATGATAAGGGACGCCGTTTCAAAACTCACGCGCGCACTTCCGTTCTCTGCGGCGGAGACCGTTTTTTTGGGCGCTGCGCTGACTCTTTGCGTGCTGTTTATAATCCATGCAGTAAGGCTGTTCTCATTCAAGCGCGACGCTCTGATAAGGATGCTTTCGTTTTTGATAAGCGTCGCCGTGACTTTTGCGTATCTTGTTTCGGCGTTTTATTTGATGTGGGGATTAAACTACCACCGCATGGGATTAGCGGAAAAGCTCGATCTTCCTGACCGTGAATACTCTACTGAGGAACTTTACGCGCTGTGCGTAAAGCTGTCGCAGGAGGCGAATGCTGAAGCTGAGCTTGTCACGCGCGGAGGCAACGGAGTATTTTCGGAGGATTTTTCCGACATCCGGCAGGATGTTCAGGAAGCGTTCGGTGATTTTTCAAAGCTGCATCCTTCTTTCTGCGGCGACGTGCCGCAGGTAAAGGGGCTTGCTTCGTCGGAATTGTTCTCAGCGCTCGGTATAACGGGTATATTCGTTTTTTTGACAGAAGAGCCAAACGTAAACACAAACGAGCCTTCTCTCTTTCTTGCGCATTCGGCAGCTCACGAGACCGCGCATTACCTGGGGTATGCCGCGGAAGAGGATGCCAATTTCCTGGGGTATCTCGTTTGCGAGGCTTCTAACAGCCATGCTCTCAAATACTCAGCCGCGATGCACGCCCTTGTGCACTGCATGAGCGCGCTTTACAAGGCGGACCCCGACGCATACGACGAGATCTCTGGCACTTACGCAGAGGCGGTACTGCGCGACCTTAAGGACTACTCCGCGCACTGCGATAAGTATGAGAGCGAATTGAGGAAGAGCGCGCAGGAGCTGAACGACGGATATCTTAAGGCGAACGATCAGGAAAAGGGCGTCGATTCGTACGAAGAAGACGTCGCCCTTTATCTGCGGATATTCGACAGCCGCGGGCTGTTCAGTTGACAGTCGGTTCGGAGCTGATATCGAGATTCCCGTTCATATTCCAGATCAGAGTCAGGCCTTTCGTCCCCTTATAGAATATGGGTACGCCGGACATGCCCTGATTTACCCAGATATCCGAGCCTTCCTTCAGGTGGTAGCCCGATGCCAGCACTTCGGCGCAGTAGGCCTCGTAATCATCTGCGGTTACGCCGAAGAACGAAACCACAACAGACCCGTCTTCGCCTGTATAGAAATTGTCGAATATACCCCCGAGCGAATAACGGGGTACGCCGTCGAGCATGGAGTATGCGTCCCACATTTTCAGAAGCTCCGGATCCGACGCCATTTTGGGCAGCTCATCGGGCTGTTTTTTGTTGCCCGTACAGCCGCAGGTCATGAGCGCAGCGACTGCCAATACCGCCGCCAAAATACGAACAGCCTTCATAAGCACCTCCCGGTTTTTGGATATGATACCACAGGCGAACGCTGTTTTCAATCTTTTTCGCGGAATAAGCGCAGGCCCTTTTTTACATAATAACAGCATGATCACGGTATTGGCAAGAACGGTGATAATCTATACTGCCGTATTCGGAGTGATGCGGCTGATGGGAAAAAGACAGCTTTCGGACATGCAGCCTTTTGACCTTGTTGTGTCGCTTTTGATAGCAGACTCGGCCTCGGCGCCTATAACGGACGGGTCGATACCTCTGTTATACGGGCTTGTGCCGGTGCTGACGCTGTTTTTGCTGCACGGTTTTGCCGCAAAGCTTGCAATGAAAAGCGAGCCCGTAAGACGTATCGTGAACGGGTCTCCGGTAATGCTGATTCGGGAAGGCGTGATACTCGAAGATGCTTTGAAGGCCGTAAGCATGACCGTGTTCGAATTGTTCGAGCAGCTCAGGCTGAAGGACGTATTCTCGCCTGTTGACGTGAAATACTGTATTATGGAAACGAACGGCAGCCTCAGCGCAATGAAAAAAGAAGGCGGCACGCAGGCCGAGCGCCCGTCTGTGCTTGCGGTGACCGACGGGGCCGTTGTCAGAGGAAGTCTTGAGGCTGCCGGCCTTAACGAGCGGGAACTTGAAGCCGGATTGAAAAAGTATGCCGATGTCAAGATAAAAGAGTGTTTGTATGTCTGTATCGAATCGGACGGACGGTTCGTTTTGCAGATCAAGGAAGGAAGCAGATCGGGAGTACCCGTAAGGCTTTCAATAGGAGGAGCGGGTGGATAGAAGGAATCTGATCAAAGCGCGTGCCGCATCGGCGTTGTTCGCAGGGGCCGCCGCCGCAATGCTGATCGCCGCGTGCATACTGCCGCAGATGAAGCTTAATAAGCTGAAGTCATATCTTGAACCAAGAGCAAGAGCGGCAATAGAATTGACGCAAACGTCAGAAACCGAGAAAGCTCAGATACTTATACTGGAGATGGCTGAAAAGACCAATGCGGAAAAAAGCGTGCTGCTGATGCTGTTTGACCACGACGGCGTGACGGACCTCTGCCACGCGCTTTCCGCCGCGTCGGAGCTTGCCGAGGCCGGCGACAAGGCGCAGCTTTTGGCGGAGCTGACCGCAGTGCTGACGGAGCTTGAACGGCTGTATGCGACCAACGAGGCGTCGCTTGAAAACCTGATTTGAAAGCCGCAGGCGAGCCTGCGGCTTGATGTTACTTCTTTTCGACTATATCGTCCGGGCCCTTAAAAATACTGTTTGCCGGTATCACGCCGCGAACGCGGGAAACGGGATAGATGTTAGTGCAGCGGCCTATGACCGTACCCGGATTCAGAACCGAGTTGCAGCCGACTTCAACGAAGTCGCCGAGCATTGCGCCGAACTTTTTGCGTCCCGTTTCGATAGTCTCTCCCTTGCCCTTTACACATACGAGAGTTTTGTCGCTCTTGACGTTTGACGTGATGGAGCCGGCGCCCATATGGGACTTGTACCCCAGAATGGAGTCGCCGACGTAATTGTAATGCGGTACCTGAACGCCGTCGAAAAGCACGACGTTTTTAAGCTCAACGGAGTTGCCGACGACGCAGTTTTTGCCGATTATGGCGCTGCCGCGTATAAACGCGCAATGGCGAACCTCTGCGCCGTGATCGATGATGCACGGAGCGCCGATATACGCGGAGGCGAAAACGTGTGCATCCTTCGCTATCCAAACGCCCTCCTCCGGAGAGTCGAACTCATCGGCGGGAAGGGACTTGCCAAGCTGCAGAATAAAGGGCTTGATAAGATCGAGCGCCTCCCACGGATAGGTCAGTCCGTCAAAAAGACGGCGCGCCAAAGTTCGGTCAAGGTCATAAAGATCGTTTACAGTATACATGACGCCCTCACTTTACCGTAAGCACCAGGCCCTTATCACGCATTACGCCGATGACGGAATCAACCAAAGATTCGCATTCATCATGCGTGGGGGCCTCCACCATTACGCGAAGCACCGGTTCGGTGCCTGATTTGCGCAGAAGTATGCGGCCGTTATCACCGAGCGACGCGGAGACATCCTCAACGGCCTTGACGACGTCCGGGTCCGCAAGCGCGGCGTCCTTGTCAGGCACTCTGACGTTTTTAAGCACCTGCGGATACGTTTCGAGATCAGCGGTCAGCTCCGAAAGCGGAAGCTTGCGATCAAGCATCACCTGCATCACCTTTATGGCCGTGATAAGGCCGTCGCCCGTCGTGGCATACTTGGAGAAGATTATGTGGCCCGACTGCTCGCCGCCAAGAAGATGCCCGTTCTGACGCATGTTTTCATAAACGTATTTGTCGCCGACTGCGGTCTTTTCGTACTTTATGCCGCAGGCGTCAAATGCCTTATACAGGCCGAAATTGCTCATGACCGTTGTCACGACGGTATCGTTTGCAAGCGCGTCCTTTTGGTGCATATGCCTCCCGCAGATAAAGAGTATGGCGTCGCCGTTTACGACCTCGCCCTTTTCGTTGACGGCAAGGCAGCGGTCGGCATCACCGTCGAATGCAAAGCCCGCGTCAAGATGTTTTTCGCGCACAAGGCGCTGCAGAGCCTCAATATGCGTGGAGCCGCAATCGGCGTTGATATTGGTGCCGTCCGGGGAATTGCCGATAACGTAGGTCTCTGCGCCGAGTGCGTCGAAAACGCTCTTTGCTATCGCCCACGTAGAGCCGTTTGCGCAGTCAAGGCCTATTCTCTTTCCGTTGTAGGAGTGGGTTGCGAGCGAAATGACGTAACCGATATAGCGGTTGCATCCGGCAGCATGGTCGATCGCGCGGCCGATACGGGAACCCGTTGCATAGGGCGGATCGGGAAGTGCGCCGTCAAGATACCTTTCTATAACGTCTATGACGGAATCCTCCATCTTCTCGCCCCGAGAATTGATGAGCTTTATGCCGTTGTCGTGATACGCGTTATGCGAAGCGGAGATCATGATCCCGCAGTCGAAACCCTCGGAGCGTACGATGTACGAAACGCTGGGAGTCGTAGTAACGTGCATAAGGTAAACGTCCGCGCCGGAGGATGTAAGCCCCGCCGTAAGCGCGCACTCGAACATATAGCTTGAAAGCCTTGTATCCTTGCCTATAACAACGCGGCATTCGCGGTCCCTCTCGAAATAGTGTCCGAGAAACCTGCCTATTTTAAACGCATGATCCACTGTAAGATCGACGCCGGCCTCGCCTCTGAAGCCGTCCGTACCAAAGTATTTGGACATAGCCGCCTCCTTGATAGATGCATTATGGTTTCGTGAGCCGAACGCTCGGCAGACGCCCCATTCCGAATATTTATTATAGCACACGGGATAATGGCTTGCAAGAAGCGAATAGATGGGTTAAAATAAGGAAAAGTACGTTCCGGAGGTTGAAATGAAACGCATTTCGGCTTTTATCATATCTGTTTTCCTTACGTCGGTCTGGGCCGTGGGCGCTTTTGCGTACACCCTCCCCCCTGATGCCGGCGCGGGGTTTACGAACGCCGGCGGCGCATCAGCCGCGCTTATGGACGCGGGAAGCGGCGCTGTCATAAGCGAGGCGAACAGCGCCAAGCAGGTCAAGCCCGGCTCGCTTACTGTGCTGATGACGGCGCTGCTGCTGATAGAGTCAACGCCGGACGACGCCTGGGACGATTCGCTTGATCCGCTGAATAAGGTCAATTCCACATGGAGTGCAAGGGCGGCACAGATGGGTCTTAAAGAAGATGATACGCCGACTCTGCGCGACCTTTTGTACGGCCTTATGCTTTGCGGAGCTGCGGACGCCGCCTTTACCGTAGAGCAGACCGTGTCCGGCAGCACTCAGGCATTCGTCAACAGAATGAACGAGCGCGCCGCTGAGCTTGGCATGTCCGGCACTTCTTTCGAAAACAGCTACGGGTTAAGCTCCGGCGTGCATTACACCACCGCGCACGATATGGCGCTTTTGGCAAGAGAGTGCCTGACGCACCCCATATTCCGCGAGGCTGCCAACTCCCCCTTATATATCTGTTCTTTGGGAGCGCGCAGTATAGAGCTTGAAAACACTAATGCCGCGCTTGGCATTGACGGATGCACCGGGCTGAAGGCGGGTTATGACAGCGGCATGGACAACAGCCTTGTGTTGCTTTACGAACAGGGCGGGCTGGAGCTTATATCGGTTATAATGGAGGCGGAAAGCACGGCGGAGGCCTATACGCTGGCGCAGAATCTTTCGTCCGAAGGGTTTGCCGGGTACATCGAAGGAGCCGGGCTGACGTCCTGCACTCCCACGGCCGTGCTAATGACTTCCCAAACCGATTTTGTGATGAAAAAGGGTGCGGCCGAAAAAACCCTGCCTGCGGGCTCGCCCGTGATGGTATGCGGGGTTTCCGGCGACAGCGTATCCGTGTACCACGAGGGTGAATACTACCGGGCAGACGCGGGCGAACTTGCTTTTGCCTGCGTAATAAACGACATAACGGTCGACTACGGCGATGCGCTGACGCGGGAACACCCCGTGGGCGAAGCTCCGGAGCTTGACGCAGCAGTTCATTCGCGGCATGAAATAGAGCTTGTCGATATCAAAATAGCATTGCCTGACGGCACGACGGTATTCACGGGGCAATATGCACCGCATACGCACGGTACGGCGTCGCTTGCGGGGACGGAGCTTGCCGAGTCGCTGAAAAACGCAAATTTTTCCGGCGGCATTTACGACTGCCTTATCACCGTTACTGTAAGGGCAAGCATACCCGGCAGAGAGGATATGGTGCTGACGCGCGAATCGCACAGTACTTTTTCGATCGGCACCGGAGCCGTGTGCGTATCCTATAATGCAAACGGCGGCGACGGCGCGCCGAACGGAGAATGCTACATTGATTCCTTCACCGTTCCCGAGGAACAGCCTGCAAGGTTCGGGTACAAGTTCATGGGATGGAACACCTCTGCCGACGGAACAGGCAGGACGGTATCTCCCGGCGAAAGCGTTACCGGGCTTTTGTTCCCGGTACTGTACGCCGTGTGGCAGGAGGGGCAATACGCATGGGATACTCAGGCAAGGTTCATGTTTGAAGGCGCACTTATGATAGAGGGCTTCGTGCATAACGACGCCGGTATAACGGGAGTCAGGGTAAAGGGAACTGGAAAAAAGGGCAAGGAATTTGAGCTGTTCTCGGAATGCGCCGAAAACGAAACCGCACTTGGAACACTGCTGTTATCCGAACAGACAGTACCGGAGCCCGGCGAATACACGGTGGAGCTTTACGCCTCGGCGGGCGGCAGACCCGAAGAGCTGCTGATGACCCAGGAGCTTACCGTGGACAAGTCGCAGACGACCGACGAGCCCGCTCCCGTACCCTCGGAAGACGTCGGCGGTGGTTTCAGCCTGCTGCAGGTGCCGATAGCCGTATGGTTCATAGTAGGAGCCGCGGTCGTCGCGGGACTCATCTATGCAATAATCAGGATACTCAAAAACGGATAAGGGTCTATTCTTCAGTCACCTCCCATACATTTTGGCGGGAGGTGATTTTTTTGCATATTGATCGATCGCTGAAAAAAGCGGGGGACGTGCTTTTGACTCTGCTCGTTATGGCGGGGACATTGAGCCTTGCCTGGCTCGGTCTTACGGGTACGGACAGCATAATGACGATAGCGGGCGTGGATGACGCCGAAGAAACGGCATCCGCCTCCCCCGCCTCCGCGTTTACCGTCGTGATCGACGCGGGTCACGGCGGATTTGACGGAGGCGCCGTTGGAAACGGCGGTACTGTCGAATCGGAGCTTAATCTGTTGGTTGCAAAGGAACTTAAAAACCTGCTTCTTTCGCGCGGCATAGGCGTATATATGACGCGTACGGACGAAGGCGCTATAGGCGAAACGAAGAACGAGGATATGCAGGAGCGCAAGCGGATACTTTGCACCGATGGCGCCGATATCGCTGTAAGCATACACATGAACAAATTCCGTGACAGCACGGTATCCGGGCCGATGGTGTTTTATATGAAGGGTTCGACCGAAGGAAAACAGCTTGCAGACTGCGTGATGGGTGCGCTTTGCGAGCGAACCTGCCGTACACCAAGGCAGTCAAACCCCGAAGACCTGTTTGTGCTGAGGGTACCTAAAGCGCCTTCGGTACTTGTTGAATGCGGGTTTTTGTCAAACCCGGACGACGAGGCGCTGCTTCAGACGGAAGAATACCGCAGCACTATCGCGCTTGGTATATGCGAAGGGATATTGAACTATAAAGCACAGAAGGAGCTTGGGGATACTTAAAAACCCCTGTTAAGGGGAAATCGTTACGGTATCAGCAAGGCTCCCATGAGCACGAAGTATTCGGGAAGTTTCCCGCCCTCCGCCCAGAGGAGTTTTTCGCCCAAAAGCTCGCTTACGCATTTTTCGACGTTGGCGCCCAGCGCTTCGACCGACCAGCGCATACGGTCGCTGTTTCGGCAGGGTTCGCCCTGCGGGCGTGTACAGCTTGCGCAGAGCCCGCAGCCACCGCAGGAGAGCGCAAGCGAGCCGGGCGTACTCTGCTCCATTGCGTAAAGCTCGGCCATAAGCCTCTTTTTGGAGGGAGCCAGGAGCCTTTCCCATTCATCATACAGCACGGTATCGGGAAGCGGTTCCCGTCTTAGGGACTCTGAAACAAAAACCTTTTTGCCGTAAAGCAGCACGGCAGAATAGCGGGTCCAGAATTCGAGCCTTGAAAAGCCGAAGGGCGGGCAGGTCCAGTATTTACCATAGCGCACGCAATGCGAACAGCCGTTTTCGCAAAGCGGGATATCAACGTAATCACGCACGAAATCGGCTGTTGGCAGCTCCTTCGAAAGCGAAATATCGGGCCGCGGCATAAGTCACCTGCGCACGGCTTTGGCAAGGGTTTTGCTTGAGTCTCCGTTCAGTCCGGCTTTGACCAGCTCGACAAGCTCGGTATCCTTCATGATCCGGAACTCCGGTATGCCCTGCCGCTGCGCTTCAAGCTCGGCCCATCTCATCAGGACGTCGCAATAGTCTCCTTCGGCGCCGGCTTCGTGCGCGATGCGCGGAATGCAGACCTCGTGTATGCGGCGAAGCGACAGATCTTCCGGCTGCTTCGGATATGCCGCACGGACAATGGAGATAAGCTCGTCCAGCGCCTGTTGCTCGTTTATGGTGCGCTCATAATAGTAGTAGTCGCCGCCAAGCCCATAGAGTACCCTTTTGGCGTCATAATAGCCCAGCTCCATATTGAACCTTGCCTGCTCAGACGAGAAGTTCAGCGTGTTGCCGAGCTTGCGTTTGGGTTCGATATAGGTGATCTTAACTGCGTCGGTCGGGCGGATGCGTTTTTCGTGACCGAGGCCGTCGCGCAAACGCACGGCGATGATGTTCCTCCTGCCGTGCTGAATGAGCGGCGTGATGGGAAGCACGTCGGTCAGACCTCCGTCCGTGAACCTGCGCCCGCCGGTCAGCGGCTCGTTCTTGAACGCAGGGAAATAAGCGCTCGCAAGGAGCATATCGCAGATATCGTCATCAGGAAGAGACTTGACCGCAATGGGCAGTTCACGTCTGTCGCTGATGGAATAGGTTACGATAAAGAACTCGACGTCGGAGCTCTTTATCCTCTTGGTGTCGATGTATTTATGGAGCATATTGCGAAGAGGCGTAATGTCAAAGCCGCCGTCGCGCACGGTAGCGTAAGCCTTTTTGAACATGCCGCCTATGTCGATGCCGCGAACGTTCTTGTCAAAAAGCTTGCCCATGTTTTCATCGTCAACGTCCATTACGTCGGAATAGCGTATGTTGCGCCATACGGATTCCGCGGTATCGAGATCGCGCATGGTCATAAACGCGCCGTTCAATGCGCCGACCGAAGTGCCGCTTACGGCGTCGTATTTTATACCGGCTTCTTCAAGCGCACGCCAAACGCCTACTTCGTAACCGCCCTTTGCCCCGCCGCCGGAAAGCGCCACGGCATAGGTTACACCGGTATCAAGCTTAAGTTCCATTCCGTTACCCCCTGTCTTTGATATTGGCAATGACGTCCTCAAGCGCCATGCCGCGCGAGGCTTTTACAAGCAGAGTATCGCCCTCGCAAAGGATGGACGAAAGGTACTCCGCCGCGCCGTCCTTATCAGAAAACACGACGTTTTCAAAGCCCGCCTCCCGCGCGCCTTCACCGATGAAGGCGGCCCTTTGACCGACGGCGACAAGCGCATACAGCCCCACCTCCGCCGCCTTGCGGCCGACGGAACGGTGAAGCTCGGCCTCGTTCTCGCCAAGCTCCAGCATATCGCCCAGAAGCGCTATCTTGCGTCCTCCGGCCCTTGCAAGCACGTCAAGGCTCGCGCACATGGAAGCGGGGCTTGCGTTATAACAGTCATTGACTATAACGGCGCCCTTGAAGGGGATTCGCTCCATGCGCCCGCCCACGTTTTTAAAGCTTTCGAGGCCGTCCCTGATCTCCTCCATAGTTAGGCCCATCTCGTGACCCGCGGCGGCAGCGGCAAGCGCGTCGAGTACGTGATGCCTTCCGGAGGCGGGAAGAAGCACGTTTATGGAATCCTTGCCCATATGGAGCGTGAACGAAGCGGAGTCCATGCCGTTATAGACGACGTCCGAAGCATAGGTGAAGCAGGCGGGAGAAAACCCGTAGTACACGGCCTTTTTGCCGTTGGGGAGCTTGTAAGAGGCAAGCTTGTCGTCCTCAGCGTTGAGAATAAGCGTATTGCCGCGCATATTGGCTACAAGCTCGGTCTTTGCGCGAAGCACTCCGGCACGGTCGCCGAGGTTTTCGGTATGGACGTTTTCTATATTGGTGAAAACGGCAAGGTCGGGACGTGCAATTGCCGAAATGCGGCTCATCTCGCCGAAATAGCTTATGCCCATTTCGAGAACGGCAACCTCATGCTCCGGCTCCAATGCAAAAAGCGTGATGGGAAGGCCAAGCTCGTTATTATGGTTTTTCTCGGTCTTATGCACGCAAAAACGCCTGGAAATGACTGCAGCGGTCATCTCCTTTGCGGTGGTCTTGCCGACGGACCCTGTGACGCCAACAACGTAAACGCCGGACTTTTCGCGTATGAGGCGCGCGATATCGCCGACCGCACGATAAGTGGAATCCACGATTATCTGCGCAACGGCGCAGTCTACCGGATGCTCGACCAGCGCAGCGGAGACTATGCCTTCAAGCTTTGGAACGAAGCTGTGACCGTCGGCTTTTTCGCCCTTTATCGCAACGAAAAGGCCGCCCTTTTCCGCCTTGCGGCTGTCGAGCGTGACGCCTGTTATCGGCGAATCGGCAAAAGCTCCGAACGCCCTGCCGCCCGTCGCCTCGAGGACCTCGTTAAGAGTCAGTTCGATCATACTTATTCAGGCTCTCCTCAACGATGATTTGACAAAGCTCGATAAAGCTTATGCCCGCCGCCGCGGCCTCCTGCGGAAGCAGGCTCATGGGAGTCATGCCGGGAAGGGTGTTCGCCTCAAGCGCGCAGACCCTGCCGTCCTCGGTCATAATAAAATCGGTGCGCGAATAAGCGCAAAGGCCAAGTTCCTCGTGCATTTTGACGGCGGCGGCTTTCATACGCTCGGACGCCGACTCGGGAATGTCCGCAGGGCATATCTCATCGGTACAGCCGGACTGATACTTGTTTTTATAATCGTAGAAACCGGACTTCGGGCGTATCTCGATAACGGGCAGCGCACGGCCTCCAAGCACGCCGCAGGAGAACTCGCGGCCCTTGACGTACTGCTCTGCAACGGCCTTCGGCTCGTACGACAGGGCAAGCTCGATCGCGGGAAGCAGCTCCTCCCGATCGGTGACAATAGAAACGCCGACGGATGACCCGCCGCACGCGGGCTTTACGACCATTGGCAGACCGACCCTTTGAAGCACTTCGTCGGCATAGATCTGCTCGTTCCCTTCGAAATCACCGCGGTTCAGCGTAACGCCCACAGGCATATCGACGCCCTCGACAGGAAACATTATACGCTTGCAGATGGTTTTATCCATGGAAACGGCACAGCCGGACGAGCCGGTGCCGGTATATTTTATGCCAAGCAGGTCAAGACAGGCCTGGAGCCTGCCGTCCTCCCCGGCGCCGCCGTGGAGTGCGTTGAAAACTATATCGGCCTCTTTGAGGACGGCGATAACGTTTTTGCCGAAGTACTCGACCCTGTCGGAAAGAGCGGCAATATCGGGTGCGACCTCGCGAATGACGGCGGAAGCGCCGGAATCCTTATCCGAATAAAGCGAAATAACGTCGGAGGGGTAGTCTGCTGCTGAGTCGACCAGGGCAACGAAATGGCCCTTTTGACGCAGGGCGGAAGCTACGGTGCTTCCGGTGGAGAGCGATACTTCCCTTTCGGGGCTCAGGCCGCCGCAGATGACAGCTATCTTCATAAATAAAGTTCCTTCCATGAATAATTTATGTACGCATAATATTATAGCAGGTTTTTCTGCATTATGCAAATAAAAGAGGCGGCGCAGATGCGCCGCCCCGAAGGTTTAGCTTATCAGTCGAGATTGCTCTTGAACTCGTACCACGCATCGTTGAATACGTTTACGAAATCGCCCAGGTCGTGGAAAACGCTGCAGCGGGAGAGGGTCTCGTCGGAGGGATTGAACGTCTCGTTCCCGGTATAGTATTCGTCAAGCAGATCCATAGCGGCGCCATTGGGTGTGGAATAGAAAATGAATTCGGTGTTCCTTGCCGCAAGGTTGGCGTCGTTGAGGAAGTTGATGAAGGCATGCGCCGCCTCGGTGTTCTTGGCGGACTTGAGTATAACAACGTTATCGAACCATACGTTGGAACCCTCGTCGGGAACGACGTAGTCAAGATCCTCGTTCTCATCCATGCAGGCAAAAGCATCGCCCGAATAGATGACAGCAAGAGCGGCCTTGCCGTTTTCCATGGAGCCGCGGATGTTATCGGTGCCGAGGCCCTTGAGAAGAGGTATCTGCTTTATAAGCTCGTCCTTGGCCTCTTTGACCTCGTCGGGATTCCTGGTATTGATGTCGTAGCCGAGGCGCAGAAGCGAGACCGCGATGGCGTCACGAACGGAATCATACTGCCAGATCTCGCCCGCGTACTTTTCGTTCCAAAGGATATCCCAGCTGTTGACCTCTTCATCGACCATGGTCTTGTTATAGAGTATGCCGACAGTACCCCACATATAAGGAACGGAATACTTGTTGCCCGGATCGAAAACGTCGGTAAAGCCGTACATACGCTCCTCTATGTTCTTGACGTTGGGGATCTTGGACTTGTCAAGCTCCAGGAGCATATCGCTTGCGATTAGCTGCTCAATGATATAATCGGAGGGGAAACACATATCGTAGACGCAGTCCGGAGAGCGAAGCTTTATAAGCATCTCCTCGTTGCTGGTCATCTCGGTGTAGTTAACGGTAACGCCGGTCTCCTCCTCGAATATCTCGATGAGTTCGGGGTCTATGTACTCGCCCCAGTTGAGTATGTTAAGGCTGCCGCCGATGTACTCATACTGATCGCCGTCGGCGAAGCTGTAGTCGGCTTCTTCTTCTTTGGAGCCGGTGCAGGCGGTAAGCGCAAGCAGCATGACGCAGGTCAAAAGCACGGCCAAGAATTTCTTCATTTGAGGTTTCCTCCCTTGTCTTTGAGTTTAACTTTTTTGTTCTGTATTTCGTACTCGCGTTCCTTAGCGAGGCGTCTGAAATTGACAGCCAGCAGCAAAGCAACGAGAGGAACGAATATAACCGTGGCGAGCGCCGGATTGACGCCCTTTGCTCCCCTTGCGGAGGAGTAGATGTAGACCGAGAGCACGCTCTTAAGGTCAGATACGAAGTAGCTGACAACGAAGTCGTCAAGCGACATGGTGAGCGCCATAATAAAACCCGAGGAGATGCCCGGCATTATGTCGGGAATTACGGCCTTCATAAGCGCCTGCATCGGGGAACAGCCGAGGTCCATAGCCGCCTCATACAGAAGGTCGGAGCTTTGACGCAGCCTTGGCATCACCGAGAAGATAACGTACGGTATGCTGAACGAGATGTGAGCGATAAGGAGCTTTATAATATCGCTGACCTGATTGAGGCCCAGCTTGATCAGCACCGAGTTCACGAACGCAAACAGCATCATGAACGTAATGCCCGTGACGAGGTCGGGATTGACCATGGGAAGCTGCGAGACGTTAAGCACAAGGTTCCTTGTGCGCTTGCGCATGGAGTTGATGCCGATCGCGGCAGCCGTGCCGATGACGGTGGCGATAATGCTTGATATCGCGGCGATCTCTATCGTCAGCAGCAGGGACTTGCCCGCCTCGCCCGAGAAGAGCGTGGCGTAGTTATGCAGGGTAAAGCCCTTCCATTGGCCGATGTTGGCGTAGGATATGCGCCTGCCCGTTGAAAAATCGTTGAACGAGAACACGATAAGGTAGATTATAGGCGCATACAGGAAGAAAAGCATCAGCGCAAGGTAAACGTACTTGAATGACTTAAATACCTTTTTCACCAGAGCTTACCCCCTTCCTGCTGGTCTTTGTCCACACGGTTCATTATGATCGTGGAAACGAGAACACAGACGAGCAGTATGATCGAAAGCGTACTGCCAACGGCATAGTCACCCTGACCGGAGAGAGTCTTGAATGCCAGCTCTATCTCGTTGCCGTAAAGGTTATACTTGCCGTTGCCGATAAGCGCGGGCACGGTGAACGCGGTGATGGCGGGGATGAAAACCATCGTGATACCGGATACTATGCCCGGAACGGAGAGAGGCAGCACCACACGGGTGAAGGTCTGGAGCGAACCCGCGCCAAGATCGCGCGAGGCCTCGAGCAAAGATTTATCAAGCTTGGAGAGCGTATTGTACAGGGGCATTACCATGAACGGCAGGAAGTTATAGACCAGCACCATAAGCACCGCCCCTTCAGTACCCGTGAGGGTACCGTTTTTAAGGTGCAGGAGACCCGGCAGGAAGTACTCGAGTATTGCCTGCCACGCATAGGTCCTCAATACGAAGTTCATCCACATGGGAACGAAGAACAGCACCGATATAAAGCCCGCGACGGACTTTTTCATATTGGATAAAATGTACGCTATGGGATACCCCAGAAGCAGGCATATTACCGTGGTCTTAAAGGCCATGACAACGCTGAGCCAAAGGGTGCTCCATTTGCCGCCGTCCCTGATGGTGGCAAGGAACTTTGTAAGCGTAAACGTGCCGTTCACGTTTACTGCGTAGTAGAATATGAACAGCATCGGCACAGCGATGAATATTATCATCCATACAATATACGGATAGGCGAACACCCTGCGCTTCATCTCAGTCCTCCTTATCGGTAAGGACAAGGTCCTCGGGCGCGACGGTTATGCCGACCTCCTCGCCTTCCTCCATGAATTCGTCGGAGTGGGCGATCCAGTCGTTCTCCTCGCAGGAAACGGTGAACTGATAATGTGTGCCGAGGAACATGCACTCCTTGACCGTGCCCGTGAGCTTGGCGTCCTGCGGCGCGACTATCCTGACCTTTTTGGGGTCAATCTCGACAAGCGCGATCTCTTTATTCTCATATTCGTCAAGGCCGTTTGCCTCAAAGCCGACGTTGTCGATATAGATCATGCCTTCGCCGGGCCATACTTCGGCGTCGAAGAGATTGGTGGCGCGGGTCTTCTTCATAATATGAATGGCGTCGGGAGGTATGGAAATGCCTACGAGCTGGCCTGCCTCGACCGCGTCTGTGGTGTGCACGACCCATTCGTAGCCGCCGCAGTCAACGTCCACCTCATAATGAACGCCCATGAACACAACGGACACCACCTTGCCGGAGATGCGCGCGTCCTTCGGATCGACGATGTCGATATCCTCGGGACGGATAACGGCGTCGACCTCGACGTTCTTGCCGAAGCCCGAATCAACGCATGGGAACAGCATCCCCTTCATGCGGACCTTGTAGTCATCGAGCATGACCGCAGGAACGATATTGCTTTCGCCGATGAAATCGGCAACGAAGGGATTCTTCGGCTCGTTGTATATGTCGGTGGGCTTGCCGATCTGCTGAATTATGCCATACTTCATGACGACGATGGTGTGTGACATGGTAAGCCCCTCCTCCTGGTCGTGCGTGACGAACACGAAGGTTATGCCAAGCTGTTGCTGCATGCGCTTGAGCTCCACCTGCATTTCCTGCCTGAGCTTCAGGTCGAGCGCGCCCAGAGGCTCGTCCAAAAGCAGCACCTTCGGCTCGTTAACGAGCGCCCTTGCAATGGCGATGCGCTGCTGCTGACCGCCGGAAAGCTGATCGATCCAACGCTTGCCGTAGCCCTCGAGGTTGACAAGCCTGAGCATAGCGTTGACCTTTTCTTCGATCTGCGCCTTGGGAGTGCGCTTGAGCTTTAATCCGAACGCTATATTGTCGAATACATTAAGATGAGGGAACAGAGCGTATTTCTGGAAGACGGTGTTGACCTGCCTTTTATGGGGAGGAACGCCGTTCATATCGACGCCGTCTATTATCACTTCGCCTGAAGTGGGCGTGATAAAGCCCGCTATGATGCGAAGCAGCGTGGTCTTGCCGCAGCCCGACGGGCCGAGAAGCGTCAAAAACTCGCCGTCACGAATGTAAAGATCGACGTTGTCAAGTGCAAGGTCGCCGTCGTAGTCCTTTGTGATGCCCTTGAGTTCAATAAGCTTTTTGCTTTCCATACTGTCCCCCGAAATCGCTTGAATTAGAATGAAGGCGGCGTTGCCACCCAGATAACGCGCGCTTCACGCTGCGTGTTATTGACGATGTAATGTTCCTCCGTGGGCTTGAAGCAAAAGCTTTCGCCCTTTTTGACCTTGAAGGAACGGCTCCCGAGCCTGAGCGTAACGCTGCCCTGCAGCACATAACCGAACTCCTCTCCCTCATGAGGGTCGTCGGGATAAGTCGATCCGCCCGGAGCAAACGTAACAAGGATAGGTTCCAACTGGTTTTTTTGCGCATTGGGAACAAGCCAGCAAACCGAAGAGGCGACCTGAGCGTCCTCGCTGACAAACATATCTTCGGGAGTAAAAACGACCTTCTCATCCCCGGCTTTTGCAAAGAAATCGGAAATGTCGGTACCCAGCGCCTCAAGAATATCCATGAGCGTGGCTATCGAAGGCGAGGTCAGATTGCGCTCGAGCTGAGATATGAACCCCTTTGAAAGTTCGGTCCTCGCAGCGAGCTCCTCCTGCGTCAAGCCAAGCTTGAGCCTGCGCCTTTTTATCCTTTCACCTATGTCGATCAAATTATCGCCTCCAAGCAGCAGTTCTAAACCAAAAGTTTATAGACACTAAACCGCTGAAATTAATTAAACCACCTGCGGGCGTAATTGTCAATATGCGGCAAAAATATACTTTATTTATACTAAACTCGGGGTTTAGACACAGCAGACTTCAAAGCTCGGAGATATCGGCGATAAGGCCGTTTTCAAAGGACAATCCGAAAAGGCGCGGATGCATTATCAGACCGTTGTTTTCCGTAAGTCCCACCTTGGCCTCACCCTCCGGCGTTTCAATGGGCGAAAGCCATACCCGGTCATAGGGGCCTGTGAATTCGAGAAGCGCGTTTGCATCCATGCTTTCACTCAGGCGAGGAGAGCAAAGCGTGCGCATCTCGTTCGTTGATCCAAGCTTTGCGGCTTCAAACAGCATAACGGCTTTTTCCGTATCGGCCGCCGGTTCCCTTGCAGGATGGGTGAAAAAACCAATGCTCTCCTCCGTTATCCGAAACTCTCCTCCCTTAAGATCATAAGCCGTGCGTCTTTCGTGGCCCGCGCATGCATCAAGGGATTCGATCAAAACGGGAACTCCGTTTTCTATGCCGGCCTTAACTCCGGCGACGTCCAGAAGCGGTTCGAGAGCCTCGTTGAATACAGCAAATCTTTCGGTGTTATCAAAACGAGTTTGTACGCAAAGAAGGCGTGCCGAACCGAAATCCACCGTGCGGAGCGAACCATGTTCGGCATAATTCAACGAAACGCTCCTGACTTCCGCCCGAGACTGCAGCGTAAGCTCAGTGTACGTCCCGCGCTTTATAAGACGCGCTGTTCTTCCTGATATTTCCGCTGTCGAGAGAAGCTGATGCTCTGCTGTGCTGTGATCCGGATAAAAGCGTACGCGGGGCAGCGCCTCTATGACATGGCCCCAGTCGATGATGCGAACCGATGCCGAGATCGGTTTGCCGTCGTACAGTACGACGCTGTGCATCTCGGGAACCGGGATAAAATCCGGCGCTGCCGCGGGCCAAAGTTCAAAGGCAAGCTCCAACCTGCCCGCCGGAGCGGAAACCGGAAAGCAGGCGGGGTCATGTTCGTCGCAGGGGCATGTCTCGCCGCGATAAACGGCGGAAGCCGGTCTGTCGGGCCTGACGGTAAGCAGGAACATTTTTTTAATATCGCTCCTTTGATGTGATAAGGCATTATATGTGCTGCAAACAAAATGATGTCGGAAAGTTTTCATCATAGACTGCTGATCGGAGAATTAATTATAACTAAGCTGAGAATATTTGTGTCGCTAAGTTAACAAAACTCACCGGAGCGACAGTTTTTTCAAAAATACGCTTGATAAATTGTTTTTGCTATGCTAATATCCAGACATCAATTACAGCATAAGCGGGCATGAACAGGGGGAAATAGTATGCCAGCACGAATGAAATTAAGCTCGGTTTATTCGACGCTTCCACCCGCCGAACGAAAGGTTGCGGATTATATTTTGGCATATCCGGACGAAGCGGCTCATATGGTCATTAACGAAATTGCCCGCAAAGCCGACGTTAGCGTGCCCTCGGTCACGAGGCTTGCCCGCAAGCTCGGTTACAACGGGTTTATGGATTTCAGAGTGTCGCTTGCAAGCGGCAGTTCCTCTGTTGTCAGCAGCAGCACTTTGCCCATCCGCAGCGACGACAGCGACGAGCAGCTTATCAACAAGCTTATGATCGGCCATATTGCCGCCATAGAATCCACACTGCGTGTGCTCGATGCGCCTAAGCTTTCAAGACTTACCAACATAATTATGCAGGCAAACCGCATAGTTTGGTTCGGTTTGGGGGCATCTATGAAACTCGCGTCGATCTACTCTGAGCAGCTTTGCAGGCTCGGGCTCGACTCCGTAATATGCTGCGAACGGCCCATAATGCACAATTATGCCAAATGCCTGCAGCACGGCGACATTGCCATTGCCATTTCAAGGACCGGCAAGACCCAGCGTACGTTGGATGCGCTGCGTACAGCAAAGGAGGCAGGCGCGACTACGGTTTTCATTACTAACCTTGTTAACTCCTCCGGTGAAAACCACGCAGATTATTTTATCTGCACCTCCAGGCAGGACGAGCTTTACAGGATCTGCGGGTATGAGACCAGCACCTCCATGTGCGCCCTGTTTGAGACTTTGATGACGCTTATCGTTAAGAAAAAGGGTTTTGAAAACAAATCCCAGTTTCTTGAAACGATAGCTTATAACAGGTAGCGAATGGACTATACGGTATTTGCCGATTATCACACGCATACTTATTACAGCCATGGCAAGGGCTCCCCGCGTGAAAACGTGGAGGCGGCTCTTGATCGGCGTTTGGAGCGCATTTGCGTTTCAGAGCACGGGCCGGGGCATTTTTCATTTGGCGTGCGCGGAAAGAAGCTCGAGAAGCTGAATGCCGAGCTTCTGGACCTGCGCCGTGAATTTGCCGGCAGGATCGACGTACTGTGCGGGCTGGAACTGAACGTGATGGGTTTTGGCAGATCAGACTGCCCAAAGGGCCGCGACGCTTACGATATCATTATAATAGGATATCATAAGAGCGTTCCGCCGTTCAACAAAACCGCTCTCGGCGTCTGGGGTGAAAGTCTGCTCGGGATAAAGAACGATCCGCATAAAAACGCCGAAGCCATACTTGCCGCCGCCGAAAGCTGCAGGGCGAATATCATTTCGCATCCCGGACTATATTTGAAAGTTGACGTCCCCTATATGGCGATGTGCTGCCGCCAGCTTGGGATACTGATGGAGGTAAACTCCGCAAGGGTCACTATGACGAAGAAGGAGCTTATCGCCGTGAAGCAGGCGGGCTGCGGCCTTGTTATCGGGTCCGACGCGCATACCCCCGGCAGGGTCGGCGATTTTGAGCTTGCGTCGCGCGCCGTTACGGAAGCCGGCGTTTGGGACGCCGTTGTAAACGCAAGGCCCGTTTGACGGCCTGTTTATTCGGGCGCAAGCCCGATTTTTTTATTTTTATATTGAAAAACCCTCCGGGGTGTGATAAAATAACGGTCAATCAATTAAAAAAAAAGAGGCGTTTTATGGTAAGACTTTACGAGTTGCACAAGGATCCCGAAAAGTTTGCGGGTCCTATCGAGGTATCCGGTTGGGTAAAGACCTCGCGCGAGTCCAAGTCCGTCGGCTTTGTTGAGCTGTCGGACGGTTCGGCATTCCGCAGCGTACAGATAGTTTACGAAAACGGCGTCATACCTCAGGAAACGGTGCGCCGTCTTTCAACAGGCTCGGCAATAACCGTGCGCGGCGAGCTTGTGCTGACCCCGGACGCAAAGCAGGCGTTTGAAGTCAGGGCCTCGGAGATAACCGTTGACGGCGACTGCCCCTCGGACTACCCCCTTCAGAAAAAGCGTCATACGCTTGAATACCTGCGCACCATTCAGCATTTGAGGCCCAAGGCGAACACCTTCCAGGCGGTGTTCCGCGTGCGCCATGTGATCGCCATGGCGATACATCGCTTCTTTGACGAGCGCGGGTTCCTTTACGTTCACACTCCCATCTTCACCGGGTCCGACTGCGAGGGCGCGGGCGAGATGTTCCGCGTGACAAGTCTTGATATGGCCAACGTCCCCAAGCTTCCCGACGGCAGCGTGGATTACAGCAAGGATTTCTTTGGCAAGCCCGCGAACCTTACCGTCTCCGGCCAGCTCCACGGCGAGGCCTTTGCAATGGCCTTCCGCGACATCTACACATTCGGTCCGACCTTCCGCGCGGAAAAGAGCAACACCGCCCGCCACGCGGCCGAGTTCTGGCAAATGGAACCGGAGATGGCTTTCTGCGATCTGAACGGCTATATGGACATTGCCGAGGAGATGATTAAGTTCATTATCAGGACGGTGCTTGACCGTTGTCCCGATGAGATGAACTTCTTCAACAGCTTTGTTGATAAGGGCCTGCTTGAAAGGCTGCGCAAAGTCGTGGATTCCGATTTTATCCGTCTTCCCTACACCAAGGCCGTCGAGATACTTGAAAACTGCGGTCGTCAGTTCCAGTACCCCGTTTACTGGGGATGCGATCTGCAGACCGAGCATGAGCGCTACCTTTGCGAAGAGGTCTACAACTGCCCCGTGTTCGTGACCGATTACCCCGCAGAGATAAAGAGCTTCTATATGCGACTGAACGACGACGGCAAGACCGTTGCCGCGGCCGACCTGCTTGTACCCGGCGTCGGCGAGATAATCGGCGGCAGCCAGCGTGAGGAGCGTTATGACGTGCTGCGCAAAAAGATCGAGGACTTGGGCATGGATATGAGCTATTATGAGTGGTACCTTGACCTGAGGAAGTACGGCGGAGTAAAGCACGCGGGCTTCGGCATGGGGTTTGAGAGGATACTGATGTATATTACAGGTATGCAGAATATCAGGGACGTCACCCCCTTCCCCCGCACCACAGGCAGCATGGAGCTGTAAACAAAGCTTTTCCGGCAGGAGCTCAGGCTCCTGCTTTTTATTATTCACTATTGCATTTCCGTGTGATTGAAGTATAATATATACAGTACGAATGCTATTTGCGGAAAGGAAACACTATGGACTATATCGCCGAATACAAACGATGGATGGAACAGGCGGAGCATGACCCGATGCTGCTTGAAGATATGAAAAAACTCGATACCGACGCCGCTGTTGAAGAGGCGTTTTATACCGAGCTGGAGTTTGGGACAGCCGGGCTTCGCGGAATAATCGGAGCCGGAACAAACCGTATGAACAGGTATGTTGTTCGCCGCGCATCGCGCGGGCTGGCAGAGACGATCCTTGACGCCGAAGGCAGCGAGGGAGCAAAGCGCGGCGTTGCCATTGCGTACGACTCCCGGAATTACTCCGACGTATTTGCAATGGAGACCGCGCTGACGCTTGCCTCCTGCGGCGTCAAATGCTATCTTTACGGCTCGTTAAGGTCCGTGCCTCAGCTTTCGTTCACGGTGCGTCACCTGAACTGCATCGCGGGCGTTGTGATCACCGCAAGCCATAACCCACCCGAATACAACGGATATAAGGTCTATTGGGAGGACGGCGGCCAGTGCGCCCCCGACCGCGCAAAGGCGATCCTCGAAAAGATACGCGGGTTCGGCTATTTTGAAACGGAGCCGATGGAATACTCGCTTGCGCTGTCCTCGGGAATGCTCGAGATAATCGGGAAGGAAGTCGATGAAGCTTACTATGCCTCAACGATGACTCTGCTTCTGCACCCGGAGGAGCTTAAGTCGTACGGGGATATGATAAACGCTGTCTATACGCCTCTGCACGGCAGCGGTTATGTGCCCGTGACCGAGATCTTAAAACGCATTGGCGTTACCAATCTGCACGTTGTTCCCGAACAGGCGGAGCCAAACGGAGACTTCCCGACCGTAAAGGCGCCGAATCCGGAAGATCCGAATGCATTTACGCTTGCAAAGGCGCTTGCCGAAAAGGTCAACGCCAACCTGATTTTTGCAACCGATCCGGATGCGGACAGGCTCGGAGTGGGCGTGCGCAAGCCGAACGGCGAGTTCCTTATGCTGACAGGCAACCAAACGGGTGCGCTGCTGACGTATTACATACTCTCTTCGCTATCTGAACAGGGGCGTTTGCCAAAGAACGGGCTTGTGGTAAAAAGCTTTGTTTCCACCGCGCTTGCAGACGCCATCTGCCGTGATCACGGCATAGAGATAAAGGACGTGCTGACAGGGTTCCGCTTCATATCGGAATGGATAGAGCATTGCGCGAGAACGGGCGAATATGAGTTCCTGTTCGGATTTGAGGAGAGCTACGGTTGCTTGGCAGGCGGTTTCTCACGCGATAAGGACGCCGTATGCGCCTCTATGCTGATATGTGACGCGGCCTGCCATTACGCGGCGAAGGGGCTTACGCTATACGACGTGCTTGAGGGCATTTTCAGGAAGTACGGCTTCTATAAAGAGGCAGTCAAGAGCTATACCCTTTCCGGCAAGGAGGGCATGGAAAAGATCGCCGGCGCAATGTCACGCCTGAGGGAGGCGCCGCTTTCAGATATCGCAGGAGTACAGGTGACGGCCTATGAGGACCACGCTGAAAAAGCACGCAGGCTTGCAAACGGCGAGGTCGTTGACACCGGACTGCCCAAGGCGAACGCATTGAGATATCTGCTTGAAGGCGGAGCCTGGGTGGTCGTCAGGCCAAGCGGCACGGAACCCAAGCTGAAGGTCTATATTGGCGCCGTCGGTGCGACCGAAGAGGATTCGGAACGGGCCGCCGAAAGGCTGATGGGCTTTATGCGTGAAAGAATAGAAGCGCTTCTGAAATAGTATATTGGACGGCATGGGGAACTCATTCGATTCCCCATACGTTATATATATATATAAACAAAGGAGGACCATCCACATGAGAAGAGTACTCTATGCCGCGCTGCTGCTTGCAGTTTGCGCCTCGCTGATCTTTTGCGGCTGTTCAAGAAAAGCCTCACAGGACCAAGGTTATCCCGAGGGCGGCGTTAGCTATGCCGAAAACGGCTCGATATTCGATAATGCCGCATCAAATGAAGGCAGTTATGCCCCTGCCGATCCTGCCGATGCTTCCACCCCGGACGTTGCAGTCGGCAGAAAGCTCATCAAGGACGCAAAGCTCGTCGTTGAGACGCTTGAGTACGATAAGCTCTACGCGGGGCTGACCGAAAACGTGCGCGCTCTGGGCGGGTACGTCGAATCCTTTACCGTCGGTGAGAAGGGCAGCTATGCTTACGCTTCCGATTCTTTAACAAGGCCGCTGCGCAGAGCGAGCATGGTCGTCAGAATACCCGCCGAGAAGCTTGACGAGTTTTTGAGCAACGTCGAGGGCTTGGGCAACGTAATATCCAAGGCTCAAAGCACCAAGGACATAACCGATTCTTACGTCGACACCGAGGCAAGGCTGGCTTCGTTGAGGACGGAATACGACACGCTTTTGGGTCTGCTTGAAAAGGCCTCGTCGCTCGATGAGATACTCACCCTGCAGGAAAGGCTTACCGAGGTGCGTTACAGCATAGAGTCGTACGAAAGGACGATACGGACTTACGATTCACAGATTGCGTTCAGCACCGTTTCGCTTGAAATAAGCGAGGTAGAGCGCGTGACCCCCGTTGAAGAAGAAACCTTCGGTCAGGAGATCAAACGCAGGTTCGGCGAGAGCATGGAAGACGTGGGTATGGGTCTGCGCGACTTTGCTGCGTGGTTCATTGGCGATCTGCCGCACATAGTTATGGTGCTGCTTTTCTTCGTTGCGCTGCCGCTTGCGATAGTGCTTATTATTGTGAAGTCGGTCAAAAAGAAGAACAGGCGCAGGGCCGCAAAGGCAGCCGAACAGGCCGAGAAGACGGTATAAGTAATATCGGGCGCCGTCGGGGAATATGCCCCGGCGGCGCTTTTTTATTATGGGAAAGCCCCGCAGCATTCGCCGCGGGGCTGAAACAAATCGGCTTTATACCGCAAGCAGCGGGGAGTTGAGCGAGAGGACCTTTGTCCTTTCAAGATGAGTGCGAAGTATGGCACATGCAAACTCAACGTCCTTATTGCGGCAGGCCTCAATAAGGTTCCTATGCTCGCCGACGGTCTGCGCATAGGCCTCGGACGGCGTGTAGTAGGGACGGATGTACCTGTCGACGTTGGCGTGAAGCTGCTCGATAAGCTGAAGAATGAACGCATTCCCGGCAGCCTCGTAAAGGGCGAAATGGAATTGGAGATTAAGGTCCTCGAGCTTATTGGGATCGTCCTCGTCAGCAGCCTTGGCAACGATCTCCTCTGCCTTTGCTATACACTCGTCCGTCATGCGGGGAACAGCGGCGCGAAGCACGCCGAGCTCAAGAATGATACGGGTATCCATTGCGTTCTCAAGCTCCTCCTTGGTGAGCTTGGTCACGACGGCACCGCGGTTGGGATAGATCCTGACTAAGCCCTGCGCATCAAGCTGACGGAAAGCCTCCCTGACGGGGATATGGCTGACGGAAAGCTGAGCGGAGATCTCATCCTGACGAAGAGGCATGCCGCCGGGAAGGACGCCCCTGATGATGGCGGTGCGGATGACCTGGAACACCCAATCCCTTGCTGCCATGGATTTCTGGTGCATTTCTTCTGCGATGTCTTTAAGCTGTGTACTCATATAAACTCTCTCTTCCGTTATTTTTTGGGCTCTACCTTCTCTTCTGCCCATATTCATATATATTATACCCCGAATACAGGCGCTTGTCAATACGACATGTTAAAGAATTTTCCAACACGATGAAAAAATTTTTTACATCTAAAAAACAATTCATTCTGCCGATTTACGAAGATGCGTTCAAGCCGTTGTTGAAAAGGAACGTGTTTTGATGTATAATGTTGAAAGATTTTCAGGAGGTGCCGATATGCTTGCTGCCGACTCAAAATACAAAGCGTATATAGACATTTTGAAAGAAGAGCTCGTACCCGCAATGGGATGCACCGAGCCTATCGCAATAGCGTTTGCCGCTGCAAAAGCAAAGGCGGTTTTGGGGCATGATCCGGACAGGGTCGAGATAACCGTAAGCGGAAACATTATCAAAAACGTAAAATCCGTTGTGGTGCCCAACACGGGCGGGTTAAAAGGCATAGAATCCGCCGCCGCAGCCGGAATCACCGTTGGCGAACCGGAGCGCGTGCTCGAGGTGCTTGCAAACGTATCCGAGGAGGACAAGCCCAAAATCAGAGAGTTTATGCGAAGGGTGCCCATTATCGTGCGTCCATCCTCAGCAGAAGTCATTTTCGACATCGATATAACCCTGCACTCCGGGAACGAGTATTCACGGCTGCGTATTAAGGACTATCACACGAACGTTGTACTTATCGAAAAGAACGGCGAAGTAATGTTCAAAGCGCCGGAGCTCGAGCTGACCTCGCAGGGCCTTACCGACCGCGGCCTGCTGACGATAAAAGATATTGTGGACTTTGCCGACACGGTCGACCTTGACGACGTGCGCGAGGTGCTTCAGCGTCAGATAGATTACAACACCGCGATAGCAAACGAGGGCATACGCGGGCGCTGGGGGGCCAACGTCGGACGGGTACTCCTCGACGTTTACGGTTACGACGTCAAAATCAGGGCCAAGGCGATGGCGGCCGCCGGCTCCGATGCAAGGATGAGCGGCTGCGAGATGCCCGTTATCATCGTGTCCGGTTCAGGCAACCAGGGCATGGCGGCCTCGCTGCCCGTCATAGTATATGCAAGGGAATACGACGTGGGCGAGGACAAGCTGTTAAGGTCGCTCTGCGTTTCAAACCTTGTCACCATACACCAGAAAACCTGGATAGGCAGGCTTTCGGCGTTCTGCGGCGCGGTAAACGCGGGCTGCGGCGCGGGAGCCGGCATAGCGTACCTTTTGGGAGGCGGCTACGACATAGTGGCGCATACGCTCGTTAACGCGCTTGCCGTCGTCAGCGGCATAGTCTGCGACGGCGCAAAACCGAGCTGCGCGGCAAAGATAGCCTCTGCAGTCGACGCCGGGATACTGGGCTATCAGATGTACGTTCGCGGTATGGAATTCCAGGGCGGCGACGGGATAATCTCCGCAGGGGTCGAAAACACCATTGCAAACGTAGGAAGGCTGGGCAAGGACGGTATGCGTGAAACCGACCGTGAAATACTGAGGATAATGCTGCAGAACGGCAGCAATCACGAATAAGAGGTGTACTATGGCTGTTATACTTACGGGCAAGCCCGTTGCGGAAGCAATAAACGAGAGGACTGCCGCCGCCGTGAGGGAGCTTGAGGGCAAGGGCGTGACCCCGACCCTTTGCATATTGCGTGTGGGCGAAAGGCCGGACGACCTGTCCTATGAGCGCGGGGCGCTGAAGCGCGCCTCCGCCGTTGGCGTAAACGTGGTGCAGAAGCTTTTTCCTGAGGACGTGAGCGAAGAGGAGCTTATACGGAGCATACGCGAGATCAACGCCGACCGCAGTATACACGGTGTGCTTATGTTCCGCCCCCTCCCCCGCCATATCAACGAAACGCGCGTATGCAACACGCTTTCTCCCGAAAAGGACATGGACGGTATTACGGACCTTTCCATGGCAGGCGTTTACGCGCAGAAGGAGCTGGGGTATCCTCCCTGCACGGCGCAGGCGGTGATAGAGCTCGCCGAGCATTACGGGATAGACCTTAAGGGAAAAAACGTTACCGTGATAGGCAGGAGCCTTGTTATCGGAAAACCCGTTGCAATGATGCTTATAAAGAAGAACGCGACCGTTACCGTGTGCCATACGAGGACGCGGGATACGGGTGCGGAATGCCGCAGGGCGGACGTTATAGTCGCCGCCGCGGGTTCAGCCGGCATGGTCGGCGCGGACTTTGTGCGCGACGGACAGACCGTGATAGACGTCGGCATCAATTGGAGCGAGGAAAAGGGCAAGATAGTGGGCGACGTGGAATTCGACGAGGTCGAGCCCGTCGTTTCCGCCTTAACGCCCGTCCCCGGCGGCGTCGGAGCCGTTACCACCAGCGTGCTGATGAGCCATGTTGTGAACGCGGCGAGCAAATATGCACGTTGAGCTTTTGCCCATGACACGGGAACGCTTTCACGAGCTGTTCCGCGGGTTTGAATACGACGCCTGTATGTTTACCGACGAAGCCGTTTTCCGAAAGCTTTGCGGGCTCCCGTATGATGAGCAGGCGGTTGACGCTGTGTTCGAACGCCATTCCGGCGACTCCGATCGGCTTTCATTTGCCGTGATGCTCGGCGAACGGGTCATAGGCGAGGTCGTATTGAAGCATATCGATAACGATCATAAAAGCTGTGAGCTGGGCATTCATTTGAAGGACGATTCGGTAAAGGGACTCGGGTACGGCACGGAGGCCGAGAGGCTTGCAATTGAATATGCCTTCGGCGTGCTTGGGATGAACACAGTGCTTGCCGATACGATAATCAAGAACGCAAGAAGCCGACACATACTTGAAAAGCTTGGATTTACGAGGGTTTGCGACAAGGAAGGCTTCACCTTTTACAAGCTCGGAAAGGAGGATTATTATGCTGATAGCACTGATAGGTGAAAACTGCACCGGAAAATCGACCTTGGCCGAAGCGATAAGCGCAAAGCTCGGCTGCAAAATAATCTCAGGCAAGGATTATCTGAGCCTTGCCAAATCGGAGAGCATTGCGCAGGCGCTTTTCAAAAAGCAGCTTAAGGAGGCCGTAACTGGCGACGACCTTATTTACGTCATTACCGAGAAGGAGCATATCGCTTTACTTCCGGAAGGCGCCGTGAGGGTGCTCGTTACCGCCGAGCTTGATACCATAAAGGAACGCTTCAAGGCGAGGATGCACGGCGTTCTTCCCCCTCCCGTTGAACAGATGCTTGAAAGAAAGCACGGCTGCTTTGATTCGGGAGAGTATGAATACCGCTTTAAAAGCGGTGAGGATGACATGGAAGCGTTCTGCGGAGAATTGCTTAAATGAGTAAAACCAAGAAAACAGGGGTCAGGCGATCGCCCGGCCCCTTTGTTTTGCCTCAAATTACTGCATATACTGCATGGTCTCGTTATATATAGCCTCGAAGCCGGCGTCGATATCGGCGATGAGCTTTTGGCCCTTTGCCTTATAATCGGCAGCGAGCTGCTCGTCAAGGCCGGAGACGTTGATGAGCACGTTCATCCAGGCGCCGTATGCGGCGGCGCGGACGTTGAGCGCGCCAACGCCGAAATCGGAAGCGCAGTTGGTATTGAACTTGCCGATGAGCATCTTGCCAAGCTCCATGCCCTTATGGCAAAGCTCAAGAGTATAAAGAGGAGCGTTTGTCGCAACGATGGTGGCTTCACGGATCGCAGCCTTACGGGCGGCCTTTTCCTCGTCGGTCTCCTTGGGCATTTTGAACGCATCGGAGATCATGTTGTACGCATCGGTGTCGCGGTCGATCTGCGCGGTGAGCTCCTTTACGATGGGCTTGCCCGCCTCGATGATCTCGTTGCAGTTATCGACAAAATCGACGTACTTCTTGCGGCCGAGAGTGAGGCCGGCGACCATTGTGAAAAGGCCAACGCCCTGAGCGCCAACAAGAGCGGAAGCGCTTCCGCCGCCGGGAGCGGGAGCATCGGAGGCGACGAGCTCAAGATAATCGGATACGGTCATTTCGGTGAGTTTCATTTTACGATGTTTCCTTTCCTTATAACGATTTTTGCAAGGTTGGAGCCCATGCGGTAAACAAGATAATCAAGATCCTTTGCGTCCCAAATAACGAGATCGGCCTGCTTTCCGGACTCGACGGTGCCGATGCTTTCACCCCTGTTCACCGCGCAGGCGGCATTAAGGGTGACGGCCGCAAGTATCTCCTCCGGAGTCATGCGGTACTTAAGATACGCAAGATTCATGCAGAGCTGCAGGTTATCGGACGGGCAGGAGCCGGGGTTGAAATCCGTACAGACGGCAACGGGGACGCCCGCCTCAATGAATTTACGCGCGGGAGCAAAATCCTTATTGAGGTACAGTGAAGTGCCGGGCAGCAGGCACGCGATAGTGCCGCCCCTTGCCATGGAAGCGATACCCGCGTCGTCAACGGCTATGAGATGCTCTGCGCTTGTCGCGCCGATCTCGCCGGCAAGTACCGAGCCTCCAATCGCGTCGATCTCGTCCGCGTGGATCTTGGTCTTAAAGCCGTAAGCCTGACCGTAGGTAAGCATCTTACGAGACTGTTCAACGTTGAAAACGCCCGTTTCGCAGAATACGTCCACAAACTCGCAAAGCTCGTCGTCTGCGACCTTGGGCAGTATCTCGGTGCATATAAACTCAATGTATCCGTCCGGATTTCCCTTGAATTCCGGCGGAACGGCATGAGCGGCCATGAAGGTGGGCACGACGTTGAAGCTGCCCTGCTCCTTCAAACGGCGGATCACACGAAGTTGCTTAAGCTCATCCTCAACGTTAAGGCCGTAACCGGACTTTGCCTCCACCGTGGTAACGCCGTAGGACAGCATTTCATCCAGCACCTTGCCCGCACGCAGATAAAGCTCATCCTCAGTGGCATTGCGGGTGGCAGTAAGCGTGTTGAGTATGCCGCCTCCGGCCTGCAGGATCTCAAGATATCCCGCACCGCGAAGCTTTAATGGCACCTCGTGCTGACGCCATCCGCCGAAAACAAGATGCGTATGAGCGTCGACAAGGCCGGCTGTGACAAGAAGACCGTTCGCATCGATCACGTTTTCACACTTGGGAGCTTCATCGTTGTCGTAAACGGCCTGAATGGTATCGCCGTTGATAAGAACTGCGCAGTTTCTAATTATCTCAATACCCGAGTGCTGAGCCGCCCCGCAAAGGGGAGAGCACCCCTTTGCGGTAGCGAGCATACCTATGTTTTTGATGAGAAGCATAGACATCAGAGCATGTAGTTTTCAATAACCTGCTTATCGAAATCAAAGCCCTCGAGCTGGAGGTAATACTCTGCGGAGTCGATAAGCGCCTTCATGGGGGTAAGGCCGATAATCTCGGTGCCGGTTACCCACACGCCCCAACGCTTTGCCTCGGCCTTGGTGACCTCAACAACGCGATAAAGCGGAGTGCGGTTGAAGTCGGTCATGTTGATGGAGACCTGCGCGTACTTCCTTTCGGGAGTGCCCTTTTCGGGATCGGCGGGTATCTCAATAAGGAAGCCGTTGGACTTTACGCAGTCAAAGCCGCCGTTCTTGCGGCGAATGATCTTGGCAATGGACTTTGCGATATCAACGTTATCGGTGGAGAGGTTGATATTGAAAGCTACAAGGGGCATACGGCAGCCGACGGCGGTGCAGCCCGCGGTGGGATGGCAGAACGCGCCGCCGAAATCGGGGGTCCACATGGGATCCTTGACCTTTTCGGGCATTGCCTCGAACTGGCCCTTTCTTATGTCGGCAAGGTTCACGCGGTGGGGCGCGGATGCGGAATCCTCATAAAGGAAAACGGGAACACCGGCCTCCTCCCAGATGCGCGCGCCGAGCTGACGGGAATACTCAACGGTCTCCTCCTTGGTGCAGTCCTTCAAGGGGATGAGCGGGCACACGTCGACGGCGCCCATACGGGGATGCTCGCCCTTGTGATGGGTAAGGTCGATGAGCTCTGCTGCCTTTTTGGCAAGGGCCACGGCGGCGTTCATAACGCCCTCGGGATTGCCCATGAAGGTGATGACGCTGCGGTTATGTGAAGCGTCGCTGGAGTAGTCGAGAAGCGTTACGCCCGCGGTATTGCGGATCTGATCGACGCAGGCCTCTATGACCTCGTGATTCCTGCCCTCGGAAATATTGGGTACGCATTCAATGATCTTTGCCATGATTCGGTATCTCCTTTGGTTATTAGTCGTTATCTATAAGCCTGTCGATGAGTTCGTCGTCGACAAGGTAGGGTATCGTGATCTGCGCCTCGCCCTCGTGCTTGGCGTTGTACTCGATGGAGGTCTCGATGGAGGCGGGGTTCCTGGCCCATGCACGCCTTGCCACGCCGCCCATAACGTCCCACATCATTGCGGACCTGATTATGCTGTCGATGCGCTCAGAGCCGTCAAGAACGAGACCGAAGCCGCCGTTGATCGACTTGCCGATGCCCACGCCGCCGCCGTTGTGGAGGGCGCAGAGGCTCATGCCGCGTGCGGCATTGCCCGCAAAGCACTGTACGGCCATATCGGCCATTACGTTGGAGCCGTCCTTGATGTTGGCGGTCTCGCGGAAGGGGGAGTCGGTGCCGGAAACGTCGTGATGGTCGCGTCCGATCATAACGGGGCCGATCTTGCCCTCGCGCACCATTTCGTTGAAGCGGAGCGCGATCCTCGTCCTGCCCTCGGCGTCCTGATAGAGTATGCGGGCCTGAGTGCCGACGACGAGCTTGTTCTTTTCTGCATCGCGTATCCAGTTGTAATTGTCGCGGTCCTGGAAGCGGCGGTTCGGGTCGATGCAGTCCATAGCGGCATGGTCGGTCGCAATAAGGTCGGACTCCTTGCCGGAAAGGCACACCCAGCGGAACGGGCCGTAGCCGTAGTCAAAGAGCATGGGGCCCATTATGTCCTCAACGTAGGAGGGGAATATGAAGCCGTCCTTCTCGTCGACGCCGTTCTTTGATATCTCCTTGACGCCCGCGTCGTAAACGGCCTTCATAAAGGAGTTGCCGTAATCGAAGAAGTAGGTGCCGGCCTGCTTAAGCGTGCAGATGGCGTCAAAATGGCGGCGGAGCGATGCGTTGACGGCCTTGCGGAAGGCGTCGCGGTCGGTGTGCAGAAGCTCCGTCCTCTGCTCAAAGGTGTAGCCAACGGGGCAGTAGCCGCCGTTATACACGTTGTGGCAGGAGGTCTGGTCGGAGAGCAGGTCTATCTTGAAGCCGCGCTTTACCGCCGCCTCAAGCAGGTCGACTATATTGCCGTGATAAGCGATGGAGATGGTGGTGCGTTCGGCACGATGCTTTTCCGCAAGCGCAAACACCTCGTCAAGGTCGTCGGAGATAACGTTGACCCAGCCCTGATTGAGGCGCGTCTCGATGCGGCTGCGGTCGACTTCTGCGAAAATGCCGACGGCGTTGGCGATATTGGCTGCCTTGGGCTGAGCGCCGCTCATTCCGCCGAGGCCGGAGGATACGAACACAACACCCGAAAGATCGCCGCTCTCCGGGATGCCGAGATACTTGCGTCCGGCGCCGAGGATCGTATTGAAAGTGCCGTGGACTATACCCTGCGGGCCGATGTACATCCAGCCGCCGGCGGTCATCTGACCGTAATTGGCAACGCCCATCTCCTCCGCTATCTCCCAGTCCTCGAGATTGTCGAACATGCCGACCATCATGGAGTTGGTAAGTATAACGCGGGGCGCCTCGGGCTTGGAGGGGAACAGGCCCACGGGATGGCCGCTCTCCAGAACGAGGGTCTGGTGATCGGTGAGCTGCTCCAGGTATTTCTTAATAAGGCGGTACTGCAGCCAATTCTGACAGGGCTGACCGGTCTCGCCGTAGGTAACGAGCTCATAGGGGTAAAGGGCGATCTCGAAATCGAGGTTATTGTCTATCATGACCTGAAAGGCTTTGCCCTCTATGCAGTTGCCCTTATACTCATCGATGGGCTTGCCGTAAATACGGCCTTCGGGACGGTAGCGGTATGCGTAGATGCGGCCGCGGGTCCTGAGCTCCTCGAGGAACTCGGGCGCAAGCTTTTCATGAAGCTCCTCGGGAACGTAGCGCAGAGCATTGCGCAGGGCAAGCTTGGTTTGAGCCGGGGTCAGGCGGAAGCCCCTGTCGGGAGCGCGGCGCCTGCCCTCTTCGAACTTGGGGTACTCGGGAAGGACGGCATCGAGCTTGACGGTCATAGCTCCGGAAATAGTGGTGTTATCCATAGCGTTTTCCTTTCTGTGCATAAAAGCGGGCGGGATACGCTCCGCCCGCGATAATATCATTTAAGGGGACCGCAGACGGCTTCGGCCGCGGGTGCAACGGCGTGAGCCTTAATAAGCTCGTCAGCCGCTTTGAGGTTGGGATACATGACGACGTCGTATTCGTTGGCGGGAACGCGGGACTCGATAAGGTCGTAAACGGCCTTGGTAGCGCGAGCCATTTCACCCTCGCCGGCCTCGCGCCTGAGCCACAGCGCCTGATGCGCGGTAACAAGCTCGATAGCCAAAACCTTTTGTGCGTTATCCAGGATCATACGCGCCTTGCGCGCCGCGGTGGTACCCATGGAAACGTGGTCCTCCTGATTTGCGGAAGAGGGAATGGAGTCAACGGAGGCCGGATGCGCATAGACCTTGTTTTCCGAGACCATGGAAGCCGCCGAATACTGCGCTATCATAAAGCCGGAATTGACGCCGCCGTGCTTGGCGAGGAACGCGGGAAGCCCGTAGGAAAGCGCGGGATTGACCAAACGCTCCGTCCTGCGTTCGGAAACGTTTGCAAGCTCGGATACGGCAATACCGAGGAAGTCGAACGCAAGCGCCATGGGCTGACCGTGGAAGTTGCCGCCGGAGATGACCTCGTCCTCATCGGGGAAAATAATGGGGTTGTCGGTAACGGCGTTGATCTCGCGCGTGACGGCCTCCGCAACATAGCGAATGGCGTCGCGGCTTGCGCCGTGTATCTGGGGCAGGCACCTTATAACGTAAGCGTCCTGCACCTTGTTGGGCTGAGTCCTTTTTGCAAGGGTGGAACCCTCAAGCAGCTTAAGCAGATTCTCGGCGGTATCCTTCTGGCCCTGATGGCCGCGAAGGTCATGCACCTTATGGTCAAACGCCGCCTTGATGCCGAACTGCGCCTCGGCGGTAAGCGCCGCCGCAACGTCTGCGGTCTTTAAAAGGTCAAGCGCGTCTATGACGGCAAGCGAACCGACGGCAGTCATGATCTGGGTGCCGTTGATAAGCGCAAGGCCCTCCTTGGCGGCAAGCTCTATTACGGGAATACCGGCCTTTTCCATAGCTTCACGGCCGGACATGCGAACGCCCTCAAACTCGGCCTCGCCCTCTCCCAGCATAACGAGCACCATGTGCGAAAGGGGCGCAAGGTCGCCGCTGGCGCCAAGCGAACCCTTTTCGGGGATGATGGGGTGAACGCCGGAATTGAGCATATCGAGCAGAGTCTGTATGGTGGAGAGCCTTATGCCGCTGTGCCCGCGTGAGAGCGCGTTGCACCTTAAAAGCATAGCGGCCCTTACCGCCTCTGTGGGAAGGGGCTCGCCCATGCCGCAGGAATGCGAAATGATGAGGTTGCGCTGAAGCTGAGCCGTTTCATCGGCGGGGATGAACGTGTCGGAGAACTTGCCGAAACCGGTGGTGAGGCCGTAGATCACGGCTCCATCGTCCAGCTTTTTCTCAACATATGCCCTTGCCTTATTGACGGCGTTTTTTGCTTCTTCGGTGAGCTGCACCTTTTCATACCCGCGGGCGACTGCCTCGACCTGAGAAAGGGTAAGCGACTTACCGTCGATCATGATTGCCATATTTATACATCCTTTCCATGTTAAAGTAGGATAAAATCAATTACATTATACCCCGAAACCGTGCAAAGTCAAGAAGCGCAGGACGCAGCTTGACTCAAAACGGGGGTATATTTTGCACCGGCCGAGGCACGGCATGGGTTTGGGGAATACAGCACGGGCCCACGGCATAATTATCAAAGACACCGGAAGGAGGAAGCATGGAATACAGACGAAGAAGAAAGCGAAAAACAGACGGCCCCGGCATGTTCGGCATATTGGTTCTGCTGATCGTTTTTGCATTGACGGCAAAGATAATCGCCGGAAGCGGTGCGATAGCGGAGCTAAAGAATAGGCTGGGCAAGTCGGTCGTTTCGGGATGCGCCGAAAGCTCACGCGAAACGCCGGGAGCGACTTTTTATGCTGCTTCGCCCTCCCCCGCTCCCGTGCCCACGGGGGTAACGAACCGCATAGATCTTCCGTCGCTCGGGTTCTACGCTGTACAGCTCGGTTTTTATACAAGCCGGGAAAAATGCGAGCTTGACGCGGAAGAGGTGCGTGCGCTGGGTGCGGCGGGCTATGTTTACGACGACAACGGATCGCTCAGACTATTGGCGTCGGTTTACGCCGATGAAGCCTCGGCAAGGTCCGTGATAGAGCAACTGAAGGAGCAGGGGCGCGAGAGCCTGCTGTTTACGCTCTCCGCAAACGGGGTGAGCCTTGACGTGACAAGCTCGTCTGAGACGTCCGAGTGCATAAAACAACTATTCGGTCTCTGCTCGCAGATACCCGAAACAATTTGTACGGAGGCAATAGAATTCGACAGATCCGGGCAGGAAGCCGATAAGCTCTTTGCAATACTGAGCGAACAACGCGCACGAATACGCAGCGCGCTGGCGGAAGCGCCCGGCGCAGGAGGAGTGCTGGGCTGTGCAAAGGATTGTCTAAAAGGTTATGACAGCGCCTTATCCGAAACAATGGAATATGAGGAGCGAACAAAAGCAGCTTCATCTATCAAACGCACAGCCATAAAATGTGCGATTTTGTACATTGATTTGTTGAAAGATGCGGCATGTTCATAAAAATTCGAATAAATTTATCAAATTCTTCATATAAAGGGGTTGACATTCGAAAGATGTGTATTATAATTTAGTAAACCAAAGGAAAGGGGTTTAAAACAATGATCATTAAAGACGTATCTGCTGCCGAGTTGGAAGTCATGATCAAGATCTGGGAAGCGGGCAAGCCCACTACCATCAAGGACGTATGGCATGCCATCGGCGAAGCCAAGTGGACGTACCAGACCGTTCAGACCTTCGTGAACCGCCTTCATATGAAGGGCTTCATCGAGATGGTCGGTAAGCGCGTTCGCAGCTTCGAGTATGTACCCTGCGTAACCCGCGCCGAGTACCTCGCTCTGACCAAGGGCCACCTGTTCAACGGTGAGCCCGGCGCCTCCATCTGCGATCTGCTCAAGGCTTTCTATGCCAACGGCAACATCAAGGATAAGGACCTGGCCGACATCGAAGCCTGGCTTAAGGAAGTTAAAAAGTAAGACTCAAAAAAAGGCTGCGCAAGCAGCCTTTTTTTATTGCTCGATTCAGATGAAATACTCCGTGAGAGCCTCTATCGGAAGCTCCTTTTCGGAGCCGTCTGCCATGCACTTGGCCTTTACCATGCCGCGGTCAAGCTCTTCGTCGCCAAGGGCCACGGTGTACTTGGCGCCTATCTTGTTGGCATACTTGAACTGAGCTTTGAAGCTCCTGTCCATATGGTCGAATTCGGCGGAGACGCCGCGGTCGCGCAGCTTTTTAGTAAGCTCGAATGCCTTGACACGAGGCCTGTCGCCCATCGCGGCAAAGTACACCGTGGGACCTTCGGGCACGGGGAACTTGACCTCGTTTACTTCCATCACGGCAAGCAGACGCTCCATTCCCATGCCAAAGCCCACGGCGGGTATGGACTGACCGCCGAGCTCTTCGATAAGCCCGTTATATCGTCCGCCCGCACATACGGCGCCCTGCGCGCCGATGCGGTTTGATATTACCTCGAACACGGTGCCGGTATAGTAGTCGAGCCCGCGAACGATGTCGGGGTCGATAACGTACTCGGCTCCCGCGGCGTCCAGATAGGCTTTTACGCCCTCGAAATGCGCGCGGCAGTCGTCGCAGAGATAATCTATCGTGCGGGGCGCTCCCTTTACGATCTGCCTGCATCCCGGCTCCTTGCAGTCGATTATCCTCATGGGATTCTTCTCAAAGCGGCCCTGGCAGGTTTCACACATCTGCGGGAGATAACCTTTAAGGTACTCGCGCAGGGCGGCGTTATACTCCCTGCGGCACTTGGGGCAGCCTATGGAGTTGATATGAAGAAGAAGGTCTTTTACACCGAGCCTTTCGAATATGCTGAGCGCAAGGGTAATGACCTCGGCGTCCGTTTCGGGACCGTAGGCGCCAACGGTCTCTATACCGAACTGGTGATGCTCGCGCAGCCTGCCGGCCTGCGGCTTTTCATAGCGGAAGGTGGGCGAGTTCAGATAATACAGCTTGGTGGGCTGAGTGTCGCTGTAAAGGTTGTTTTCAAGGAAGGCCCTTGCCATACCGGCGGTGCCCTCGGGCTTTAAGGTGATGGACCTGCCGCCCTTGTCCTCGAACGTATACATCTCCTTCTGTACAATGTCGGTGGTGTCGCCGACGCCGCGAAGGAAAAGCTCGGTATGCTCGATTATCGGCGTGCGCAGCTCACGCGCGCCGTAAAGCGCGCAGGTCTCTCGCATGACGGATTCGATATAGTGCCACTTGTGGCTTTCGGACGGAAGCACGTCCTTGGTGCCCTTGGGGGCTCGTATGTTTTGCATAGTCTGGTTCCTTTCCTTCATTTATCTCTGATGGGTACGCCGAGAAGCTCGGTGACCCGCTTTTTTCTGACTGCGCCGGCGACGACCTCCGCAACGGCGGTGTACGGCGCGATGGATTCGCGGGCGGCGTTTTTTATGGTTTCTTTCGACAGCGGCTCCTGCACATACCGGCATTGAAACGAGCTGTCTTTTGCAAAGGTTATATGCAGCACCTTATCTTCAAGCCAATGGCCGGAAGAAAACTTCAGCATGGTGGGCAGCGCGGGATCCATCAGCTCGACGGCCGCAAGGAGCTTTTCAAACAGCTCGTCTGCGTCCGGCGTGGACTCCGGTATCTCAACAACGGCCTCTTCCCCGGCCCCGTCAACGCCGTCTGACGCATCGCCTCCGTTTTCGTCCGCACGGCGAGCGGGCATTGACGCGGCCTGCTCCCTTGCAGCCTTTACGGCCTTTTCGGCCACTGCGGACATATCGTGTTCCAGCACGTTAATTCGGTCGGATATTTCCGCAAGGCTTCCTGCGCCTTCGGGATGGCAAATGCGCAGCAGCGTGCTTTCAACGAGTGTGCGGGGAGTCGAAACGAGCTTTAAGTCAAGCTGCAAACGAACGAGCTCTTCCACCGCCCTTTCGGCCCGTTCCTTGGGGATGCGCTGCGCCTGAGCGGAGTAATCCGCCATCATTTCCTCGGTGCAGTCAAGAAGGTCGCGGCAATTGCCGCATATCTTTGTCAGAAGCAGCGCCCTGAAATGCGCGGCGGCGTCCTGCGCAAACACGCCGAGGTCGCGCCCGGATGAAACGACCTGCGCCACAAGACGCATGACCTCGCCCTCGTCGGAGTCGATAACGGCGTCGGCAAGACGCGACAAAAACCCGAAGTTGACGCTGCCGAGCACGTTCATAACGTCGTTCTCGCTGACTGCGCCTCCGCAGAACGACAGGCATTGGTCGGCAATGCTGAGGCAGTCGCGCATGCCTCCCTCTGCGGCCCGGGCAATGGCGATAAGCCCGCCGTCATCGATATGCGCACCGATGGCGGAAAGCGACGTCTTCAGCGACTCTACCATATCGGCCACGCGCAGGCGGTGAAACTCAAACCTTTGGCAGCGTGAGACTATCGTTGCGGGGAGCATCTGAGGTTCTGTGGTTGCAAGTATGAACACGACGTGCGCGGGAGGCTCCTCCAGCGTTTTCAAAAGCGCGTTGGAGGCATTTTTTGTGAGCATGTGCGCCTCGTCGATTATGTAGACCTTGGTCTTAAGCTCAAGCGGAGCGAACTCCGCCCGCTCGATCAGCGCGCGCATCTCCTCCACGCGTGAATTTGAAGCGGCGTCCATCTCGATTATATCGACGCTCTCCTTTGACAGGCACGCGGCGCACCTGCCGCAGGGCTCTCCGTCCTGAGGATCAAGGCAGTTGATGGCCTTTGCCAGTATCCTTGCGGTGCTGGTCTTGCCCGTGCCGCGGCTGCCCGAGAACAGATAGGCATGCGCAACACGCCCGCTCCTTATCTGGTTAAGGAGTATGGACGTGATATGGGGCTGGCCTATTATCTGCCCGAAACGCTCCGGGCGGAATTTGCGGTATAACGCACTGTATGCCATCTCAGTCGAGCGGGTATTTTATTACCTCGGCGGCGCCGTCGGTCCAAAGTCTTTCAATATTGTAGTACTCTCTCTCCTCAGGATAGAATATGTGCAGCAGCACATAGCCGAAGTCGAGCACTATCCAGCGGCCCTCGGTATAGCCCTCCTTGCGGCGGAGGGTCAGGCCGATCTCCTCGTACCTGTCAAGGACCTCGTCACATATGGCCTTGACTTGCAATACGGATGCTCCGCTGCAGATGACGAACCAATCGGCAACGATGGTCTTGTCGGCAACGTCGATCGCGATAATATCGCTTGCCTTTTTGTCATCAAGCATACGCAGGAGCCTTAATACGTTGGCCCTCTCCTCTGCCTTGATGCGAAGCTCGATCTCGTTGGGGAAGATTTCGGTTTCCATTTGTTTATCCTTTCTTAAGGTTGGTTTGCATTAATGGCTGCGAAGCGCGGGGAGCCTATCTCTCCCTCAAGCCAGCGCATAACCTCGCCGGTCGCGGGATTGAGGCATCGCCCGCTTTTGAGAGTGTATTCTGCCGAATGCCGCATCACCATGAGCATGGCTTCCGCAAGGTCGCGGTAAGCGGCGGAGCGTATTTCGTCAAGCCCGTCATACTCACGGGAAGGCTCTATCTTATCGGCGACGTACACGACCATATCGAGCGGAGTCATGCCGACGCAGCCAAGCGTGTGAAGGCGTATCGCGGAAAGCACCTCCTCATCCGTGACCCCGAATTCGTCCTTTGCAAGCAGGGAGCCGACCCTGGAGTGGATAAGATACGGGCTCTCGCGTTCTTCGTCGGTTAATTCGATGCCCTTTTCGTCGCAGAAATCTATTATCTCCTTATTGGGCAGCTTGATGCAGTCGTGAAGCAGCGCCGCAAGCCTGGCCTTTTGCGCATCCACACCGTATGCCGCCGCCAGCCGCACCGCTTCAAGCACGGTCATCATAGTATGATCGAGGCGCTTGCGTTTAAGCCTCTGCCTTAGCTTCAGGCGTATGCGCCTGAGCTTTTCGGGCATGTACAGGGCGTTCCGGTACATATAAAACTCACACGACAGCGGCACCATACCGCGAACGGGCTCGGCCTCGAACATACGCCGGCGTACCTCCGTTGAGGAGATGTCCGGGCCGGTAAAGCCCGAAACCGAAACCCTGCCGCCGAATTGGGCCATTATCGAATCGGCTATGGCGCGCATATCGCGCACTGTGTCGGGACGCGACACGGCGGTAAGAACCGCCTTTTCGAGTATGCCTTTCGGTTCACGCCATGAAGGAAAGCTTTCAAGCATATCTCCGCCGACGATAAAGTACAGCTCCGCCCCGCGGTACTGCTTTGCAAAAGCCGAAACGGTATCGAGCGTATAGCTTTTGCCTCCGCGTTTCAGCTCCGCATCGGAGGCGATAATACCGTCCTCGCCCTCAAGCGCGGTTTCAAGCATACGCAGCCGGATATTGCCCGGCAGATTGGCCCCGTGCTTATGCGGAGCGTCTGCGGCAACGACCATAAAGAGCTTGTCCAAGCCAAGCTCCTGTTTGACGGAACGCGCCGCCGCGATATGCCCCAGATGCACCGGGTCAAAGCTGCCGCCGAAAATGCCTATCTTCATAGCTTTATTATACATTAAAAACCCCGCTTTGTGAATAGCAAACGCGAATTTAGGGCAGAAAAAAGTCATGGACAGGGAAAACAATGCAATGAAACTGCACGAAAAAGCAGAGCGGCTTATTGAAGAACGCGCACGCGGAGGCAGGACAAGGTTTGCATCTGCAATGGATGCGATCGCTATGGCGCTTATTGCAGGAGGTGCGCTGTACCTTGCCGTACGTCCGCGCTTTATGAACAGAGCCGCTGCGTTATTTGTGACGGCGGTATGCCTTGTTCTTGCCGCTTTGACAGCCGCCGCAGTCACGCGTGAAGCGCGCATAAAGCGTGCCGCAGCAATTAGGCGGGAGCTTAAGGAAAAACTGTTGAGGGCAAAGCTTTGTCAGGACCCGGGAAGACTTGAAAAAGCGCTTGAGCGGGTAAGCGGAGCCTGTTTCGTGCCGAAGACCGAGGAGCTGACGAGCGACGACGTGCTTGAAGCATACCGAAAATTCGGAACGGAAGCCCGGATAGTCACGTTTGCGCAGCCCACGGGAAGGGCGCTGGAGCTTATAAAGCTGCTGGGGATAAGACCTCCCGCAAAGCCGTTTGAAGCGTTGGATGTCGGTCCCGAAGAATTCGCCCGCGTCACCGAAGAAGAAACGGACCGCGCCGCATTGGCGCTGTTTCAAAAACAGAAAAGGCCGCGCCTGCGCGGTCTTCCTCAACTGCTGCACGAACGGGCCTTTAAGTTTATACTGTTGGGAGCGGCGCTTTATGCGCTGTCATTTGCCGTGCGTTACCAACTGACCTACCGCATATTCGCATTGCTTGCGTTTGGGATAGGCGGAGCGTTTTCGGCGGGAGACAGGCTTAAGCGGCGGGCATAGGCGGAAGCGTCGGGTCATTCGACGAAATCAAACTCCCACTCGCCCAAACGTACGGTGTTGCCTTCAACGGCGCCCTTTTGACGCAGGGCGTCTATTATGCCCTCTTTGGAAAGGAGCTGCTGGAAGCGGCGCATCGAGACCTCATCCTCGGAATTGGTCGTATCGAGGATATAGTCAACCGTACCTCCCGTAACGGTGAAGACGCCGTCTTCCTCCGTTATCTCAAAGCCAGTTTCGTACTGAGGCTCCTGCGTAAGCTCCTCTTCCTCAAAGACCCGGGTCTTTGGAAGCGTGCGCAGCTTCAGCACGATCGCGTCCAAAAGGGGCTCAAGTCCGGAGTTTGCCGCCGCGCTCATGGGGAAAACGGGTATGTCCTCCTCTGCAAGCTCGGCTTTTAAGCGTTCAAGATTCTCCTCCGCGCCGGGGATATCCATCTTGTTTGCCGCAATAAACTGCGGCAGAGCGTGCAGCGCGGGGCTGTAATCGTAAAGCTCGGAGCGGATGGTGTAATAATCCTCAATGGGATCCCTGTCCTCGGAGCCCGAAATATCGAGAACGTGTACGAGCATGCGCGTACGCTCGATATGCCTTAAAAAACTTCTGCCAAGTCCCGCTCCCTCGGAAGCGCCCTCGATAAGGCCGGGAATGTCGGCAAGAACGAAGGTATCGTCGTAGCGTTTTACGACGCCGAGGTTGGGTGTAAGCGTTGTGAAGTGATAGTTTGCGATCTTGGGCCTTGCGCCGGAAACCACCGAGAGTATGGTGGATTTGCCCACGTTCGGCAGGCCGATAAGGCCCACGTCGGCAACTGTCAAAAGCTCAAGCTCCACCTCGTACTCGCGCAGTTTCTGTCCGGGAGAGGCATATTTGGGCGCCTGCTTGGTGGGGGTTGCGAACCTTGCGTTGCCCTTGCCTCCTCTGCCGCCCCTGAGCACGCATTTTTCATAGCCGGGAGAATTGACGTCGGCGATGATCTTGCCGGACTCGACGTCACGAACGCGGGTGCCGACGGGCACGCCTATTCGAATGTCCTGCCCGTTTTTGCCCGTCTGCATTTTGGCGCGGCCGTTTTCGCCGCGCCCGGCGCGGAAATGCTTGGAGAAGCGGAACTCCAGAAGCGTATTCACGTTTTCGTCCGCTACGAACCAAACGCTGCCGCCCATGCCGCCGTCGCCGCCGTCGGGGCCGCCCCTGTTCACGTACTTTTCGCGGTGAAAGCTGGAGCAGCCGTCGCCGCCGTCGCCCGCCTTGATAAAGATATGTATTTTATCTACAAAGTTCATTTGTCACCTCTGCCCTTACGGTATTCGCAGCAGTCCGCCACAGCGCACTCGGAGCAGCGCGGATCACGCGCCTTGCATACCCTGCGCCCATGGAATATGAGCCAATGATGCGCTATCGACCACTTGTCACGGGGAATGTTTTGCATAAGCTGCCGCTCTGTCTCTTCGACCGTGGAAGCGCAGGCAAGCCCTATCCTGTTGGAAACGCGAAAAACATGCGTATCGACGGCGATGGCCGGTACCCCGAACGCGTTTGAAAGCACCACGTTCGCGGTCTTTCTGCCCACTCCCGGGAGGGATTGGAGGCTTTCCCTGTCGGAGGGGACTTCGCCGCCGAACTCGTCGCGTATCCTGCGGCAGGCGAGCACGATGTTTTGAGCCTTCGTCCTGAAAAAGCCGCAGGAATGTATGTACGGCTCAATGTCGCAGGGCTCCGCGTTTGCCATTGCCGCGGGATCCGGGTACGCCTTAAAAAGCGCAGGCGTTACCTTGTTTACCTGCTTATCCGTGCATTGGGCCGAAAGCATCGTTGCGATGAGGAGCTGATACGGATCCATAAAATCAAGCTCCGGCCTTGCGTCGGGGTGCTGAGATGCAAGCCCCTCTAAAATGGGAGTGAACCTCTCCTTGCTGTTATCGGACATAAACTGACCACCCTTTTTGTACTGGCAATAATCTACCATATTTCGGGGCGTTTGTCCATAACCTATTTTGTGCGCATAAGCTCGCCCAAAAGCGACAGCGGTATGTTTTTATCGCCGTCTCCCCCTGGGCCGGCTCCGCGAAGCTGCATCAAAAGGGTAAGAAGACTCATCGGATCGGGCTTGCGTGAAGATGGCTCCGGTTTGGGCTCGCGGGTTCTTTGCGGCGGCTCAATGCCCTCAAATGGTATGCCGAACGCTTCCGCGGCGTTCCTGAGCTCACCGGGCGCTGCGAACGGCAGCATTGCCGTAAGAAAATCCCGTACGGACGCCGCGCCCTGCTCCTCGCGGATACGCCGTGCAAGCAGCATCAGCGGCGTTTCCCTCGTGCTTTCTGCAAACCTTCCCTGCTGTGGCCTTTGCATAAGATCCCCCCTTTCCGTTTATTATATGCGCCGCGCACAAATGCCGTGACGGGCGCATACAGTATAACGGAACGGAGGTCTGTATGAGAAGCTTTTTGGACAGTTTAGGCAAACCCAAGAAAAACGAAAGCACCCCGGGAGCGACACCCGAGGAGCTTATCGACAGGTATTCCGGAATGAACGAAGACGCGCTGATGCGCGAGCTTGCGGGCCTCACTCAAAAGCGCAGGGCCGACGGCACCTATGACCCGGATGCGATAAAGCGCGGAGTCGAAGCGATAAGCCCGATGCTGAGCGAGAGCCAAAGAGCGAAGCTGAAGGCAATCATTGAGGCTTTATAAAGCCTTCTTCGGCGAAGAACCGGTAAAGTGTGCATACCATGCCGCCGTTTGTCAGCTTGCGGCGGCGGTCGGCCTTTTTGCCGTAGATCCGTTCGAAGTCACGATGCGAGGTGATTATGTTTTTATCCCAATGGGTGAGCGGATCGAACACCTTACGCATCTGCACATAAAGGGACTCGGCCTCGCGCTTTTCAAGCAGGCGTTCGCCGTAAGGCGGGTTGCAGACGATTATGCCGCCCTCGTATTCTGCCTTGAATTCCGAAAGCGGGCACACCTTAAAAGCGGGATCGACGCCTGCTTTTTTGGCGTGTTTTCTGCAAATGTCTATCGCATGCGGATCGATGTCGGAGCCGAGTATCTGAAGCTTTGCGTCTATGCGTTCGTCCCTTGCCTGCTCGCGGGCGGCGCCGAACGGATCGCCGTCCATAAAACGCCAGCTTTCCGCCGCAAAGCCGCGGTTAAGCCCCGGTGCGGTACGGGTAGCTATCATGGCGGCCTCGATAGGAAGAGTGCCCGAGCCGCACATGGGATCCATAAGCGGCACGTCGCCGCGGTATTTTGCAAGCATCACGATTGCAGCTCCGAGGGTTTCGGCGATGGGAGCGGCCACGTTCCACGTCCTGTAACCGCGGCGGGAAAGCCCCGCGCCGCAGCAGTCGAGGCATACGGTGACGGCGTCGCGCAGCAGGCCGACCTCCACAATGATCTCGCTCCCGGTCTCCGGAAGGGAAGAAGTATGATACGCCTCGAAAAGGGAATCGACTATTGCCTTTTTGGCGATGCGCTGGCAGTCCGATACTGCAAAAAGCCTGCTCTTTGCGGACTTTCCGTTAACGTGTATGAAGTTGTCGCGGGCAATGTAATCGCGCCACCTTACGGCACGCACACCGTTATAAAGCTCTTCAAACGTGAGAGCGGTAAACTCCCCCACTATCATAAGCACGCGTTCTGCGGTCCTGAGCCACAGACAGGCGCGGGCCATTGCGTCGAACCCGCCGCGAAACACTATGCGCGCATCGGAAACGGACTCCACCTCGATGCCGAGAGCGCGGAGTTCTCCTGCCACGACGGACTCAAGTCCCAGCTTGCACGTTGCTATAAATCGCATTTCATTACTCATCACCGTACTCCCCATCATGGCCCGCTTCGATATCCGCAGCCTTCTCTCCCGCCTGCATCAGTATGCCGATAAGGCGGTTCACGGCGTTTTCAAGCCTGCGTTCGGTTATGCCGTAACGCTCGCACAGGTCATCGGCCACCATTGCGCCGCACTTTTCACAGGCAAGAAACTCCACGGCGGCGGAAAGCGCCACGGATTGCTCCTTTGAAATATGCCTGTATTCGCCCGAGGAGCCGACGAGAAAACGCTCGGTTATGGTGCCGGCGGTCTTGAACACCTCGGTGCTGTAAAGCCCGTCGGATACCTTCATTATCCTGGGAAAGATGCTTCGGTAATTGGCGGGAATATGCGCCTTGTCAAGATCCACCACGTTTACGCGTCCCTCGAGCAGGCGTCCGCCTGCCATTGCGAAATAGGGCTCGGGGGCGTTTATTGCCTTAAGAGCGCCGAGCACCTCGTTTATCACGGCGTCGGACACGTCGATATCCGAAATGACCTCGCGCAGGAGAAGCTCCGCGTTTTCATCGCCTATCACACGCAGAAGCGCAGTCATTGCGCAGATGATGTTGAACTCGCCAAGCGAAAACGACCAGCGTATCCTGTCGCGCACGCTGCGGTCGGTTTTCCAATCGGCGGCTATTTGCTCGGGAGGTGCGTCCTTATTGTCGATGATGGAACGCACGGTTTCGATTATCTCGCTGAACGGGACTTGATAATGGACCATGACATGCCCTTCGGGGAAAGCCGTCCCGCCCTTGTTGAGCGCGTCAAGGCAGCCCGTCATAAAGTATTTGGCAACAAGGTCGGAGCGGTCTATCTTCAATAATTTATCGTAAAGCTCTGCCGCCTTTTGGTATTTGCCCTGCTTCATCAGGCTTATCGCAAGTCTGTGGTTTGCCTGCGGCGAATACGGCAAAAGCTTGACGAGCTTTCTTCCCGAGGATTCTGCCTGTTCGAACCTGCCGCATTCGATAAGCGCCCCGTTTATGCGAAACAGCTCGTCAATGTCGTTTGTATCTGCATTCTCGAGCCTTTTTGCAAGCTGAGCGCAGTCAAGTTCATTGCCCGTGGCATTCGATGCAAGCATTGCCACGGAAAGCGCTCCGATATGAGCGGCGTCCTTTTCAAGCACATTACCGGCCGCGGCCCTTGACTCTTCATACCGTTTTTCGCAAAGCAGCGAAAGCGCATACCTGTAATTGACATCGAGGTTTGACGGATACTTTTCGAAGAGTGCGCCGAAAAGCTTGGTGGCGAAGGGAAAATTGCCGTTTTCGAAGGCCGTGGCGGCCGCGCCGAGGCGCGCCAAAAGATATGCGTCGGAAGCGTCCTTCAGGTATTCGTCCTCCGGCTCTGCGGAATCGAGATAATCCAAAGCATCGAGCATTGCGTCGGTGCGCGGCGAGACCTCGTCCGTGGACTCGAAGAAGCGTTCGAAGCACAGCCTTGCCCCCTCCGACTCATTAAGGCCGATAAGGTTGAAGCCGACTATGCAGTAAGCCTCGCGCCTGTAATCCTCGTCCTTATGCATATAAGGGATGAGCAGACGGTTGGAGTCGTTGAAGCGGGACATATCCGTCAGAAGCTGCGCCGCCGCCAAACGGGTGTCAAGATCGTCGGGATCGCGCTCCAAAGCCTCATTATACATCGCCATTGCGCTGACAGGGTCGTTTTGGGCGCGGCGGGCGTCACCCCTTTGAACGAAAAAGGAATTGTCCCTTTCAAAGGAGAGCACCTTGCCCCTTTTATCCTTGTTTTTATCGGTCGGCATCCTCTGCCCCTCCGGACGAAGCATACTCAAGAAGCGACGTCAGCTCCTCTTTATTGAAAACGTATCTGCTGCCGCAGAACCTGCAGGTAAGCTCTGCGCCGCCGTCCTTTTCTATCATATCGGCAAGCTCGTCCCTGCCCAGGGAAACGAGCGCGGCCTCTATCTTTTGCCTTGAACAATCGCACATAAAGCGCGGCTCGAGCTTTTCCGTGAACTCCGGATGCAGCTCGCCAAGCAGCTCGATCAAAGCGTCCTCCGCCTCAAAGCCCTCCTCAAGCATTTTTGTAAGCGCGGGGATCTCGGAAGCCTTGGCCTCAAGCGCGGCGATATCGCGCTCCGGGCAGAAGGGAAGCGGCTGAATAAGCAGCCCGGATGCGGCGCGAACGGCGCCCGAAGCCGGGTCGACACGCACTCCAAGATAAACGAGAGAGGGCTGCTGCTCGGATGTGAAGAAGTAGTTCGCAAAATCGTTTGCTATCTCGCCGTCGGTTATGGGGCAGCGCCCGACGTAAGGCTCCTTCAGACTAAGGTCGCGTATTACGCGGAGCTCGCCTCTTTTGCCGACAGCGCCCGATACGTCAAGCTTGCCCTTGCCGTTTAGCGGAAGCTCGACGGAAGGGTCGTCAGCGTAGCCCTTGACAACGCCGCCCTCACGCCCAACGGCAACGAGGCGCCCCGCGGGGCCGTCGCCGTCGAATATGACGGTGATATTGTCGGTCTTGCTTTTAAGCTGTGCGCTCATCATAGCGGTCTGCATCAGAAGGCGCCCCAGCGCGGCGGTCATAACGTGGGAAAGCCCGTGTGCCTGCCTTGCGGCCTCAACGAGCTCGCGTCCGGATATCATTGTCATGTTTACGCTGCCTTCCATTAAAAGACCGCGGATAAGTTTATCATTCATGGTTTTTCAGCAACAAATTGTATCCTTTCACAGGTTTCGTCCGGAGGCTCCGTGCCCCCGAAAGCGTAAACGGAGTAAGCAAACCCCGTCTTTTCAAGCCTATTGCAAAGCTCCCGCACGGAATGCGCGCGCTGGATATGCGACTCATCAAAACGTTCGTAAAGGCCGCTGTCCGTGCGTTTGAAGAACGACAGGTCCATTCCGATCAGCTTGGATGCCGGATCGTAACTGTTTTGCCAAAGGTAAGCCGCCTCCTCGCCGTTATCGCAGAAGGCGTTTGAACCGAGCACGTTTTCGAGCTTATACCGTGAGGAAACGTCAAACAGCAGCCTGCCCCCGCTTTTGAGCACTGCATATGCGGAAGAGAAGAACCTTTCAACGTCTGCAAGCGAGGTAAGATAATTGACCCCGTCGCAGCAGGCGACGACGGCGTCGGCCTTTTTATGGGCCGCAACGCAGCGCATATCCATTTGCACAAAGCGCAGAGAAGCCGCGGAGAGCCCGTATTTACGCTGTTTTTCGGCGGCCTTTATGAGCATATCCTGAGAGATATCGGCGGCGGTCACGTTAAAGCCCATTTTGGCAAGGCGCAGGCTGACCTCGCCCGTGCCGCAGGCGCATTCCACGATGAAAGCCGACGCGGGCAAAAAACCCGCTACATAAGCGGCCCAGGCGTCGTAATCGACGCCCGCCATAAACAGGTCATATAACTGTGCAAGCTTTTCGTACTGCATAGACCGATTATAATGCACAAAAGCGGCTTTGGCAACCCCGAATGGGGAAACTTGCACAAAGCCGCAAATTCCGCAAAGGACCTTACATGCGATAGATCTTATAACGCCCGCGGCGCTTGGGATTGCGCCTCCTGCGGCGGTTGGTGGCAATAAGGCGAATAACGACTATAACGGCTATTACAAGCACGGCGATGAGTATCCAGAACAGAAGCCCGTCGCCCCCGCTGCGGTGCAGATACAGTCCGCCGGAAGTGAGCTGGAAACCGGCGCCGTTGGGGGTAAACGTCCATACAGCGGACTCGGGCAGAGCATCCGTTATGCTGCCGTCGTCGCCTACTGTAACGGGAAGCGCGGCGAGGCTCCTGCCCTTTCTGACGGCCTGCAGCGCTTTGCCCCCGGATACTACGGCATACCTGCCGCCGGGCTCGATGGAAGATGTGGGCTCCCATGCGCCGGACTCGGGAGACTGCGCATAAAGCCTGATCTCATGCTCGGCGGCGGGAACGCGCGCGGAGCGGAACACGTCGCCGTCGCAGAAGAGATAATACCACTCCTTGCCGTCCTGCATGGTAAAGAGCGTATCGTTATAATAGACCCATACGGTATAGTCGGCGTTGCCGCCGTTCTTGCTGACGGTCAGGTTGTTTACGTCGCGCCTGCCGGTATGATCATCGTCGATTATGCCGGATGGAACGTCGGTATCGGAAACGCTCGCATCCGCCTGCACGGAGAAGGCCGCGATAAGGTCGCCCGTAAACAGCTCCTTCCCGTTAAGGGTAAGGGTAGCCGTGCCGAGCTTGTCGCCTATATTGACGGGAGCAGCGACGGCGGCGGGATCAAGCGCGGGCTCAAGCCATGTAAAGCTCGAAGCGGAGTAAGCGTCTATATCCTCTTTAAGGCCGCTGATCCTGACGGAAGAGGTATCGACATACGCGGTGACGACGCCGGAATTCGGGTCGTTTGCGGCATAGCCCGTGGTATTGATATTGAAATCACTCGTAACCCCGTAATGGGCAAGATCGTAGCTTGCGTACCTGGCGAAGCCGTATTCAAAGAGCGTCCTTGCGCTGTGGAAGCGGTAATAGAACTTGGAAGTATCATAATTCGGATCGCCCATAAGCACGGCGATGAGCGTAACGCCGTCCTTCTGCGCCGCCTCGACAAGGCAGTAGCCCGCAACATTCGTTTCGCCCGTCTTGCCGCCTATTGCATACTCGTACTCGTTCTTGTCCCAATCGACGCCCTCTTTGGTAAAGAGGAACTTATTGGAGGTCTGGATGGTTTTTGTGAACTTGCCGTTGACCTCGGTCACGGTGTACTCAATGGTCTTTATGATCTCACGGAACACGTCGTTTTTCAGCGCATGCTGCATAAGAAGCGCCATGTCGTACGCGGTGGTATAGTGGTTATCGTCATGCAGGCCGTGCGGGTTGGTGTAATGGGTGCCCGTCATGCCGATCTCGGCGGCCTTCTCGTTCATAAGGGCGATGAAGTTGTCGATGGAACCGGCGGTTGCAACGGCAAGGCACGCGCCGCAGTCGTTGCCGGAGCAGAGCATAAGCCCGTACAGCATATCTTTTATTGAAACGACGTAGCCGTATTTGAGGCCGAGAAGCGAGCTTTTAGAGCCGAAGCCGTTCTGCGCCTCCCACCCGCAGGTGTAAAGCGCGTTGATATCGGAACAATGCTCAAGCGCAACGATCGCCGTCATTATCTTTGTGGTCGAAGCGGGAAACGCCTTTGCCTCGGCATTGCGCTGATAAACGACGGTGCCGGTGTCCGCCTCATACAGGCACATGTAGGGCGTGGTTATCGCGTCAAGGTCGCTCTGTGACGGCTCGGCATATGCAGGTATGACGGCACAAGCCGTCAAAACAAAGCAAAGTATTATGTAAAAAAGTTTTTTCACTATACATTCCCCCATATAACGGTTTTGTTATTATATCACGTTGGGGCGAAAAAGTACATACCCAAATTCGACAAGAAATCCGGAACGGATACGAGCTTTGAAAAGCGGGATTTGTATTTGACCCCGCGTTATGTTATAATGATAAAAAACCGAAGGAGGCTGCAAAATGAATTACCGCATAAAGACCGCGGGCATGGGCTGCGCCCACTGCATCGCCCGCATGACCAAGGCCATGGAGGGACTTGGAGCCAGGATCGTTTCGATGGAGCTGAACGACTTTACGATCGAATTCGGCGGCGATATCGGCGCCGTCAAGGCCGCTGTAGAGGATCTGGGGTTTGAGTTCATCTCCGCAGAGGCCGTTTAATGGACCGCGGCAGAGCTGTAGTCGGGCTGTCGGGCGGGGTCGATTCTTCCGTTGCCGCCCTGCTTCTTGCGGAGCAGGGTTATGACGTCGTTGGCGTTTTTATGAAAAATTGGGAGGAGAAGGACGAAAACGGCGTCTGCACATCCACCGAAGACCGTGCCGACGCGCTGCTCGTTGCGGAAAAGCTCGGCATACCCTGCTACACCGTCAACTTCACGGAGGAATACATGGAGAGGGTGTTTTCGATATTCCTCTCCGAATACAGGCAGAACCGCACTCCCAACCCCGACATACTCTGCAACACCGAGATAAAGTTCAAGGCGTTCCTCGATTTTGCAATGGGCATGGACGCGGAACTGTTGGCGACCGGCCATTACGCGAGGCTCGACAGAACGGGCGGCAGGATAAAGCTTTTGCGCTCCGCCGACCGGAGCAAGGATCAGACCTATTTTTTGGCGGGGCTTTGCGAAGAGCAGCTTGAAAAAGCCACATTCCCCATAGGGGGGATGCAGAAGTCCCAAGTGCGTGAGCTTGCCGCCAAGGCGGGGCTTGCGACCGCCGCAAAGAAGGACTCCACCGGAGTCTGCTTTATTGGCGAGCGCAACTTCAAAAAGTTTTTGATGGGCTTTCTGCCGGCTCAGCCCGGGGACATCGTCGACCTGACCGGCAGAACCGTGGGCCGTCACGACGGGCTTATGTATTACACCATGGGCCAGCGCAAGGGCTTGGGTATTGGAGGAAAGGACTTCGGCACCGGTGAAAGCTGGTTCGTCGTGGGCAAGGACCTTGCAAACAACCGCCTCATCGTGCAGCAGGGCGAACATGAGGAGCTGTTTTTTACAAGCCTTACCTGCGGCAGGCTGCACATGATATCACGCAGGACCCCCGGCGACAGCTTTCGCTGTACTGCAAAATTCCGCTACCGCGAGCCCGACCGCGGCGTGACCGTGCATCCGGCCAGGGGCGGCTGCGTTATTGAGTTTGACGAGCCGGAACGCGCGGTAACGCTCGGTCAATGGGCCGTGCTGTACGACGGCGAGGAGTGCCTCGGCGGCGGCGAGATAGACGAAGCCGTGCGTTTAAAGCCCCTCCCCTCCCATTTCAATATTATGTGAGCAAAGGAGAACACACATGAATTCCATTGAAAAATACATCGACCATACTCTGCTGAAGGCCGACGCAAAAAAAGAGGCGATACTGAAGATTTGCGCCGAAGCAAGGGAGCACGGGTTTATGAGCGTATGCGTCAATTCCTGTCATTGCGCGCTTGTTTCCGACGCGCTTAAGGGAAGCGGAGTGAAGACCTGCTGCGTAGTGGGGTTCCCGCTTGGCGCGATGGCGACCGAGGCCAAGGCGTACGAAGCGCTGTACTGCGTGCAGCACGGGGCCGATGAGGTGGACATGGTAATAAACGTAGGTGCGTTAAAAGACGGCGACCGCGCCTTTGTCGAATCCGACATAAGGGCCGTTGTGAACGCCGCGCACGAGGGCGTTCCGGGGAAGTCCGCGCTCGTCAAGGTCATTATCGAGACCTGCCTTTTGACCGATGATGAGAAGAAGCTTGCTTGCGAGCTTGCGATGAAGGCCGGTGCGGATTTTGTGAAGACCTCCACCGGCTTCTCGACGGGAGGCGCGACGCCTGAGGACGTTGCGCTGATGCGCTCAGTCGTCGGCGACAAGCTCGGGGTCAAGGCCTCGGGAGGCGTTCGCACCCCCGAAGACGCCGAAAGGATGATAGCGGCAGGTGCGTCAAGGCTTGGCACGTCGAACGGCGTTAAACTGCTCGGCTGAAAATATATTTACTGTTTTTGAAAAAAGCGGGAACCTTTTTTTAGGTTCCCGCGTTATAATACTGGACGCGCGGAGAGGAAAACCCGACCCGCGCGTCAAAACTGTTTGCCATTTGGCATGGAGGTATTATGAAAAAAGCTTTATCCCTTATCGTTGTCTTTGTTATGCTGCTTACCCTTGCAGCCTGCACTCCCGGCGTTCATCCCGCCGTGTCCCCCACCGACGGCGCTCAGACGGAAGCTCCCGCGGCCACCGATGACGGCGCTGCAACCGAAGAAGCGACCGAGGCTCCCACGGAAGAAGCCACCGAGGCTCCCATGACGGGCTCCGTCGATTACTGCATGGCATTAACGCCCGACGAGGCGCTGACCTGCGACGTTGACTTTGACGGGCTTGACGACACGGTTCTGCTTGAAACCGTTTCAAAGAACGAGTACGACGAGTATGAGTACAAGCTCGTTCTGACCCGCGGCGCGGACGCCGAGAACCCCAAGGAGTATGTCGTTGAACGCTGCTACGACTGTTTTGCGTGGGTGATCGACAGCGACGCTTCCGACAGCCGTCTTGAGGTCATACTGTCCTTCGTTCAGGACAGCGACGACTGGACGAGCGCAGCCATGCGCGTGAACGACGACGGAAGCGACGTTTCGGTATTCGAGGATTGGGTAAGCATCGGCATATCCGAGGAATGCCCCTTCACTACCGAGAACGGCTTTGCCGTTAGCCGTCAGACCGATATCTTCGGCACGACCTATATCACCGCCAACGCGCGCGTGACCGCAAAAGGGTTTGAAGTATTCACCGATTACACCTATCCTACCGAGCAGGATGAAAAGCTCTTCACCCGTGAGCTCAAGCGCGATATGGACGTTGTCATATTGAACGAAGACGGCTCGGAAGGCGAGTCGTACACCGTTCCCGCAGGCGAGAAGGTCATCCCCGTTTGCACGGATGACGCGAGTTTCCTTGACCTTAAGCTGTCCGACGGCAGGCTCGGCAGGGTCACGGTCGAGGTAAAGACCGGCGACGAGTGGGGCATCTACATAAACGGCGTTAATCAGGACGAATACGCCGATATGCCTTACGCCGACTGACGAGAAAAAGGCAATGCCCCCGAAGCGCGCTTCGGGGGCATTTTTACATATCTGCGTCAGGAAAGCCTGCCGCAGCACTTCTTGTACTTTTTTCCGCTGCCGCAGGGACAGGGATCGTTCGGGCCGACCTTCTTTTCGGCAACGAAGATCTTGGAGGCCTTCCACTCACGGTAGATCTCCGCACGCTTTTCTGCGGGGAGAACGCCGTCCCATTCGGGAAGCTCATAAAGCCAGGGGGCCTTTGCCTCATACATATTGAAGAGGAGCTTCTCAAAGTCGATATTGAGCTCTATCTCGGTCTCGGGCGTGATGGAATCAAGGTCAAGCTCTTTTACAAGGCTGGTGTTGATACCGTCGAGGAAGCCTATAAACTCGTGGCTGTCCCATTCGAAACCCTCGGCGAGGGACTCGAAAGTGCCGAAATAGGTGGTTTCATGCTCGGAAAGGAGCTTCTTATACAGCTCGGTCTCATGGTCGAAATACCTCTGCCAGAACTGCTCGTTCTCCTTCTGAGTGCGGCCGGCGGACTGTGCAATGTCCTGCCATTCTTTGTAAAGACTCATTTCATATCCTTTCCAAAACCCAATTTTGCCCCACAAGAGGCTTGTGAGGCAAAATGGATCAACTGTTGATTATGCTCAGGCGAGGAGCTTATCGAGGTTCTCCTTGATCTTGAGGATGAAGCCCTCGGTGGTCTCAACGTGCTTCTCTTCCATGTCGGCGAGCAGAGCAAGGTCCTTGGTCATATAGCCGGAGGCGATGGTGTCAAGGGATGCCTTCTCGAGCATGTCGGCAAAGTGCATGAGCTCGGGCAGGTTATCAAGCTCGCCGCGCTTGCGGAGCGCGCCGCTCCACGCGAAGATGGTAGCCATGGAGTTGGTCGAGGTGGACTCGCCGGCCATGTGCTTGTAGTAGTGCTTGGTAACGGTGCCGTGAGCGGCCTCGTACTCGTAATTGCCGTCCGGGGAAACAAGAACGCTGGTCATCATGGCAAGGGAACCGAAGGCGGTGGCGACCATGTCGCTCATAACGTCGCCGTCGTAGTTCTTGAGAGCCCAGATGAAGCCGCCGTGGGAACGGATGACGCGGGCGACTGCATCGTCGATGAGGGTGTAGAAGTAGGTGATGCCGAGCTCTTCGAACTTAGCCTTGTACTCCTCGTCGTAGATCCTCTGGAAGATATCCTTGAAGGTGTGGTCGTACTTCTTGGAGATGGTATCCT
>JAFYHI010000037.1 GCA_017539215.1 Clostridia bacterium | reverse complement strand
AGGCGCGATCGCGTTCAGCCTCTCGAGCAGGTAACGGAATTGCTCGTCCTCCCCGGCGGTGTGATCCTTTTCGAGCATATCCCCGTCAACGCAGATGATATCCGGCTCCCGGCTCGCGGCGAGATCGACGAGGGTTTGGTTCGTTTCGTCGAATTTCTTTCGGTGCAGGTCGCTTATCAGCACTATCCGGAAGCCTTTTTCGATCCCCTCGCAGCGCGTCTCGTAGTACGCGGTCACGATCGAATCGTTCCAGCCGAGCGATATGAGTGCGTATATGAGGAACCCGAGCAATATCGCCGCGAGGCAAAGGAAAACAATAAGCCCCACGCGGGGGGAGCCCCTGCGTGAGGACTTTTGCGAACGTATGGGTGTCACAGCTTTACGATGACGCCATCATTATAGACGGGCACGGCGTCGGTCGAATCGGGGGTGAGGCAGAATTCGACGTCCTCGTCGAAGCCCATCGCAATGAGCCGCGAGCAATGGAAAGTCTTTTTGATATCGAACCGGCCGTCCTTCCAGTTGCTGTAAAGGGCTTCGCAGAGCAGCGCCATGTCGGTAAGGTCGCCCTCGCGCACGGTGGCGTACATCCGAACGGCGTCGATTATCGCGCCGGCGGTCAAGAGGTCGTCCGCGGAGGGCTGGCCCTCGGTCCCCGCGCAGACGATCAGTATGTCGTTGCCGTCGCAGGCCGCGGCCTTTGCCGCCGCAATGCGGTTGATCATGGCCCCGAGAAGTATCCTGTCGGCGGAGCGCACCGAGTAGAGAGCGCCAGTCCCGTTGGTGGTGGAAACGATTACCGTCTTGTTCCTGACCGTGCGGGAGAGGTATTCCTTAGGCGAATTGCCCAGGTCGAAGCCGTTTATCTTGACCCCGCCGCGCTCGCCGCCCAGCACGCATTCCCTTGCGCCCAGGCGCGAAGCAAGCGCCACCGCGTCGCCCGCGTCAACGGTCGGCACGACCTTTACGGCCCCGCCGTTCAGCGCGCAGATGATCGAGCTTGTCGCACGCAGAACGTCAACCACTATCACCGTGGTATCCTGAAGCTGGTTGTCGGTTTGCTTGCCGTACACCGGCAGTACGTCGATCCTCATTTGAGCCTCCCCGGAGTTTTTTGCAATTATACCATAAGGAAAGGGGAAATGCAAACGGGGGACGTGATCACACGATCTCAGGATCGAGAGAGTTAAACAGCTCGTCGGAAAAGAATTCCCCGAGGGTTATTTGCAGCCCATCGCATAGCTTTTTTATTAAATTGATCGTGACTTCTTTTCTTGAAGGATCGAGCATGCTGTACACGCTTGACGGAGTTACACCGGAAAGCGTCGCCGGTTCGTTTGGCTTAATGCCGCGCTCCAAGCAGATTTGCCCAAATCTTTCCGCCACGGCTTGTTTGACCGTTAATCATCACCTCAAATGTATACTAATATATTTTCCGCGCCCGTGTATACGCACCTGCGTATCTTTTATGCTGATGCTATAAAATAATTATTCCCACTCTTTCACAAAGAAGGTGGGTGGACATATGCATTGCGCTGATTGCAAAGCAGAAATCGAAGACGGTGCCAAGATTTGCAACAGCTGCGGAGCCGAAGTTTTTGCGGTGGTTAATTCTGATGTCGAAGAAGCTGCTGTGAATAAAGCAAAAAAAGCTTGCGATAGTCGGCTTTATCCTTGAGCTTGCTTTTATTACGATGTAGGTTGGCTTGTGCTTCTTTTGGTCGCGTTTTTTCGCTCCTTGAAGGCAAGACGCATTGGAGCAAGGGGGAAAACGCTGAACGTTATAACGACTCTCTCTATCTGCGGCTTTGCTTATTTCTTGTTGGTGCTCATTGTTCTGATTCTGCGGAGCTGAGTATAACGGCGAGCTTGATCGGGAAAAGCATCGGTGTTGTCCGGTGCTTTTTCTTTTACGTCAGCAGCAGCCCGACTATGACGCCGACCGCCCCGCTAATGAGTGCGGCGGGGATGGCCTGTCGGGTCTTTGTAACGCCAACTGAGCCGAAATAGAGTGCGACCGTATAAAAGACCGTTTCGGTGGAGCCAACGACCACGGACGCCGCGCGGCCCGCCGCAGAGTCCGCTCCGACGTTCGTCAGGGTGTCCTTTAATATCGCAAGCGTCGCGCTGCCCGAAAAGGGCCGAAGCAAAAGTATGGGTAAAAGCTCCGGGTCGAGGCCAACGCGCAGGGCGGCGGGCCGCAAAAAGCCGATCAGGTACGAAAGCACTCCCGAGGACCTGAGCGCCTCTATGGCGGTGAGCATTGCGGCAAGGTAGGGAAGCACGTTTATAAGCTGAGGCAGGGCGTCTGCGGCTCCGGCGGCGAACGCCTTATAAACGTTGACTTTTTTGATAAGAGCATAGATAAAAAGCGCCGCGATGGGAACGAGCAGCGCGACCGAAAGCGCGTTCACTTAAACAGCCTCCCGAGCAGCCTGCACGACACGACGGCGGATACCGCGGCCGCTATCGACGCCAAGAACGTAGGCACGGCGATATCATAGGGAGCGGACGAACCGCAGGCCGATCTTACGGCGATGACCGCCGTGGGCAGGAGCTCCACCGCCGAGGAGTTGAGCGCAATGAACATAGCCATGGAGTCGGAGGCCCTGCCGTCGCCACGGTCGAGCCTGCGCATGGCTTCAAGACCGAAAGGGGTTGCCGCGCTGCCGAGGCCGAAGAAGTTTGCGGCCAGATTCAGCGTAACGGGCGCCGCCGCGTCCTCAGCATCCGGCATAAGGCGGGAGAGGGGTCGCTCCATAAGCTTTGCGAGCTTTTTTACAAGGCCGGCTTCCTCTGCAATGCGCATCAGCCCCGACCAGAACAGATACGGTCCCGCTATCGAGAGGGTCAGCGTGATCGCCCCGCCGCATCCGTTTGTCAGCGCCTCAAGCGCGCCGGGTCCGTCGCCGTTTATCGCAAACCCTACAAGCCCCGCCAGTATCATAATACCGAAAACCCATGCCATCATGGTAGATCTTATGCGGCGTTCACACAGTTTAGAGCATAAGAAAAGCCCCGCGCGGGGGCCTTTTTCCTTAACCTTCGTTTTTCAGCTTCATCGCAAGCGCATACGCCTCGCTTTTCGGCACATCCAGAAGCAGCGCCGCCTGCCTTGCGGCGTCCTTCACGCTCATTCCCGATGCAAGCAGGCGCGAAAGCAGCTCCCGCGGGCTTTCTGCGGCGGCGTCCCCGCTCTTCTTTCCGGACAGTACTATAACGCATTCGCCCTTCGGCTCCTCATCGGAGAACCGGTCCGCAAGCTCCGAAAGCCGCCCGCGTACGGTCTGCTCAAAGCGCTTTGTCATTTCGCGCACCACGGCAGCGTCACGGTCGCCAAGCGCCCGATTCAGCTCCTCAAGCGTCTTCCCGACCCTGTGCGGGCTTTCGTAGATCACGACCGTCGCTCCGACCCGCTTTATCTCGGCAAGAAGCTCCACGCGCTCCCTGTTTTCGCGCGGGAGGAAACCCGCAAAGTAGATCCTTTTTGTCGAAAGGCCCGAAAGGATCGCCGCGGTAAGGCTTGCCGACGCGCCCGGCAGCACCTCAAAGGGGAGCCCCCTGTCGATAAACGCGCGCACAAGACGCTCGCCGGGGTCCGAAATGCAGGGCATCCCCGCGTCCGAAACGTACGCCACGGCAAGGCCCTGCCCAACAAGGGCTGCTATGCGCTCTGCCGAAGCCTCTTCGTTATGTTCATGGCATGCCTCCAGCCGCGCCTTTATCCCCAGCCTTTTCAGCATCGCGCCGGTATTGCGCGTGTCTTCACAGTACACCGCATAGACGTTTTTAAGCACATCCGTCACTCTTTGCGTGATGTCCCCCATGTTGCCGATGGGAGTCGCGCAAAGGTACAGCTTTGCCTGCAGCGGCGTTCCCGCATCCGATTCATTGCGATACATGTCTTCCATCTGTGTTTCTGTGATAGATCTCATCGGCCTCCGCCGTATAGCTTCCGTCCTCTTTCATCAATACAAGGTCCGGCTCGATCACAAGCCCGGGCGACGCGCCTTTCTTTGCCTCGATCAGCGCAAGATACGGCGCCTTTCCGGGGCAGGACGACACAAGCCTCAGCCGCTTTGGTTCGAGCCTTTCGCGTGTCAGCGTACAGAATGCCTCCGACAGCCGCTCCGCAGGACAGCACATAAAGAACCGGCCGCCGTATTTTATCGCCCCTGATGCTGACCGCGCCATTTCTTCAAAGCTCAGGTACAGCTCATGTGTTGCCGCTCCCTCAAAGCCCGACTGTCCCTTCTGCGAGACCCTTCCGTGCCCTGCGGGGTAGTAGGGCGGGTTGCACACTGCGCCGTCGTACAGGCGGACAGGGGCAAACTCGCGCATGTCGGCACAGATAACTTCCGCATCAACGCCGTTCATTTTGAACGAACGCGAAGCCATATCCGCCTGTTCGGGCTGTATTTCAATACCGTCTATCCGCGCACCCGTCCTTGCAGAGGCAAGCAGCGCAATTATACCCGTGCCCGTTCCCAGATCGATGAGCCGCTCTTTTTTCGACGCACGCACAAACCCGGCCAGCAGCACCGAGTCCGTTCCGTAGCGAAAGCCGCTTTCCTTTACTATTATGCTGAGGCCCTTATACTGCAGGTCCTCTATTCGTTCGCCCGCTGCCGGGTTCATTCCTCGCCGCCCATTATGGCCTCATACACGGATTGGAGGCCTTCGTCGGTGTAGTATTCGATTATGATCTTGCCGCGATGCTCGTCTCCCTGTATCTCTACCCGTGTTCCCAGCTTTTCGCGCAGCCTGCTTCTTGCGGCGGAAAGGTCATTTGAGAGGCGCCTTTTCCTGCGGGGACGCTTATGCAGTTCCGCAAGCACCATGGCCTTTTTCACCTGCTCCTCGGTCTCGCGCACGGACCAACCTGCCTCGGCGCATTTTTCCGCCACCTTCTCAAGCAGTTCATCGTCTGTGATCGCCGCAAGCACGCGTGCATGGCCCTGCTGCAGGCGGCCTTTTCTTATGTGATCCTGCACGGTGTTGGGCAGCTTCAGCAGCCTTAACGTGTTGGTGATCGCCGGTCTGCTCTTTGAAAGGCGTTTTGCGACCTCCTCCTGGGTAAGGTCGTGCTGTTCGATAAGAAAGTTTATAGCGACGGCCTCCTCGATGGGATTCAGGTTTTCGCGCTGTATGTTCTCTATCAGGGCCACTTCCATGACTTCGCGGTCATCCATGTCGCGCACTATCGCAGGGACTTCGCGTATCTCCGCAAGTCTTGCCGCGCGGAAACGTCGCTCACCTGCGATAATTGTATAGCGTTCGCCGTTTTTTTTCAATATGAGCGGCTGTACTATGCCGTGCTGCTTTATCGATTCCGCCAGCTCGCCGAGCTTTTCCTCGTCAAACTGCTTGCGCGGCTGATCGGGGTTGTTATCGATAAGGTCTACGCTTATGCTGCGTATAACGTCGTTTTCCCTGTGCTCGTTTGTGCCGAACAGGGACTCCAGCCCCTTGCCGAGGCCCTTGTTTTTCTTATTTGCCGCCATCGCGTGTCAACAGCTCCTTTGCTAAGTTTACATACGCCTTCGCCCCGGCGCTTTTGGGATCGTACAGGGTTATGGGAAGTCCGAAACTCGGCGCCTCGCCAAGCCGTACCGAGCGCGGTATGACCGTCTCATACACCTTATTTTTGAAGAATTTCTTCACCTCGCCCACCACCATGGGGGACAGGTTTGTTCTTGCGTCGTACATCGTCATAACAACGCCCTCGACTTCAAGGTCGTCGTTGAGGTGCTGACGTACAAGCTTAACCGTGTTCATAAGCTGCGCAAGACCTTCAAGCGCATAATACTCGCATTGGATCGGGACGAGCAGCGTTTGCGCCGCCGTCAGCGCATTCAGCGTTAACAGGCCGAGCGACGGGGGACAGTCGATGAAAATGTAATCATACTCCGAAACGAGGGGTTTAAGTGCGGTACGCAGTTTTCTCTCACGAGCCATCATGGAAACAAGCTCGACCTCAGCACCCGCAAGCTCTATCCTCGACGGAAGCACGTCAAGTGTTTCTATCTTTGTATGCTGTATCGCCTTTTTCGCCTCAAGCTCGTTGATTATAACATCGTAAACGCTGTATTCGCCTTCATTTTTGTCCACACCGGCTCCGCTCGTTGCATTTCCCTGCGGGTCAATGTCCACGAGCAGTACGCGCTTGCCCTCCTGCGCGATACACGCTGCAAGATTAACTGCCGTCGTGGTCTTGCCCACTCCGCCTTTCTGGTTTGCTATTGCTATTATCTTGCTCATTCTTCCTCCTTGCGGGTAAACCCCGCGGCTGTCTTTATTATACCCTACGCGCAGTATCGTTTCAACCGTTTTTACGATACGCGCATAAAAAATGTTTCACGTGAAACAAATTCGGCATGTTTCACGTGAAACATCGGGAGGGTCAGCCTTATTATTCGTTCTTTTGCGACACGGTTATTCTGATGTCAACGCCCTGCTCGGTTTCGTTCTGTTCGATGTAAACATTAAGACCGCTCTCACGCAGCTGATCGCAGGCAGCGTTTACCGTGTTTACGAATATCCTGTAATCGCGGAAAATTCGGACAAGTTTTGGACGGCGACGCTTAGCACGCTCGTCTTCTGAGATCAGCCTGTCAACCAGCTTCTCCGTTTGCTGCACATTAAGGCTTTTCTTTTCAATAACCGTCAGCGCCTCTGCGCAAAGCTCCTCCGAATCAAGTTTAAGAAGGGCGCGCGCATGCCTTTCCGTAAGCCCCGATTTTATAATCCTTTCACGAAGCTGAGGTGAAAACGATATGAGTCTGAGCTTATTTGCAACGAAACTCAGACTTTTGCCGAGTTTTTCGGCAAGCATCTCCCGCGTTATACCGGAGGTTTCCAATATCGCGGCATAGCATTCGGCCTCTTCAAAAAAATGCAGGTTTTCGCGCTGTACGTTCTCAACGACAGCGGCAATCGAAGGATCGGGGCAATCCTCGCGTGGCATAACGATACAGCGTATCCGCTCTGCTCCGTTAAGCCGCATAGCCCGAAGACGGCGTTCACCGGCTATAAGCACATAACCGTCTTTCGTTCTGCGGACAACGACGGGCTGAATAAGCCCTACCTCGGCAATAGATGCAGCCAGCTCTGAGATAGAACGCTCGTCAAAAAACCTTCGCGGCTGATCCGGGTTTGGCGATATGAGCGAAAGCGGAATTTCAAGCAGCGTTAGCCCCCGTTCGCGCTTTGAAGCAAAAATGGACATAATAAACCTCCCGCACTATGGCCTAAAGTACCGTTCCACGCGGGAGGCCTGCACCCCTGCCGGGGCGTCAAACAAAGTGTTTTTGCGACAAACAAAGTCTCAATTGAGCGGTTTTTTGGAGGCGGTCCCGGCCTTGCGCGGGTAAGCAGAGGGCGTTTTCTCAAGCTTGCGAACGATAACGATGTTTCTGACGCCCCAAGGCGTATCAAAATGCACAATCTCGGCTTCGGACCGCAGCTTGCTGAGTGCGCCCTTTGAAGCTTCAAGCTCCTCAGCCGTACCGGGCCCTTTATACATGAGCGACGCTCCGCCGACCTTCAAGAACGGAACCGTCAGCTCCGCAAGCACATTCATTGGAGCGACAGCCCTGGAAAGCGCCGCGTCAAAATGCGCACGAAGCGAGTCGTCCCTTGCGGCGTCTTCCGCTCGCGCGTGTATTGCCCGGCTCCCAAGCCCAAGTTCGCGCACAACGTCGTTAAGAAACGCAACGCGCTTTGCAAGCGAATCTACCATCGTCAGCCTTACGTCGGGCCGCACTATGGCAATCGGCAGCCCCGGAAATCCCGCTCCGCTGCCTACGTCGACGACAGAAGCGTTCTCCGGGATAAGGCTCATTCCCAGCAGGCTGTCTGCAAAATGCTTCGCCGCAACCTCCTCAGGGTCGGTTATGCGTGTCAAATTCATAACACGGTTGCGCTCAGTCAAAAGCTCGAAGTACCGGATAAGCAGCGGCAGCCTGTCATCGGGGCATAAGATGCCGACGGAAGCGAAAGCACGCCGAAGCATTTGCTCATTCATAGGAGAAAACCCGTTTTCACACGAATAATCCACAGCTTATGCCTCCCCCATTAAGGATTTTATGTAAACCGCAAGCACAGAAACGTCCGCGGGGCTGACGCCGGATATGCGCGACGCCTGTCCAAGGGTCTTTGGACGCATGGCCGCAAGCTTTTGACGCGCTTCCGTGCGCAGATTTCCAACGGCTCTGTAATCGACCCCATCGGGAATGAGCATTCCGTCAAGAGAGCGAAGCTTTTCTATCTCCGCCTCCTGACGCCTGATGTAACCCCCGTAAAGCGCCTCCGCCTCTATTTCCTCACGGGATTCCGGCGAGATGTCCGGAAGATCGAAGAGCTCCAGCAGGTCGGTATAAGCAACGCCCCTGCGCTTTAACAGCGAAAAAAGCTCCGTCCCCGTCCTTATCGCGGTGCTGCCCCTGGCCTCAAGCAGGGTGTTGATCGCCTCGCCCGGGGCCGCGTATGCGGAGAGCGCGCTCCTTGCGGCGTCAATTTCGGCTTTTTTGCGCATCAGCCTGTCATAGCGAACCGGGCTAATCAGACCCGTGCGGTATGCCTTTTCGGTAAGCCGCATATCGGCGTTGTCCTGCCGCAGCATCATTCTGTGCTCGGCACGGCAGGTCATCATCCGGTACGGCTCGTTCGTGCCCTTCAGCGTCAGATCGTCGCAGAGCACGCCAAGGTACGCCTCGCCGCGCCCGATTATAAGCGGCTCCTCCTCTTTAACGAACAGCGCGGTGTTGAGGCCCGCATAAATGCCTTGAGCGGCGGCCTCCTCATAACCGGAGCTTCCGTTTATCTGCCCCGCAAAGAACAGCCCCGGAATGCGCTTGCTTTTAAGCTCCGCGCCAAGCTCCAGCGGATCTATGCAGTCATACTCTATCGCATACCCGTAACGCATTATCGAGCAATGCTCCATGCCCGCGACGGTGTGAAGCATCTGCTCCTGCACGTCGCGCGGGAGCGAGGTCGAAAGTCCCTGCACATACATTTCATCCGTGCCAAGTCCCTCCGGCTCAATGAAGAGCTGATGCCTGTCCTTGTCGGCAAACCGGACTATTTTGTCCTCTATCGACGGGCAATACCGCGTGCCCGTAGCGTGTATCGCGCCTGTGTACATGGGCGACCGGTCGATGTTCTGACGAATCACAGCATGGGTCGCTTCGTTTGTGTACGTCAGATAGCAGGGCTGCTGCACCCTGTCCGCCGACTCCGTCAAAAACGAGAAATGCGGCGCCGGCACGTCGCCGTACTGAGGTTGCATCCTGTCAAGCTCAAGCGACCTTTTGGAGACCCGCGGAGGCGTGCCGGTCTTAAAACGCCTCAGCTCAAAGCCAAGCTCGCGAAGCGAATCGGAAAGAAGCCCGGCGGAAGCAAGCCCCGACGGCCCGCGATCGCGGTGGTATTCGCCTGTATGCACGCGGCTGTTAAGGTAAACTCCGGAGCAGATCACACAGGCGCGGCAGGCGTACACCGCACCGAGTGCGGTCAAAACTCCGCTTACGCTTCCGTTTTTTGTGAGGATGCGGGCGCATTCATCCTGACGCAGGCTGATATTGGGCTCGTTTTCGAGCGCCGCCTTCATCCGTTCATGGTAACGCCGCTTGTCCATTTGGGCTCTGAGCGACTGCACCGCTGGCCCCTTGCCCGTATTGAGCATGCGCATCTGAATAAAACACTCGTCTGCGGCAAGCCCCATCTCTCCGCCAAGCGCGTCCACCTCGCGTACAAGATGCCCTTTTGACGTTCCTCCGATAGAGGGGTTGCAGGCCATCAGCGCAACGGAGTCCAGATCCATGCAAAGCACCAGCGTTTTAAGCCCCATGCGCGCACAGGCAAGCGCGGCCTCACACCCGGCATGTCCCGCTCCGATTATGGTAATATCGTAATTTTCCGTAATATTGCCTATATTCATACAGTTTATTATAGCATGAAAAAAGCCCCGTGTACAGGGGCTTTTGTATGCTCCGGCTTACTTTCCGATGCAGAACCGAGAAAAAACCTCATTGACCAGATCCTCGTTCATATCCTCTGCGCCCGTGATGTGGGCAAACGCCTTCATCGCCGCGCGCAGATCCTCGAATGCGGCATCCGGCAAGCCTTCCTCCAATCGGCAAAGCGCAGCCTCCATGCTCCGCCCAGCCTCCTCAAGCGCCGCTATGTGCCTGGCGTTGGTAACGGCCGCTTCGTTCTCAGCGGGGACTATGCGCTCCGCGATAAGCCTTTTCAGCGCGTCAAGCCCTTCGCCTGTCAGCGCACTTACCGAAACGGCGTCAACGCAGTTTTCACCGCTCAGCCCTGATGCAAGCTTCCCCGCTTCGGTTTCATTAACTCTCACAAGATCCGCTTTTGTCAACACGGCAACTGTGTTTTGCGGGTGTGCAGAGAGGATTTCACGTATCAGCGCGCGTTCTTCATCGTTCACGGGACGCGATCCGTCGACTGCAAGAAGTATGACGTCAGCGGCCCCGGCCTCGCGCTTTGCGCGGGAAATGCCGATGGATTCCACCTCGTCAAGCGTTTCGCGGATCCCGGCGGTGTCGATAAAAACAACGGGCACGCCTTCGATCGACGCGGGCTCCTCAAGCGTATCGCGCGTGGTGCCGGGTATAGGAGTGACTATCGCACGTTCGCGCAGTATCAGCGCGTTAAGCAAACTGCTTTTTCCCACGTTCGGGCTGCCGACTATTGCGATCCTTGCGCCCTCGCGCAATACCCTTGCCCGCATACCGCCTGAGATAAGCTTTCTGTTCTCCTCGGCGACAGCTTTTATGCGATCCGCTATGCCCGAGCTTTCATACTCCGGTTCGGCGGAGTCGTCGTCAAGGTATGCCGCAAGCTGAGCCAATGCCGACTTAACTTCTTCGTAAAGCCCGCGCACCAGCGCCGAAAGCCTTCCTTCAAGCTGCATTGCAGCCGCCCGCCGCGACCTCTCGGCAGAGGCTGAGATAAGATCCATAACGGCCTCGGCCTGAGCAAGGTCCATTTTTCCGTTAAGATAGGCCCTTTTCGTAAACTCGCCGGGCGCCGCCGCACGCACGAGCCCGGTGTTTGTCAAAAGCTGCGACAGCTTTCGGGCGCCTGCGGCTGAGCCGTGTATCGAGATCTCCGCCATGTCCTCGCCGGTATAGGAGTGGGGCGCCTCAAAAAAGGCGACTGTCGCTGTCTCGACCGTCTCGCCGTTCTCATCCACAATGCGTCCGAAAGAAGCGCGCCTGTGTTCGACCCTGCCGTCGAACAGGCGTGCCAGCACCCCGCGGGTATCGGGGCCGGATATCCTCATAATTGCAATTGCACCGCCCACGGGCGTGGACAGTGCAAATACGGTGTCGTTCATATACCAAACTCAGGAGTTTTCAAAGTTTTCCACAGAGATTTCCTCATGGTTTTCCGCAAAATCATTTTTTTCAGGTGCGGAAGCGGTTTCTGTAGAAAACATTTCTTCGTACTGATGGCGGCTGACAACGCCCTTTCTGGCGGCTTCAAGCAGCTCGTTGTACTTCTCCATATCTATGGATTCGGGCTCCTCTTCGCGGCGCTCGTGCCTCGGCCTGCGCTCGGTGCGGCGCTCGCCGCGGTCTGCGGACCTGCGGCCCCCGCGCGGCCTGGAATAACCGCCGGATCTGCTCAGCCTGCGGGGACTTACCACAACGCGGCGGTTGGGCTCTTCACCCTCGGAATGGGTGGTCACGTCGGGGTTGTTCTGCAAAGCGGAATGCAGCACGCGCCTCTCATAGGGGTTCATGGGTTCAAGCGCCCTCGCCCTTCCGGTCGCACGCACCTGAGAAGCCACCTTGCGGGCAAGCTTTTTCAGGGTCTCTTCACGCTTTTCACGGTATTCCTCGGTATTAAGGGTAACGCGGGTGTATCCCTCGGTCTTGCGGTTCTTGTTTATAACAAGGCCGGTCAGGTACTGCATGGCGTCAAGCGTCTCGCCCCTGTGACCTATGAGCATGCCCATCATCTCCGAATCTATACGCAGCCTCAGACAATCGTCGTCCTGCGCGGCAAGCACCTGCCCGGTGGCGCCCATATGCTCCACAAGGCCCTTTACAAACTCGGCGGCGGGGTTTCCCTCGGCAGCCTCAAGGGTATAGACCAGTTTCTTTTCTTCGGCGGGCTCGGCCTTTTCATCAACGGCGTTTATCCCGACGTTTTCCGTTTCCTCCGGTTTTTCAGCGGGCTCCGTCTTTTCGGCGGGGTTCTCTGCCCGGCGCTCCCTGCGCCTGCGGTCGGACCTGGGCTTCTGCTTCCTCTCGGGCTTTTCGGGCTTTTCCTCCTTCTCGGCCGCTTCTTCCTTTGCGGCGGCGGTATCATCCTTCTTTACCATCTCATTCTTTGCAGCGGGAGCGGGCTTTTTGACGTTTTCCTGCTCGTCGTTCTTCCTGCGCTCGGGCTTCTTCTCCTTGACGGGTTCGGCCTTTTTCTCGGTCTTCTCGGGCTTCTCGGCCTTCTCGGCTTTTTCATCCTTCCTGCCGGAATCGCGCCCGTTCCTTTCCGCCCTGTCGCGGCGGCGGTCGGGCTTGCGGTTATCGCGGTTCCTGTCGCGGTCGTCGTATCTCCTCATATAATCGGGCACTTCAAACTCATCTGCAGGCTTCTGCGTAAGCTCAACTATCGCGGGCTTTGCGCCGATGCCCAAAATGCCCTTGGTTTCGGTTTGGATGATGTCTATGCTCACTTCGTCTATCGATATGCCGAGCTGCTGCAGCCCCTTGAATATCGCCTCGTCAACGGACTTTCCCGTCGACCTTATCTTCATCATTTCGGTTTCCATAATATTACCATGCCTTTGCCGGGCAAAGGCTCCTTTCTTGGCTGTTTCCTTGATTATGCTTCGTTGATGATCCTGGCCTTTTTCTTATCGAATACGGCGTTTATAATGAGCGAGGATATAAGCTGGAACAGACCGCTTACCGTCCAATAGAACGAGAATGCGGACGTGGCGCTCATACAGATGAGGATACTCATGATGGGCATGAAATACATCATGGTGTTCATCTGTTTAGCCTGCTCGCCCTGGCCGTCCTTCTTGTTGCGCCTCATCATTATGATAGAGGAGAGCAGCTGCAGACCTGCCGCAAGGAAGGGCAGTATCATAAGGCCGTTTGCAGGGGTCTTGCCGTTTTTGGCAAGCGCTTCGGGATAACGGGCCATGATGGCCTTGTATATGTCGGAGCCGGTCGCCGTGGAATGCGAACCTGTAGAGTTGCCGCTTTCATCGGTGGAGTCGACGCTGGTTTCAACGCCTATCATCTTCTTTGCGGTATCTGCGGAGATTATCTCGGGCAGGAGGCTCATGCCGGAGCGGTCGGTAGAGCAGGAGGAGCAGCTGTTGCAGCCGGAAGTGTTGCCGGCGTTGCCGTAATCGCCCTGTGCCAGGCCGCAGTCAACAAGGGTCTGCCATATCTGCTCGCCGGAAATATGCTTGCCGGATGCGTCGGTATATCCCTTTTGCAGAAGGGGCATGTTGGCAAGAGTTACCGAGCTTATGGCGTTCAAACTGGTGGGCTTTGTTATGACCTCGCCGTCCATACGGAAAATGAGCAGGCTCGCGTCTATAAAGTTGTCGGGCTGCCATATGTTCTGCACCCAAAGGAACTTAAAGCTTTTAAACGTATCCATCGCCTGCTGTTCGGCGGCGGCGCGTTCCTCGCTGCCCTCTTCAAGCTGTTCGGCAACGGCGGTCTCATACATCAAAGTCAGGGTCTCCTCATTGCCCCATACGCGGAAAGCATTGAGGAAGCAGAAGAACAGAGGCAGCGTCAAAAGCAGCGGCAGGCAGCTTGTAAGCGTGTTTATGCCGTGCTTTTTCATCAGCTTCTGCTGTTCTTCACGGAATTTCTGAGGGTTGTTTTCGTATTTTTTCTGCAGTTCGTTGATCTGGGGCTGTACCACCGCCATCTTGATCTGCGTTTTGCGGTTCGAGATATCGGGGAAAAGCTGTATCAGCCTTAATATAACGGTCGAAACCACTATCGTAAGCAGATAGCTGTTGTTGAAAAGACCGTAGAAAAACTGCATCATTGCATAGAACCAGCGAGTTAAAAAGAAAGTCATGTTATCTCCCTTTACTATGTTTCACAGTCGTTTGGGTGGCCCTCGCAGTTTTTGTTTGACCAGCGTCCCTTTTCGGGTACAGGGTCATACCCGCCCTTTGAAAACGGGTTGCACCTTAAAACGCGCCAACAAGCCAAGAGAAAACCCTTGGCTGCGCCGTGCTTTTCTATGGCCTGAACGGCATATTCCGAGCATGATGGACGGTACCTGCAGCAGGGAGCCCTGTCCGGGCGGAGCTGCCTGTAACATCTTATAAGGTATATGAGAAAGCTCTTAATGGCGTTTCCTATCATTTATATAAATGCCCAAGGCATTTTATCAGCTCAAACCTGCCTTAAGCCCCGGTATCGGACTTGACCAAAAGGCCGGCCTTCTGCACTAAGCGGCGCACGGTGGTTTCTATCTCACGAAAGCTCACATCCGTTATGGGCGCACGCGCGATAAAAATGAGGCGGCATCCGGGAACTATCTCCGGCAAGAGAGGAGTTATGGCCTCCCTGAGTCTGCGTTTCACCCGATTACGGACTACTGCGTTGCCTATCTTCTTACCTACGGCTATGCCTATCCTTTTATAAGGATGGCTGCCCTGCAAATAAATTAGAACCAATGTGTGACTTCCAAAGGACTTTCCCCTACGGTACACACGGCGGAATTCCTTGTTCCGTTTAAGAGAGTAGCAACGCTTCATTAATGGTTGTAAACTGCGCTTTTAGGGGCCGCACGCCCCCCTGCTGATTGCAGGAATTCTTTACATAAAAGTATGCGAACCACGGCGGACTTTACGTCGATGCCGTGGTTCGGCCTTTCATTCAGTTACGCGGAGATCCTCTTCCTGCCCTTTGCGCGGCGCCTTGCAAGAACGTTCCTGCCGTTCTTGGTGGACATGCGCTGACGGAAACCGTGGACCTTTTTCCTCTGCCTTACCTTAGGCTGGAATGTCATCTTCATAAAACAGTACCTCTTTTCTTAAGAATCCGGTCCGATCAGTTGCCGAACCTGGTGCCGTTGAAGCGAACGCCGGGGCCCATGGTGCTGGACAGAACAAGGGACTTGATATAGGTGCCCTTTGCCGCAGCGGGCTTTGCCTTGATGATGGCGTCCATAAGGGTGTTAAGGTTCTCAACAAGCTTATCCTTGCCGAAGCTGGCCTTTCCGATGGGGCAGTGGCAGATATTGGTCTTGTCAACACGATACTCGACCTTACCGGCTTTGATATCGTTTATGGCCTTTGCCACGTCCATGGTAACGGTGCCGCTCTTGGGGTTAGGCATCAAGCCCTTCGGACCCAGAACACGACCGATGCGGCCTACAACGCCCATCATATCGGGGGTGGCTACGCAAACGTCAAACCCAAACCAGTTTTCGGTCTGGATCTTCTTTACCATATCCTCATCGCCTACGAAATCCGCGCCGGCCTCCTGAGCCTCACGCGCCTTATCGCCCTTGGCGAAAACGAGAACACGCACAACGCGACCCGTGCCGTGGGGCAGTACGACTGCGCCGCGGACCTGCTGATCGGCATGACGGGAGTCAACGCCCAGACGGATATGAGCCTCTATGGTCTCATCGAACTTGGCCTTTGCGGTGCCCAGAACGACTTCAATACCCTCAGCGGGGTCATACAGCTTGGCCTTCTCAATGGTCTTTACGCTGTCATTATATTTCTTACCGTGCTTCATATTAACACCTCTCAGTCAACGACTACAACACCCATGGAACGGGCAGTGCCTGCCACCATGCTCATAGCGGCTTCAACGGAAGCGGCGTTGAGGTCGGGCATCTTCATCTCGGCGATCTCGCGTACCTGAGCCTTGGTGATGTTGGCGACCTTGGTCTTGTTGGGGACGCCGGAACCGGACTCGATGCCGCAGGCCTTTTTAATAAGGACGGATGCGGGCGGGGTCTTGGTGATGAAGGAGAAGGAACGGTCCTGATAAACCGTGATGACTACGGGGATTATGAGGCCCGCCTGCTTTGCGGTGCGCTCATTGAACTCCTTACAGAAGCCCATGATGTTAAGGCCGTGCTGACCGAGGGCGGGGCCAACGGGCGGTGCAGGTGTAGCTTTACCTGCAGGAATCTGCAGCTTGACAAAGCCTGTTACTTTCTTTGCCATTATAATTTCCTCCTAAAATATTGTGGTACTTGCGGAGAACAGAAGCCAACGCTTCTTTTCCTCCCACTATGCAGACCCCGTTAAGGGGAACACATACTGTTTTGAAGAAGTAAGGACTGCCTTAAATCTTCTGGATGTCGATGAAATCGAGTTCCATCGGGGTTTCTTTGCCGAAGAGCGAAACGAGCAGTTTAACCTTTTGAGTCTCGACGTTGATATCGGTGACCGTACCGATGAAGTTTGCAAAGGGCCCGTTTACGATACGGACGCTTTCGCCCTTTTCAACGTCAAGCTTAAGGCTGATCCTCTCGACGCCCATGGCGGTAACTTCCTCATCCGTCAAAGGGATGGGCTTGTTGCCTGAGCCTACAAAGCTCGTCACGCCTCTGGTGTTCCTGACTATGTACCATGTGCTGTCGGTCATTATCATTTTGACCATTACATAGCCGGGATAGACTTTACGCTGATATACCTTGGGCTTTTTGGAGCCTTCGGGCATTTCAGTCACCGTTTCCGAAGGGTATTTGACGTCAAGGATGAGGTTCTGAAGGTTGCGGTTCTCGATGGTTTTTTCGAGATCCTCCTTGACCTTGTTTTCATACCCGGAATAGGTGTGTACAACGTACCAGCGGGGTTCGGTAGGCGTTTCGTCGTCGTAATGGGTACGGTCCTCGGAAACGTTGATAGCGTCGGGATTTTCGTTAAGCTCTACAGCCTTTTCTATTTTGCTCTTTACCTCGTCTGCCATCTGACAAGACCTCTATTACTTGCCGAGACCGGCCAGAGCCTGGAAGGCAGAGCCGAAGGCAAGGTCGAGAAGGCCGATGATTATGGCCATCAGAGCGCAGAAGGCGATAACTGCAAGGCAGTAATTTACAAGCTCTTTCCTGGAAGGCCAGGTGAGCTGCTTGACTTCCGCCCATACTTCCTTGAAGTATTTGCCGATCCCCTTGAAGAAGTTGCCTATCTTCGTGAAGAAGGAGACCTTCTCTTTCTTTTCGTTGTTAGCCATAGTGAACCTCTTTTACTTGGCTTCCCTGTGCAGGGTGTGCTTACGGCAGAAACGGCAATACTTGTTGAACTCAAGACGATCGGGATCGTTCTTCTTGTTCTTGAACGTATTGTAGTTCCTCTGCTTGCATTCGGTGCAGGCAAGTGTGATCTTTACGCGCATGGTTTTATCCTCCTTAAAGATTGCGGTACCAACGACCGTTTATGCGGTCTTCCGCTTATTCAGCCGTACAATTATACAAGCCAAATAACGCCCCTTCACAGGGGCTGTTAAACTGTACCACAAATTAATCGGTGTGTCAACCTAAAACAGAGCTGTTTTATAAATATATTATGCCCGAAAACATAGGCTTTTTATAGCTTTTTTCCGTATCGAACGCTTGGCTTATCAGGCATTTGATACAGCATGTTGGGCCGCAAACCGGGGCTGCGGCCCAACATATTGATATTATAAGCAATGAAGGCTCGCTTTATCGGCTCAGTTCCTCATAAGCCTTATAGGCAGTACGAGGTAGTAGTACGCTTCGCCCTGAACGGGCTCCGCTATACAGGGCGTTACGCTGGTGTTGAAGTTCAATGCTATCGTGTCGTCGTCCACAGCCTTGGCAATGTCCATAAGGTACTGGGCGTTAAAGGCTATATCCGTGGGAGTGCCGGTAATATTAACTTCAACGCTTTCGTTGACAGATCCGGCCTCGCTCCTTGCTGACATATTCATAAGGCCGTCATCGAAATCGAGCCTTACGACGTTATTGTTAAGGTCCTTTGCAATGAGCCACACTACCTCAAGACTCTTTAAAAACTCGGCCCTGTCGACTATAACGCGGGAATTGGACTTTCTTGAAAGAATATTGCGGTAATTTATGTATTCTCCCTTTATAAGGCGCGCCTTTACCTTTGTTTTTCCGAGATCCACGGTGATATGTGTGGCGGAAATGGTTATATCCACCTCGTCGTCGGTATCGGAGATGATATTTGCTATATCGCTCATGGTCCTGGCCGGGACTATGGCGTTCCTTGCCGTGCCGCTTATGCTCACCTTTTCGCTGCGCTTTGCAAGGCGGAAGCCGTCCAGCGCGATAAGGTTCAAAAGCCCGTCGTCGGTAAACTCCATAAGCACGCCGCGAAGCACGGCTTTGCCCTCTTCAACGGAGCAGCTGAAAACGGTCTGCTTTATCATGGACCTGAACACGCGCTGCTTTATCTTAAAAGATACGTCGCCTCGCACGTCGTCCATCTTCGGATAGGTCGAAGCGTCTAAATACTGCAGCATGCTGCGGCTTTTTCCCATTTCCACCTTTACCGAATTGGAATCGGCGGTTTCCATATTTACCCTGCTGCCGCGCATCCTGCGGATAAGGTCCACGGTAAGCCTGCCGGGCAAAACGGCCGCTCCGTCTTCCTCTACCATTGCAGGTATCAGCGTCTCTATCTGCACGGAGGAATCGGAGCATTTCAAATAAAGCTCGTTCCCGAATGCGCTCATAAATACGCCCTTCATTATCTGGTTCTCCGCATTTGGAGACAGTGCCTTTGATACGACCGCCAGAGCCTCGTTAAGCTCCTGCGCTTCAACTGAGAATTTCATACTTTCACCTCCGCTCGGGGATTCATCTTTAATATAATTAATTCAGCAGGAGCAGCAGGCCCTGTTGAACCTGTGGAATAGGGATTTTATCCCATTGCTCCGTTAAAAAACGGATGAGGAAACAAATTGGATAAGCCTGTGGAAAACGGGAGAGTTTTCCGCGTTTTCCGTTTTTTTGCCCTTTTCCTAATTAACATCCGGGTTTTCCACGTTGAAAACAAGGAAAACCTCAGGCCTCCTCGTCATACCCGCAGGGGATAAACAGCTTTATAAGCTGCGCTATCCTTTCGGCCTTTTCTTCATGCGCAAGGTGACCTGCGTTCCTGACGAGAGTATAATTGACCTTTGGCATTACCGCGCGGAACATATTGGACATATCGGTGGGATGCCATTTATCCTCATTTCCCCAAAGCAGCAGGGTGTCGGCGTTTACGTCGCGCAGAGACCGTATGACCTCTTCGTCATCATAATTCATAATGCAGGCGCGTATCACCCTCTTCGCCTCGGGAGAGGCGATGGGCTTATAATACTCTTCAACAAGGTCCTGAGTATGGTGAGTCAGATCGAAGAAGCATTCAAGCAGCATCTTCTTGACCGCCTTCAGGTTTATCATCCTTGCTGCAATGCCGCCGAAGAGCCTGTTTTCGATGGAGCGGATAGAGGAGGGCATTTCGGGGGTTATGCCGCCCGGGCTCAAAAGCACCACCTTGCCGCACCTTTCGGGGTAACGCTTTGCAAACTCCACAACGTAGCCCGCGCCCATGGAGAAACCGAAGATATGCGCCGTTTCCATCTCAAGCGCGTCCATAAAGCGGGCGATGAAATCAGCCATTTCCGGTATGGTATAGTTGAAATAGAAAGGCCTTTCGGAGTAGCCTGCGCCTACCATATCGAGCGCGGTCACGCGGAATTTACCGCTGAGCTTTGATATGAGCTCGCGGAAGGTATAAAGCGACTGACCGACGGAGTGGATGAGGATAATATCCTCGCCCTTGCCTTCCCTGACGTAATGGATCTTTGCGGTCTCGTTCCTGGCGTTTAGCGTGCGCACGCTGCTTATCCTGCGCTGAGCCTCGGCGGAGCTTTCCTCCGCGTCCTCCACAGCGGCGTCGCGGGCGGCTATATCGTCTTCAAGCTGATTCTTAAGTATTGACAGCTCTGTCGCCAGCCTGTCGCATATGTTTTTCTGCGTCCTGCGGTCGCGCTCCGCCATCTGATAATTGGAGTTGATAGCGTCGAATGCGGCCTTGTGCAGGTTATAGACCTTTTCGCTGCTGAGCATGACTGAGCGTTTTTCTTCCATTTCGGCCCTCGCGCGCTCTGTCTCTTCCTTGGCGTAAACGGTATCCTCGCTGCGGCGCTTCAGGTCTGTCTCGGCGTTGAGCAGCGCCTTCTTGCTGTCAAGCAGGCCGGCCTCGCGGTCGCGCACATCGCGCACGGAGGCCTCGACGTCGTTTCTCGATCTTTCAAAGCTTGATGAAAGAGAGGAGTATTTTGCCTCGGCCTCGGCCGCCCTTGCGGCGGCGGCGGCGGCCTTTGCGCGCTGTTCGTCAAGCTCGGCTTTTGCCGCGCCCGCTATCTCGTAAACTTTATTATAGTTTATCTCCGCCCTGCCGTGGGTCTCCTCGGCGGCGTCCAGCGCCTGTTCGGCGTCGGCCTTGTATGCCTCGGCGTTTTCAAGCCTTGCGGACGCAGCAGCAAGACGCGAACGCAGCGATGCGGCCTTCTGGCGAAGCGCGTCTTTGTCGGCCCTTGAGGAATCCTTCACCATGTTTTCAGCAGCCGTTACGGCCTCCGTCATGGAGGAGTGGTCGGCAGCTGCCTTGGTGTATTCGCGTGAAGCGGCGGTCAGGTTCTTCTGGGCGTCGGTTAAACGCTTTGTCTCTTTTTTGAGTATGGCGAGCAGCTGAGCAAGATGGTCGGAAAGCTCCATATATTTGGAGTTTTTCTCCTCCTCGTCATCTGAGGCTTCCTTGGCTTCGGCCCGGGCCTTTTCTGCCAGCACCTTGGCCTCGGCCACGTCGCTGCCTGCGGAGGACATAAGCCCCTCGTGCCTTTGCCCGTCTTCCTTGGCGGCGGCAAGCGCCGTTTCGGCGCCGGAATAGTTCGCCCTGCACTCGTTTAACAAAAGGTTTGCCTGTCTCTCGGCAGCCTGCGCCTCGCTATAGGCCTTTTCGCGCGCCTCGTAATGTTCGCGCCTTATATTGTAAATGCTGTTTTTTTCGTCGTAATCGGCCTTTGCCTCGTCATAGAGGGCGCGCTTTTCGTCAAGTTCGGGCTGCATGGCCTTCTGCTGTGATACTATCTCCTCAAGCACAAGGTTCGCCTCGTTCAGCTCCTCCTCTTTAAGGTCGCGCAGTTTCTCGGTATTGGCCGCGCGCTCCCTTGCCTTAGACGCAATGCGGGCCTTGTTGTCGGCAACGCTCTTTGCGGTGTTGGCGGCGGTCTTGTCGCGGTTGACCTCGCGCACCTCCGACCTTTCAATGGGCAGCTCCGAGGGCAGTATGACGGTAACGTAATCGCCCGTGTGCTCGTTATTCATGAACTTCTTTACTTCAAGCGAAAGATTCATAGCTTTCTCCTTTGGCATTCGGTTTACAGCCCGCATAAGGCGGGACCGGTCCCTTTGCGGGATACGCTGCTCCCCTGAAAGGGGAAAATTACCCAAGCTTATATCCCAGTATTTTATTTTAACCTATTTATTGAGCAAATGCAACTGTTTTTTATATCTCAGCCGCCGGGAAGGGACAGCTCCGAACGGCAGTAAAAAGAGAAAGCCCGAACAGCAGCCGCGAAATGCAAAAGACCCGGTGTAAAGGACAGCCCTTCACACCGGGTCATATGGCTTGTATTGCCTGCGGAGGCCTATCCGCCCCGCGTCTTATTCCGCTTTTTCGAACCTGATGAGTATATCGCCGGTGGTCGCGTGTACGTTCAGCTTTTTGTCCCCGCCCTCCATGGACTCGGGCAGCAGGTTTTTGCCGGTGGTATTGTCGCTTTCAATGGTATAATCGGTTATGGCGCCTGTCATAGTGCCCTTTATACTGCCGGTGGTGGTCTTGATCTCCGTGTCATCGCACTCGCATTTATAAAGGTTGACGTCGCCCGTGGTGGTCTTGACGGAAAGCTTTTCGGATGCGATACCGGAAAGCAGTATTTCTCCGGTCGTCACCTTAATATTGATGCTGTCGGCGGCTTCGACGGATTTCAAGTTAACGTCCGCCGTGGTGCCGTTTACCGTAACGGTCCCCGAAAGCCCGTCGGACCGGCCTGCAAAATCACCCTTGCCCACGCTGCATGAGTCTATTATAACGTCGCCCGTGGTGCAGCCGGCGGAAATGCAGGGGAACGAACAGTTTTTTAATTCAAGATCGCCCGTGGTGGCCTTTGCGTCGACCGAAGGGCCCGATATGCCCTCGACGGTCAGATCCCCCGTTGTCACGGAAAGCACGAGCTCTCCCGCGAAGCTCTCCGGCACGAGCAGAGTACAGGATTTATACATTATGTTCGTCATAAAGCCCATAAAAGGCTTGGTGCGCTGAGTGAACTTTATGCCGTCCGCAAACTGCTCTGTTTTGAAGCTGACTACGGTGGGGTTTTCCCAACGTATGATATGCACCTTTTCGTCTTTTGAAACGCCCACGCTGAGCGAATAAATATCGAAGTCCGTTTCGATGCGCCCCGTGCTGCTTAAATCATAGGAGTCCTCCAGCTTCTGCCACTGCAGAGAGTCGCCCACTATAAAATGCCCGCTTACGGTAAGCGACGCAGATGCAACGGCTGCCAGCCCGAAGAGCGCGGCAAGTACAATAAGCAGCGTCTTTACTCCCTTCGGCATTCTCTTTTTTAGGCGAGTGCCGTTTTTTTCGGCCTCGCTCAGTATTTCGTCCGCTATTTGGGGTATTGTGCCCAGCGCGTCCACCGCCGCTTCCTCGGTGCTGCCGTTCTCCGTGCGGTCGTCAATAAGCTCGCTGTAATAGGAAAGCGCCTTTTCGCGCTCGTCCGCGGGCAGCGCGCAAAGCCTGCGATTCAGGCTTTTCAAAAACTCCTTTTTAGACATGTGCGGCCTCCCTCTCGATAAAATAATAGGCTTTCATAACGTCCTGCCAATCCCTTAAAAACTCCGAAATACGCGCCCTTCCGTCGGGCGTTATCTGATAGTATTTGCGCAGCCTTCCGTTGTGCTCCATGGTGCGCGACGTGATGGACCCGTCGTCGTTCAGCCTTTTCAATATGGGGTACAGGGTGGATTCCGATATCTCCATATAGGGCGATACGTCGCGTATCAGCTTGTAGCCGTAGGTCGGCTCCTTAAGCATGGCGGAAAGCACGCATATCTCTATCAGTCCGCGCTTCAGCTGAATATCCATAGCAATGCCTCCTTACGCACAATACTATATAACGCATAGTATTGTGTGTCAAGAGGGATAAAATAATATATTTATTTAAGGGGCATAAAAAACCCGCCGCGACGTCAGCTGCGGCGGGCGATAAACGAACCGATTATTTGCCGATGGTGGCAACCATAACGGCCTTGATGGTGTGCATGCGGTTCTCGGCCTCGTCAAAGACCTTGCTCATGGAGGAACGGAACACCTCGTCGGAGACTTCCTGCTCCTTCAGGCCGTACTTCTCGTAGATGTCGCGGCCGACGGAGGTTTCAAGGTCATGGAAGCTGGGCAGGCAATGCAGGAAGATGACGTCGGGGTTATGGGTCATCTTCATCATGTCCATGGTCACGCGGTACGGCTCGAGCAGCTTGATGCGCTCTTCGAACTGAGCCTCTTCGCCCATGGATACCCAAACGTCGGT
>JAFYHI010000036.1 GCA_017539215.1 Clostridia bacterium | reverse complement strand
GGCATAGTCAATCACCTTGCATTTGAAGCGGAAGGAGGCACTTCCTTACGAAGTGCCTCCTTGGGCGCATTCACCTAAGGATACACAGTCTCAAAAGGTATCTTTTTGCGCCCCTCTTCGTTGAAAATGCTCGAAAGACCAAAACAGGTATTCCTGCGCTTTTCGCCTTGATGGGCACAAAAATCTCCTCTTTTGAGGCGCTTCGCGGTTTTCGGCCGTCAAAACGAAAACAGATCCGAGGATCATTCCCACCGGATCTGTTGCTGTTTCAGGTTGTTTTACCGACCGAAAACCTGCCTCTCCTTAAGTGAATGCACCCTTCCGGGCGGTTCTTTTGCGTTCCCGAGTCAGCCGACAAGGCCGTCGTGGAGGCGCGAATAATACTGCAGACGCATATTGGGCTTTTTCATTTGAACATCCGTTTTTTCATGCTTTTAGTCGGATTTGCTTTTAGTCGAAGCATAGAGCTTCTTTGACGCATGTCGGTTTTTCCTTTCATCGCCTCGCTTTGCCGGGTATTCATCAGGGTTGATCGCGCAGAGGGATAAGATCCACGGCGAATCCTAACGCACCGGCATTCACGCATCAAATTCGGTCGGGAGCATTTTTTCGCCGTTCCTTCACTCGTTTTTGTTGAATATACTTCCTTTCCTTGCATAAATGTGCTATAATATTCAGGTTAAAGAGGGGGTGTTTACCATGGCAAACAGCATGACGGGCTTTGGCAGGGCAACGGCTCTGCGCGACGGCAGGGAGATGACCGTGGAGCTTAAGAGCGTTAACCACCGCTATCTCGATCCGGGCTTCAGGTATCCGCGCCATATCGGCTTTCTGGAGGACGGGATGAGGCGGATATTATCCGACAGGCTTACCCGTGGGCACGTCGACGTGTTCGTGAGTTACCGCAACACGCGCGAGGACGCCCGCTGCGCCGTGTTTGACAGCGCCCTTTTGAAGGCATACCTTGACGCCGCAAAGCGCTGCGAGGAGGAGTTCGGCCTGAGGAACGATATGTCCGTCAACTCCGCTCTGCGCCTGCCCGACGTTGTGGACGTTGTCGAGGCGGAGGAGGACAGGGAGGCCGTGGAGGCCCTGATGCGCGAGGCGATGCTCGCCGCCGTTGAAGAGCTTATATCCATGCGGCACGTCGAGGGCGAAAGGCTCACGCGGGATCTGCTCCAAAGGCTCGATACCGTGCTCGATATCCGCGGCAGGATAGAGGAGCGCGCGCCGCTCGTCGTGGAGGAATACCGCAAAAAGCTGAACGAGCGCATTGAAGCCGTGCTTGCCGAGGCGGACGTTGACCGCGCCCGTCTTGCGACGGAGGTTGCCCTGTTTGCCGACCGCGCCAATATCGACGAGGAGCTTGTCAGGCTTCAAAGCCACGTCGCCGCGGCACGCGGGCTTTTGGGCGAGGACGCCGCCGTCGGGCGCAAGCTCGACTTTATCGTGCAGGAGATGAACCGCGAGTTCAACACGATAGGCTCCAAGGCCAATGACAAGGCCATAACCGCCCTTGTTATCGAGGGCAAGGCGGAGATAGAAAAGATCAGGGAACAGGTCCAGAACCTGGAATAATGGGGGAGTTATGAAAAGGGGAGTTCTGTTTATAATTTCCGGTCCGTCCGGGGTCGGCAAGGGCACCGTTGCAAAGGCCCTGCTCGAGGGCGCAAACGGCTCTATGGTTTTCTCGGTGTCGGCCACCACGCGCGCGCCGCGTCCCGGAGAGGTGCACGGGCGGGAATACTTCTTTTTGACGGATGAGGAGTTTGACCGCATGATCGATGCGGGCGAGTTCCTTGAATATATGAAGGTGTTCGGGCGCAACAACTACGGCACTCCCCGCAAATACGTTGAGGAGCAGCTTGAAGCGGGCCGCGACGTGCTGCTTGACATTGACGTGAACGGCGCCATGAAGGTAAAGGAAAACTGCCCCGACGCCGTTGCGCTGATGCTTGCGCCCCCCTCTATGAAGGAGCTTCGGCGCAGGCTCGAGACCCGCGGCACCGAGGAGCAGCCCGTTATCGAGCGCCGCCTTGCAGAGGCCGCAAGCGAGCTTTCGCGCATGGGCGAGTATGACTACGTCGTTGTAAACGACGACCTTGACGCGGCGATCGCCCAATGCAGGTGCGTGCTGGAGTCCGCAAAGCTTACTCCGGCATACTGCGCGGAGTTCGTCAGTAACCTCATCAAAGAGGATCTGTAAAGTTCAAGTACATTTTAAGGAGGATACCCACTATGATGAATCAGCCCCCGGTAAACGAGATAGAGGTAAAGGCAGGCTGCCGCTATATGCTTGTAACTTCCGTTGCAAAGCGCGCCAGGCAGATAATGCGCTCCGGCGAGGATCTCGGCAGCGAAAAGCCCGTGTCCATTGCCGTTGAAGAGCTCAACGACGGCAAACTCGAAATACAGTACCCCGACGAGTACAGGAAGACTTCCGAGTACTGAGCCGCGGGTAATTAAGGAGAGCCTGTGTTTGCAAAACTCATAATCGATATAGCAAACTCCAATGTCGACAGGCTTTTCACATATCGCATTCCGGAGGAACTCGATGTCCGTGCAGGGCATCGGGTTCTTGTGCCTTTCGGGCGGGGGAACAGGCCCAAAGAAGCGTTCGTAATAGATGTCTGCGAGGAGTATGATACCGGGTTCGAGGTCAAAAGCATAGTCCGCACCATGGAGCCCTATACCGCCCTGCTGCCCGACCAGATCGAGCTGGCCAAATGGATCGCGCGTGCATACCATTGCACGCTTTGTGACGCGCTGCGGCTCATGCTCCCCGCCGAGCTTCGCGGGGGAGGGGTAAAGCAAAAGACCGTTCGCACACTTGCGATAGCCGAGGGCGTTTCGCCTGAAGAGGCCGAGGCCGCCATGCTCAAAAAGGACGGCACGCCGCGCGCTCCCAAACAGTACGAGGTTTTCCGCCTGCTTAAAACAAGCGGCGTGCCGATGACCGTATCCGATATCATGGCGTACGTTCCGGGCTCCGCCGGGGCGATATCGGCGCTTATAAAAAAGGGGTTTGTGACCGAACAGGGCTACGTCACGTTCCGCAGCCCGTTCAGGGGCGAGCCGGGGCGCGACCTGCCTCCCGAGCTTACGGAGGCTCAAAGCGCGGCGGTCGAGGCGATTTCAAAAGGCGAAAAGGGGCAGGTGTTCCTGCTGCACGGAGTTACGGGCAGCGGCAAGACCGAGGTGTATCTGAACGCCATATCAAGGGCGATAGAGGGCGGCGGCAGCGCCATCGTGCTGGTGCCGGAGATATCGCTTACGCCTCAGACCACCGACAGGTTCCGCCGCAGGTTCGGCGAAATAGTCGCCGTAATGCACAGCAGGCTCAGCGCGGGCGAGCGCTACGACGAATGGCGCCGCATACGCCTTGGAAAGGCGCGCGTCGTGATAGGCGCAAGGAGCGCCGTGTTCGCTCCGACCGAGGGTCTGAAGCTCATCATTATCGACGAGGAGCACGAGCCCTCGTACAGGTCGGAGTCCCGTCCGGAGTATTCCGCGGACGAGGTGGCCATTCGCCGCGTGCGGCTGACGGGCGCAAAGCTCGTTCTGGGCAGCGCAACGCCGCAGCTTGTATCGTACCTTCGCGCAAAACAGGGCGCGTACCGGCTTTTGGAGCTGCCCGAGCGCATCAACGGCATACCCATGCCCGAGGTCGAAATAGTCGATATGCGCACCGAGTTCATGGCGGGCAACAACAGCCTGTTCTCAAAAAAGCTTGCGGACGCCCTTAAAAGCTGCGTATCCTCCGGCGAACAGGCAATACTGTTTTTGAATCGCCGCGGCTACTCCTATCACGGCGAATGCCGCGCCTGCGGGTTCGTTTTCACCTGCCCGCACTGCGAGGTCTCAATGACCTACCACAAGTTTAACGGCACGCTTCGCTGCCACTACTGCGGGTACTCCACGTGCGTGCCGCAGGTATGCCCGTCCTGCGGGTCGCGGTTTATAAAGTTCAGCGGCATAGGCACCCAGCAGGTGGAAGAGCAGCTTCAAAAGCTCATCCCCGGCGTGCGCTCGCTCAGGATGGACACCGACACCACGGGCGGCAAGACCTCGCACCGCGACATACTGGATGCGTTCTCGCACCGTGAGGCGGACGTTCTTATAGGCACGCAGATGGTCGCAAAGGGCCTTGACATACCCGGAGTCACGCTCGTCGGGGTGGTGTTTGCGGATTCTTCGCTCTTCCATTCCGACTACCGCAGCAGCGAACGCACGTTTCAGCTTTTGACTCAGGTTGCGGGCCGCGCCGGGCGCGCACTGAAGGATGGCGAGATAAAGCGCGGCCACGTCATCGTGCAGACCAACGCTCCCGGTCACAGGGCTGTCACGCTCTCCGCAAAGCATGACTATAAAACGTTTTTCGGGCTTGAGATAAACGACAGGCTCCACACGCTGTTCCCGCCGTTTGCGGTGTTTGCACGCGCTCTCTTTGAGTGCCGCGACGAGGCTGCCGCCGCCCGCCTTGCCGAGCGTTTTGCCGCCGAAGCGGAGTCCGCCGTGCGCGGGGCTCTCGCCGCTGAAGGCGCCGGTGACGAGCTTATATTCGTTTCCCACGGGCCGGCCCCCATACGCCGCCGCGAGGACCTTTACCGCTACGCCGTCGTGCTCAAGCTTGCAAGGACAAAGCACACCTCCGCCGCCATCACCGCCCTGCGCCGCGCCGCAGACGGCTTTAACGCCGAGGGCTTCCGCGGGGTGGACGTGAACCCGGGCGATATGCTTTGATCATCCGTGCCTCAGCCAAGACCTTGCCGCGGCGGTAAAGGCGTCCGCAAAGCCCGCCTTTTCCACCGTTTCCGCCGCCTTAAGGCAAAGCTCCGTTATCGCCTCTCCGGAGGCGTTTTTTATTATCAGCCTTCCAAGCACGCTCCCTTTTTCAACGGGCGCTTCGACAAACCCGGGCAGCTCCGCCTCGCTCGTGATTTTAAGGTCGCCGGCGGGCAGCAGTATGTATGCCCCTCCCTCGACCTCAGCCTCGACCTGCCCTTTGACGCCTCCTGTCACGGGCACGAGCATCGCCTTTGCACGCTCTATCGCCGCCGCGCGGTAGGCCGCAAAGCCGCTGTCCAGCATGGAGGAGGCCAGCGCAAACCGCGATTTGGAGTCCGGCATACCGGTTATCACGGCGCAGAACGTGGTGCCCGCACGCTTGGCTATGAACGCCCCCGCGTACTCGGTCTGTCCGACCGACCCCGTCGCCGCCCCGAAGCAGCCCGAATAAAACCGCACCAGACGGTTGGGGTTTACAAGCTCCGTCACCTGCCCGCTCTCGTGGGTCAGCGTGTCGGTATAGCAGGAGGAATATTTAAGCCACGCCGGGCTTTTGGCAAGCCCAAGCGTCACCGCGGCAAGCTCTCCCACGGTGAACGCGCATCCCTCGCCCATCGGGTCGTCGGCGGGCGCCGCTCCAAGCTCCGAAAGCACGGAATTTACGGCGCTCCTGCCTCCGTCCGCCGGGTACGCCGCCTCAAGCAGGGCGCGTATCGCGTCGCCGGCCGTGAGCATTACGGCGGCTTTCAGCACAGGGCCCGCCTCTATGCGCTCGCCCGCCGCCAGAAACGCCGTTGCTCCGCGTTCCCGCGCGGCCCGTTCAGATACGCGAAGAGGGGTGCTTTCCGTGATCTCGCCCCCGTCGAACGCCCTGCATACCGCCAAAAGCGCCGGCAGGCGCCTAAGCCCCGCCGCCTCGACCGGGGTCTGCGTGTTCCTGCCGCAAACCTCCGCGCCGGTCTCCGCGTTTATCAGCACCGCGGCGGAGGCGGCCTCAAGCCCCTCCGGCTCCTGCAAGGCGAAGACGCGTCCCGGTCCCGCAAGCGCCGCCGCGCACATCAAAAAACAAATGAACCTTCTCATACTCGACCTCCTTTTGGCCTTTATCTATTTTATATTCACGCGCCGCCAAATTATTTGCTCCGACCCGCCCGCCGTCCTTGCCCGCGGAAAGAATTTGTATTATAATGAGATAATGAAACTTATGGCCTTTCGCGCCGTTGGAGGATGCTTTGGATCTTAACGCATTGAACGAGGTCTTGAAGACCGTTGAAAAGCCCGCGAGGTACACGGGCGGCGAACTGAATATGAGGGTGAAGGGGCCCGTAATGCCGGACGGCACCCCGCGCTTCCGCTTTGCGCTCTGCTTCCCCGACGTTTATGAAATAGGCATGAGCCATCTTGGGCAGCGCATAGTCTACAACGTGCTGAACGAGCGCGCCGACACCTACTGCGAGCGCGTCTACGCCCCGTGGTTCGATATGGAGGAAGCCCTTCGCAAAAGCGGCCTGCCCATCTATTCGCTTGAAACGAAGACCCCGATAGGCGAATTCGACATGGTCGGCTTCTCGCTGCTTTATGAGATGTGCTACACCAATGTGCTGACCGTGCTCGACCTGGCGGGCATACCGCTGCTTGCCCGTGACCGCGGCGAGGAGCACCCCATAATACTTGCGGGAGGGCCGTGCGTGTGCAACCCCGAGCCCATTGCCGAAGTTATGGACCTTATGGTATTCGGCGACGGCGAGGAGGTCATGAACGAGCTCATGGACGAATACTCCCGCTGCCGCGCGCAAAAGCTTGGCAAGGCGGAAACGCTCCTGCGCCTATCGCATATACCCGGCATATACGTCCCCTCGCTGTACGAGGCGGAGTACGGTGAAGACGGCAATTTCAAGTCCCTCAAAAAAAAGCGCCCCGACGCGCCGGACAAGGTGGAGCGACGCATAGTGCGCGACCTTGACAAGGCCGTATACACGGGCAGGCTCGTCGTGCCGTATATGAGCATAGTGCACGACCGCGTTGCGTTGGAGGTATTCCGCGGATGCACGCGCGGCTGCCATTTCTGTCAGGCGGGCTTCATCTACCGTCCCGTCCGCGAAAGGGAGGTCGGCACAGTGGTGGAGCAGGCCGACGCCTCTCTCGACTGCACCGGCTATGACGAGATATCCGTGTTCTCGCTTTCAAGCGGCGACTACTCGCATATTCACGAGCTGGTGCCCATTATTCTCGACCGTTACGAGAAAGACCGCGTAAGCGTTTCGCTGCCCTCGCTCAGGATAGACTCGTTCCTGAAGGACGACCTTGAAAAGATCCAGAAGGTCAGAAAGACGGGCCTCACGTTTGCGCCGGAGGCGGGTACGCAGCGCCTGCGCGACGTCATAAACAAGGGCGTGACCGAAGAGGATCTGCTCCGCTCCGTGCACGACGCGTTCGTTGCCGGCTGGCACGGGGTAAAGCTGTACTTTATGATAGGCCTGCCCACCGAAACGGACGAGGACATTCTTGGCATAGCGGAGCTTGCCCGCAAGGTCAGCCGCGAGTTTTACTCCATGCCCAAGGAGCTTCGCGGCAAGGGCCTCAGATGCACGGTCTCCGCGTCCACATTCGTGCCCAAGCCCTTTACACCGTTCCAATGGGAGCCGCAGATCGAGGTTTCCGAGGTGCTGCGCCGTCAGGCGCTTCTGCGCAGCGCGCTCAAGGGCATACGCGGGGTGGAGTTCTCGTGTCATTTCTCGGAAACGAGCCGTCTCGAGGCCGCGTTTGCGCGCGGCGACAGGAGGCTTGCTTCGGTGCTTGTCTCAGCCTACCGTCACGGCGCAAGGCTCGATTCGTGGGACGAGCATTTCAAAAAGGACGCATGGGAGGCCGCGTTCCTTGAGAACGGCCTGACGTGCGAACAGTTCGCAAACCGCCGCATCGCGCTCGACGAGCCGCTCCCGTGGGAGCGCATGGACGCATTGGTCACGGACCGGTACTTAAAGCGCGAGCATGAACGCGCCTATGCCGCCCCCGTCACGCACGACTGCCGCAAGGGCTGCAACGGGTGCTTCGGCGCAAGGTCGCAGGAGTTCTGCGGCAGAAAGGAGGAGGAAGCATGAGAATGCTTGCGGTATTCACAAAGGGGCCCGAGGTACGCTTTGTTTCGCATCTTGATCTGCAGCGCCTCTTCCAGCGCGCTTTTCGCAGGGCAAAGCTGCCTCTTGCGTATTCGCAGGGCTTCAACCCGCATCCGCTCGTTTCGTTTGCAACGGCGCTCTCCGTCGGCATGACGAGCAGGGGAGAGTACCTCGACGTTACCCTCACGCGGGAAATGACGCCTGAGGAGTTTATAAGCGCGGTCTCGGCTGAGCTTCCGAAGGGCGTGGAGATAGTACGCGCCGCCGATATGGGCGAAAGCCGCAAAAGCCTCACCTCCGCCATGCGCAGCGCAAGGTATTCTTCTGCCGTGCGTTTTGCGGAGCCTGTAACAAAGGATGCGCTCGAGGCCGCCTGCCGCGATCTGCTCTCGGGCGAGATAGTCGTTATGAAAAAGACCAAGGGCGGCATAAAGCCCACCGACATTCGCCCAATGGTAAGGGAGCTTGGCGTGGAGTCGGCCGATGGCGCCTCAGCCGTGATATCGCTTTGCGGAGTGCTTTCCGCCGAGGGCGGGTTAAACCCCGATATGCTGCTCGGCGAGCTTTATAAAAGGCTGGGGGTCACAGCCTCCGCCGAAACCGAGCGGGTCGAAATAGAGATGGACATGAGCGGGCTTACGGCATAGCCCGTGCCAAGGGGGGAGCTTTTTGAAAAACATGATCGAAACCGCCGTCGACAAAACCATACTCGTCAGCGTAGACCCATACAGGACGCGCGTCATGCTGCTTGAAAACGGCGTGCCCGTCGAGTTCAGCATGGAAAAGCGCGAAGAGGGCAGGCTTGTCGGCAATATCTACAAGGGCCGCGTGCAGAACGTGCTGCCCGGCATGTTTGCCGCCTTTATAGACATAAACGCCGAAAAGAACGCCTTTTTATACGCGGGCGACGTTAAGGAGGGCAGTCCCCTTCTTGAGGGCGAGCAGATAGACGGCAAGCTCACCCCGTCCATGGTGTGCAGCATAATAAAGCCGGGAAGCGACATAATGGTGCAGGTCGTAAAGGAGCCCATCGGCACCAAGGGCGCAAGGGTCTCCACACAGATATCGCTGCCGGGGCGCATGCTCGTTTTCATGCCGACGGTCGACTTTACAGGCGTCAGCAAGCGCATCACGAACGAAGCGGAAAGAAAGCGGTTAAAGGCGCTGGTCTCCGGCCTTCTGCCCGAGGGCACGGGGGTCATCGTACGCACCGCCGCCGAGGGCGTGGACGACGATATGATACGGCAGGAGCTCAACTCGCTCATAGACGAATGGGAGCATATCGAGAGGCGATTCCGCACGGGCAGGTCCGCAAGCCTCATACACAAGGAGGATTCGCTCATATTCAGGACCGTGCGCGACGCCTTCGGAGCCGACGTACGCGAGCTTGCCGTAAACGACCGCGAGGCTTTCGAGCTTATCAAGAGCCTCATTGACGAGCCTTTGCGCGGCCGCATCACCCTGCGCGAGGGGCCTGACCTTTTCGAGTCCTGCGGGGCGGAGCAGGCCATAGACGAGGCGCTTGCACGCAAGGTTTGGCTCAAAAGCGGCGCATACATCGTCATAGACCGCACCGAGGCGCTCACCAGCATTGACGTCAACACGGGCAAATACGTGGGCAAAGTCAGCCTTGACCGCACCATAGTCGATACCAACCGCGAGGCAGCGGTGGAGATAGCCCGCCAGCTTCGCCTGCGTGACATCGGCGGCATAGTCATAATAGACTTTATCGACATGGCTGACGAGCTTGACCGAAAGGCCGTGCTGGACACCCTGACCGAAGCCCTGCGCCGCGACAGCACCAAGACCGTGGTGCTGGGCATGACGCGCCTGGGGCTTGTTGAAGTCACGCGCAAAAAACTCGGTCCGGGCATCTCGCACGAGATTCAGTCCGCCTGCCCTTACTGCGGCGGCACGGGGCGCGTGCTTTCCGCCGAAACGGTCGCCCTTCGCCTGCGGGCGGAGCTGCTGCGGCGCATAGTCGCCCTTCCCGAGGGGGCCGGCGTGCTGATAAAGGCCAATCCCGCCGTAATAGAGCTTCTCGGCCGCCACAGCGAGGAGGAGTACAGCATTACCCCCGAGCTCGGCCGCCGCATAATACGAACGGAGGCCGATCCGATGCTGCACATAGAGGAGTTCAGCATTAAAAATATATAGTGAAATTCTGGCTTTTTCGGTCAAATCGAGCTTGACAGCACAGGCGTTTTTAGGTATAATAACACTTGTGCTTTGTTTATGGTGGAGTAGCACGGTCACTAGCCCCGAACGTGATTTCCATTGTAAAAGCAGAATTATCGTACTACACCTATTGGAGGTCATTGCATGAAGAGCTATATGGCAAAGGCAGAGACCATGGAGCGTAAGTGGTATATCGTTGATGCGGAGGGCATGGTGCTCGGCCGTCTCGCGTCTCAGGTTGCCGCCGTTCTCCGTGGCAAGCATAAGCCGATCTATACCCCGCACGTTGACTGCGGCGATCACGTTATCATCATCAACGCCGACAAGGTCGTCCTTACCGGCAAAAAGCTCGATGAGAAGTTTTATCGTCACCACAGCAGTTATCCCGGCGGTCTTAAGGAGGTCAAGTATCGTGACCTCATGGCTAAGAAGCCCGAATTCGCCGTTTACGAAGCAATCCGCTGCATGATGCCCAAGGGCCCCCTCGGCAGGCAGATGCTCACCAAGGTCCGCATTTACCGCGGCGCCGAGCATAAGCACGCCG
>JAFYHI010000035.1 GCA_017539215.1 Clostridia bacterium | reverse complement strand
CCCCAGCGGGAGGGGGTGTTAACGCCGTAAACAAAGCTCTGTATGCACTGCTTGACCTCTTTCTGCGAAAGGTTGTCGACCTTGACAAAGGGCGCAAGGTATGTGTCGAACGACGAGAACGCCTGTGCGCCGGCCCACTCGTTCTGCATTATGCCCAGGAAGTTGACCATCTGGTTGCAGAGGGTGGAAAGGTGCGACGCGGGCGAAGAGGTGATCTTGCCGGGAACGCCGCCCAGTCCCTCGCGGATGAGCTGCTTTAAGCTCCATCCCGCGCAGTAGCCGGTGAGCATGGACAGATCGTGCAGGTGTATTGCGCAGGAGCGGTGCGCCTCCGCGATCTCCTTATCGTAGACCTCGGACAGCCAGTAGTTGGCGGTGATGGCGCCGGAGTTGGAAAGGATAAGCCCGCCCACCGAATAGGTGACGGTGGAATTCTCCTTAACGCGCCAGTCGTTGATTTTAAGGTAGTTGTCGACTATGTCCTTGTAGTCGAGCAGGGTGGAGCCGACGTTGCGGATCTTCTCGCGCTGCTTGCGGTAGAGTATGTAGCTCTTTGCAACGTCCGCATAGCCCGCCTCGGACAGTACCTTTTCGGCGCTGTCCTGTATGTCCTCGACCGCTATCTTCTCGTCCTTGATCTTGTCCTCGAAGTCCGCGCAAACGCGAAGCGCGAGCATATCTATGATGCTGGGATGGTACTGCTTGCCGCAGGCGTCGAACGCCTTGGTCAACGCGGCGCTGATCTTTTTGATGTCGAATTCGGCAATCTGCCCGTCACGCTTAACGACTCTGTACATTTCGGTTACCCCTTTGCGATTATATTTATCAGCAAAACCGCATGACTGCGGATTTTAGCCTATATTGAGAGTATAGCACAGGGCACTGTGCTTGTCAACAACATTTTGATTATATTTTTATGGGCCACCACAATATGTTGTGGTGGCCCGGAATACAATGCTTTGCTCAGACTTTCCCCTTTGCCTCCGGAATGGGCTCCAGAGACCTTTCGAGAATGCCGTGCATGGCGGCTATCGCAACGCCGTAATTGACCATCGGCACTCCTGCCGCGGCCGCGCTTTGGGCGCGGGTGTGAATCTCGGCGGGGGGCAGCATGCAGCCGCCGCAGTGGACGATGAGCCTGACCCCCTGCATATCCGTGGGAAAGTCGCCGCCGGAGGTAAAGCGGTAAACGGGCTTATGCCCGCAGTACGCCTCTATCCAGCCGGGCAGCTTGACCGTGCCTATATCCCTGCACTGGCGGTGGTGGGTGCAGCCCTCGCTTATCTGCACGAGGTCGCCGTCCTTAAGGCCCTTCAGCACGCGCACGCCCTCGAGCTGGGAGGCAAGCTCGCCGCGGAACCTTGCCATCAGTATCGAAAACGACGTAAGCGGAACGCTCTCCGGCACGGTCTTTGACACCGGGCCGAACACCTGTGAGTCGGTCACGACCATGGCGGGCGGGTTTTTGAGCGAACCCATAAGCCCGGCAAGCTCGCCCGGCTGACAGCACAGCGCCGTCATGCCGTGGTAAAGCAGTTCGCGCAGAACGAGCTGCTGCGGGAGTATCAGCCGCCCCTTTGGAGCGGACTCGTCTATGGGCATGACCAGCACGACCGCGGCTTTTTTCGGCAGCAGGTCGGCAAGTATCACGCGCTCTTCCCTGCGCCCGAGGGCCGCAAGCCGCTCCTTCAGCGCGTTCACGCCCTCGCCCGTTTTGGCGCTGACGCGCACCGCGCCCTCCGGGGGAACGCAATGCGACTCAAGGTCGCACTTGTTCCACGCGACGATGACCGGCAGACCCTTTGCGCGTATCAGCCGCAGCAGGCCCTCCTCGGCCTCGGTCATGCCGCGAACGGAATCCGCCACCAGCACAGCGACGTCCGTTTTGCCAAGCACTTCATTGGTTTTTTCAACGCGCAGGGAGCCCAGCTCCCCCTCATCGTCAAAGCCGGGAGTGTCTATTATAAGCACCGGCCCCAGCGGCAGCAGCTCCATGGCCTTTTTGACGGGGTCGGTCGTGGTGCCGGGGACATCCGACACCACTGCAAGCTGCTGACCGGTAACGGCGTTGACCAGCGAGCTTTTGCCCGCGTTGCGGCGGCCGAAAAAGGCGATATGCACGCGCTCGGCGGAAACTGTTTCGTTAAGCGACATGTTGACCCCCGGCCTCAGAACCTGAAATCGCGCTCGTTCTCTTTGCGGATCTTTCTGAGGTTCTCCGCGGCTATCTCGCGCACGCGGTCGTTGGGGACCTTTTTAAGCTCACGGTCGATGAGCTCGTAACCTATGCGCTTCGTTTCGGGCGTGGCGTAATCCTCAAGGTATTCGGCAAGCGTCATAAGCGCGTTCGGGTGGCAGCAGTTCAGGATCTGGCCGGACTTGCACAGGCTCATGAACCTGTCGCCCGTGCGGCCCTCGCGGTAGCAGGCCGTGCAGAAGGAGGGTATATGCCCGTTTTCCATAAGCCACCTTACTACCTCGTCAAGGCTCCTCTGGTCGGAAACGTCGAACTGCTCGGTGTCGTGGGGGCGCTCGTTTGCGT
>JAFYHI010000034.1 GCA_017539215.1 Clostridia bacterium | reverse complement strand
GATAACGCCTACGCGGAAGCCATTAGGATTAACTTTCTGACCCATAACTTACTCCTTCTCGTCCAGAATAACGGTGATGTGGCTGGTGCGCTTCCTGATGTGGAAGGCGGAACCCCTTGCCCTGGGGCGATAACGCTTGAGCGTCGGGCCCTGGTTGGCGTAGATCTCCGCAACGTAGAGATTGTCCTTCGAAAGCTCGAGGTTGTTCTCTGCGTTGGCGATGGCGCTGCGGAGGAGCTTCAGAACGGGTTCTGCTGCAGCCTTGGGAGTGTAGAGGAGAATAGCCTCTGCATCCTCAACGGACTTGCCGCGGATAAGGTCGATAACGACCTTGACCTTACGGGAGGAAATACGGATATACCTTGCGGTAGCATGGGGACGCTTTTCGGCATTCTCACGACGCTGAGCCGCTTTTTCCTTAGACCTTGTTGCCATAATCTTTTCCTCCTAACTTATTTGCCGCGCGTGGTCTTCTCGGAGCCGCGATGGCCGCGGAAGGTGCGGGTGGGGGCGAACTCGCCCAGCTTATGACCGACCATATCCTCGGTGATATAGACGGGAACGTGCTTCTTTCCGTCATGAACGGCAATGGTGTGACCGACCATATCGGGGAAGATGGTGGAAGCTCTGGACCATGTCTTGATGACGGTCTTCTTACCGGTCTGGTTCATTTCCTGGATCCTGGCAAGGAGCCTTTCGGACACGAACGGTCCCTTTTTGACTGACCTACTCATTTATTGTATCCTCCCTATTGATCATTTGCCGTTCCTGCGGCGAACGATGAACTTATCGTTGATGTTCTTGGTCTTGCGGGTCTTATGACCGAGAGCGGGCTTACCCCAAGGAGTGACGGGGCCCGGACGGCCGATGGGGCTCTTGCCTTCACCACCGCCGTGGGGATGGTCGTTGGGGTTCATGACGGAACCGCGGACGGTGGGACGGATGCCCATGTGACGCTTGCGGCCCGCTTTACCGAGCATGATGTTCGCAAAATCGATGTTGCCGACCTGACCGATCGTAGCCTTGCAGCCGAGGGGGATGAGCCTGACCTCGCCGCTGGGGAGACGTACCTGAGCGTACTTGCCTTCCTTAGCCATGAGCTGAGCGGCGTTGCCCGCGCTGCGGACGAGCTGAGCGCCCTTGCCGGGAAGCAGCTCGATGCAGTGGATCATGGTGCCGACGGGGATGTTCTTCAGGGGGATGGCGTTGCCGACCTTAATATCGGCGCCCTCGCCGGAAACGACGGTATCGCCGACGGTCAGACCGTAAGGAGCGATGATGTAGCGCTTCTCGCCGTCCGCATAGTGCAGAAGAGCGATGTTCGCGGAGCGGTTGGGATCGTATTCAACGGTAGCGACCTTCGCGGGGATGTTATCCTTATTGCGCTTGAAGTCGATGATGCGGTAATAGACCCTGTTGCCGCCGCCGATGTGGCGGGTGGTGATGCGGCCGCGGTTGTTACGGCCGCCGGTGCGCTTCTTCGCCTCGAGCAGGGAACGCTCGGGCTTGGTGCAGGTGATCTCCTCATACATGGAGACCGTCATGAAACGCTGACCGGGAGTGGTGGGCTTAATTTTTCTGATAGCCATTTTACGTCCTCCTTACTGCATGCTGTCGAAGAACTCGATACCCTTGGAGTCCTTCTTCAGGGTGACATACGCCTTCTTGGTGGCGGGGCGGCGGCCTTCATAGCGGCCCTGCCTCTTGATCTTGCCCATCTTGTTGACGATGTTGACCTTATCGACCTTAACGCCTTCGAAAACGGCTTCGACCGCCTGCTTGACGTCGGTCCTGTTGGCCTTCTTGTCAACGATGAAGGTGTAGATCTTGGAGCCGATCATGTCGTAGGTCTTCTCGGTGAGAACCGGACGGATGATTATATCGTGGTAATTCATGCGTAAACCTCCTCGATCTTTTCGACAGCGCTCTTGCTGATAACGAGCGTGTCATGCTTGAGGATCTCATAGGTGTTGAGAGCGCCTACGAAGGAGACCTCAACGCCTTCGATGTTGCGGGCGGACTTGACGACGTTCTCATCATTCTCGGCGAGGACGATGAGGGGCTTCACGGCCTTGAGGGCGGTGAGGGACTTCGCCATTTCGCGGGTCTTGATCTCGTTCATCTCGATGGAATCGACAACGACGATCTTCTCATCCGCAACCTTGGAAGAGAGAGCGGAAGCAAGCGCTACTCGCTTCAGCTTCTTGTTGAGGGAAAGACGGTAATCGCGGGGCTTGGGGGCGAATACTACGCCGCCGTGGGTCCACTGGGGGCTCCTGGTGGAACCCTGACGGGCACGGCCGGTGCCCTTCTGACGCCAGGGCTTCTTGCCGCCGCCGGAAACCTCGGCGCGGGTCTTGGCACTCTGGGTGCCCTGACGCTGATTCGCGAGGTAAGCGACTACGTAGGAATGCATTGCGGAGGCATTGATCTCGGCGCCGAATACGGTCTCGGCAAGATCGACGGTACCGATGTTCTCGCCCTTCATGTTATAAAGATTTACATTAGGCATTTGTTTGTCCTCCCTTACTTAATGGTGCTCCTGACGAGTACCAGACCGCCGTTGGCGCCGGGGATGGCACCCTTGATGAGGAGGAGATTCCTCTCAGCATCGGAACGGACGACCTCAAGGTTCTGAACGGTGATGCGCTCGCGGCCCATGTGGCCGGGGAGATGCTTGGTCTTGAAGACCTCACCGGGGTAGGTGCAGGCGCCGAGGGAACCCGCTACGCGATAGGAGTGGGAACCGTGGGTCTTGCGGCCGCGGGCCTGATTCCAACGCTTGATGTTGCCTTCAAAGCCCTTACCCTTGGAAATGCCGGTCACGTCAACGTGGGAGCCCTTTTCAAAGACGTCCGCCTTAATGACGTTGCCGACTTCATACTGACTGCAGTCGTCAAGGCGGAATTCCTTGACGTAACGGTGAGCCTCAACACCCGCCTTCTTCAGGTGACCCATCTGGGGCTTGGTGATGAGCTTCTCACGAACGGGCATGAACGCCATCTGGACCGCGTCGTAACCATCGTGATCGACGGTCTTGATCTGGGTGACGGGGCAGGGACCTGCCATGACGACGGTTACGGGAACCATGGTGCCGTCCTCGCAGAAGACCTGAGTCATGCCGATTTTCTTACCCAATATAGCCTGTTTCATCGTGACACCTCATTCATCAGAGCTTGATCTCGATGTCGACGCCCGCGGGAAGATCGAGCTTCATCAGCGCATCGACCGTCTTGGCGGAGGGCTGGATGATGTCGATCAGACGCTTGTGGGTACGCATCTCGAACTGCTCACGACTGTCCTTGTACTTGTGCGTTGCACGGAGGATGGTGACGATCTCCTTCTCGGTGGGAAGGGGGATCGGGCCCGAAACGCGGGCGCCGGTACGCCTTGCCGTGTCAACGATCTTCTCTGCGCTCCGGTCGACGAGCTCGCACTCGTAACCCTTGAGCTTAATGCGGATCCTGTTGTTTGCCATTTGGTTTTACTCCTTTTCTTTCACGGAATCGCCGTGCCGTATTTTTGCGGAACGTATCGCCCCTCTGCAGACTCATTGCCGCGGCAGCGCAGCGGCGCTTGCCGTAATAATGTAGGCGCAGTTCGGCTTTCGCCGTTCCCGGCAGTACACGCACCCGTGTGTTTTCATATACAAAACCCAACGGGCGGTTTCCCGCCATGCCCCCGAATGGGGCCGCCGCCATGAAAGTTACCCGGTTGGCAACCGGCAATCTCCCAAGGTGACAACTGCTGCAGCATCCGATAGGCTTTAATCCGCCGCCGCTACACAGGATGCGGCGCACGGTTGGCATCTAAAGCCGCACATTGCGCAACATTACTCATTATACATATTTTTTCCCTTATTGCAAGCCCTTTTCCGGGATTTCCCAAATATATTTTGAAATGCACACCAAGCCGTGCGTGCTCAGTACAAAGGACCGTCACGCAAATATATTATTTGCGTGATTCAGTCTTCATTCGCCTTGTGTCCGTGTCTGACCTTTGCGCTCGAAGCCGGCTTTGCGCCTTTCAAGGACGAACGCAAGCGGTATCCCAAGCGCGCAGGACACGACCTCGCCCGCAAACACGAGCGCCGCAATTAGCGGCAGGCCCAGCTCCGAACCGTACACCCATTTAATAATGAAGGGAAGCACGGCGGTATTGGCGATTATGTTCGGAACGGGAGAAAGAAGGACAGCGGGCTTTCGCCGGCCGCGCTTTGTCAGCGCGTTTGAAACGAGCCTGCATACGGCGGCGCCGACGAGCGTTGCAAGCGAGCCGAATACGATATCCCACGGAGCGCCGCCGGTTATGAGATTTGTGATGACGCAGCCCAGCGCAAGCCCCGGCACAGCCGCACCCGTAAAAAGCGGCAGCACGCAGAGCGCCTCCGAAAAGCGTATCTGCACTTCAAAGCTCAAAAGGCCGAGCGCCTGTGAAATAAGCGTCAGCACGGTGTAAAGCGCGGCCGTCACGGCGACCGCTGCAATAAAGTATGCGTCTATCCCGGTTTTTTTCATCTCGATGCGGACAGGGCGTTATCTTATCGGCGCCTTGCCGAACACGCTCCGCCTCTCCTCCGGGGCGGGCAGCTTTATGCGCACGGCAGAGTGGATGTTCTTTATAGTGACCTCATGCCCCGCCTCCACGCGTTCGCCGTCGAGCATCCAGTCCACGGGCTCATCCAGTATGAATTTGACCTCGGAGCAGGTATGCCTGTGCATCAGCTCGCAGCCGTCGAAATCGCCCGTGGAAAGCGCGTGCGCTATGCGGCTGACCTCTATGGCGTTTTCGGGGTAGTTTATGAGCATCACCTCGAAAAGGCCGTCGTTCAGGTCCACAGTGCCCTGCTTTGTGTAATTTATGACGCCGACGACGCTGGGCGTGTTGCTTACCGCAGCAAACGCGTACTCGTCGGTGATCATCTCTCCGTTTATCAGCACCGTCACGGGGTTGGGCCTGATATGTGCAATGGAATTCATGCCCGACCCCAGATACGCCAAAAAGCCCAATGCGTTTTTGGACTCCTGCGTGGTGGAGTAGCTGATGTCGGTAAACGCCCCGAATGAGGCAAGGTACGCATAATGCCGCCCGTTGAACGAGCCCACGTCGATGGGCGTGGGTACGCCGTTCACGGCGTTGTCTATCAGCAGGTCCACCCTTTTGGGCAGGCCGAGCGCGGTGGCGAAGTCGTTGGTGGAGCCCATGGGTATGTACCCAAGGCAGGGGCGCCTGTCGCGCTCCACGGTCATGATGCCGCGAATGACCTCGTTTATGGTGCCGTCGCCGCCCGCCAGTACCAGCAGGTCGCAGTCGCCGCCGTATTCAGAGGCTATCCTTGTGGCGTCGCCGGGGCCTGTTGTGGTGAACGTAATTGCGGCGTAGCCCGCGTTCGAGAGCGCCTCCACCGCGGGCGCTATGGTCATAAGCGAGCGCGTATTGCCCGATTTGGGGTTGACGATGAGCACCGCATTCCTGCGCGTTTCCCTGCCGAACCTTGTTTTTATCTCGACCGTTTCCATATCAGAACGCCCCGTAGAAGAATTTGTGTATCCACTCCTTGTTCATCTCAAGATCTATGTGTATGACGGCCATGCTGCCCTCATACGCATACTGCCAGGAATGCTCGCAGGGAATGGTACCCTTCATGGGCGTGCTTAGCCCCGAGCCGAACACAAGGTTCGTGCCCATGGAGATCATCATCCACGGGCTCATATTGGTCTCGACGTAGTCCATCAGCCTGTACATAAGCGAGGTGAGGGACGCGACGTCCTTTTCCTGCCTTGCACGGGCAAGGAACGCGCCCATGACAGCCCTCTGCCGCTCCGTGCGCGACCAGTCGCCGTTGCCTATGGTACGGTTCCTGCAATGGGCAAGCACCTGGCTGCCGTTCAGATGGCACAGCCCGTTGGGGCCGGGGGTGATGGGGTCGTCACGCACGACGTTTTCATTATAGTACTCTATCTCGGCGGAGGTGAGCGTAACGTCAAGCCCGCCCAGCGTATCGACTATGCCGACGAGATTATTGAAGTCGGTCTTCATATAGAACTGGATGTCCAGCCCGAAATTCTCGTTGATCGTGTTTATCGCAAGGCCTATCCCGCCAAAGCGGTACGCGGCGTTGGCCCTGTTCCACACGTTGCGCCCGGGTATGAACAGCCATGTGTCGCGCAGCACCGAAACGGCCTTGATCGTCTTGTACCTTTGGTTATACGAAACGATGAGCATTACGTCGGACCTGCCCGACGCCGACGTGCCCGCGGCGTCCTCGCCCATTACGAGTATGTTGATGACGTCCGGGTCTATGGCGTTTGTAAGGTATATCGGGTCGGCGGAGATGAGCGCCGGGTCGATGGACGGGTCTGCGTCCTGCGTCAGGTCATCGGGGTCTGCCGTGGCAAGCGTTATGCCCGGGTCGGGCGTGGGCGCGGCGGCGGGATCCACCGTGGGCTTTACCACAAAGCGCGCGCTGTTCCTGCCCATGGAGTAAAGCTTGATCAGCGTGAACAAGCCAAACCCCACGATCAGCAGCACCAGAGCGATAAGCACCGCTACCAGTATCTTTTTCGGCGTCGACAGACGCTTTTTCTGTTTAGCTTCCATTCCTCTTTACTCTTTTTCGTAACCCATGGGGTTGTTCGACTGCCAGCGCCAGGTGTCCTCGCACATCTTTTCCATGCTGCGCACGGCCTTCCAGCCAAGCACGCGCTCCGCCTTTTCGGGGTCGGCGTACATGGCGGGTATGTCGCCCGCGCGCCTTGGCGCAAACTCGTATCTGACAGGGTGTCCGCACGCCTTTGAGAAGGCGTCCACCACCTCGAGCACCGAGTAGCCCTTGCCGGTGCCCACATTGAACACCTCGCAGCCCTTGCGCTGCGAAATGTAGTCCAACGCCTTGACGTGCGCCAGGGCAAGGTCCGTCACGTGGATATAGTCCCTGATGCAGGTGCCGTCGGGAGTTGGGTAATCGTTGCCGTAGACGAAGAGCTTTTCACGCCGGCCCGTCGCCACCTGCGCCACGAAGGGCAACAGGTTGTTGGGCACGCCCAGCGGCTCCTCGCCTATAAGGCCGCTCTCGTCCGCGCCGATGGGGTTGAAATACCTGAGCAGCACCGCGCCGAGCCCCTTTTCGGCGGCGGCGGTATCGCGGATGATGACCTCGGACATATGCTTGGTCATGCCGTACGGATTGGTGCAGGCGCCGGTGGGCTGATCCTCTGAAATGGGCATCTTCTCCGCTTCGCCGTAAACGGTGGCCGAGGAGCTGAACACTATGCTGCCGGTGCCGTACTTTGACATGACGGCAAGCAGGTTCATGGTTGAAACTAGGTTGTTCCTGTAATAGAGCAGGGGCTTCGTCACGGACTCGGGAACGCATTTTAATCCCGCAAAGTGTATGACCGCGTCGGGCTTCTCCTTTGCAAAGAGCGCGTCAAGCGCCGCTTCATCGCACACGTCCAGCTCATAGAAAGGCGCCTTTGCCCCTCCGAGCTTTTCTATCCTGGGCAGCACGGAGCGCGAGGCGTTCACGAGGTCGTCCGCTATCACGACTTCGTGCCCTGCGCGCATGAGCTCCACGGCGGTGTGCGAGCCTATGTACCCGCAGCCGCCGGTCAGCAGTACCTTAAGCTTATTTGACATCGGTGTACACCTCCGGCTTCAATACCCCGATATAGGGCAGGTTCCTGTATGCCTCGGCATAATCGAGGCCGTAGCCCACAACAAACTCGTCCGGCACGATAAAGCCGAAGTAGTCGGGCGTTATCTCGCAGGTGCGGCGCTCGGGCTTATCCAAAAGGCAGGCTATTTTAAGCGATGCGGGGTTCCTCGTGCCAAGCAGCCTTGTCAGATGGTTCAGCGTGTTGCCGGAATCCATAATATCCTCCACTATTATGACGTGGCGCCCCTCTATGGACTTGTCCATATCCTTTTTGATGCGGACGATGCCGTGGCTCGTCATGCCGTCCTCATAGCTTGAAACGGCCATAAAGTCCATCTCCATATAGTCGGTGATCTCTTTGCAAAGGTCGGCAAAAAAGGGCACCGCCCCGCGCAGTATGCACACCAGCAGCGGGTTCTTGCCCGCGTAGTCGCGGCTGATGGCCGCGCCAAGCTCTCTGACCTTTGCCTTGATCTGCTCCTCCGAAAGGAGCACATACTGGATGTCGTTTTCCAGACCCATTTTGTTTATCATGCCAAACCTCCGGTATCGTTATTATCATCACCGCCGGCAAGGAACCTTGCCCTCAGCACGGCGGTCGTATTCTCATCCACCCTGACAAATTCCGACACGGCAAGCCCCGCCGCAAACAGCACCTCGCCTCCGCAGGCTATGAGAGGCACAGCGTCGCGCTTTTCGCGCTCCACCTTGCGGTCTATGAAAAAGTCCTTGAGCTTGCGCCTGCCGGGTGCGCCCACGGGGCGTATGCGGTCGCCCTCGCGCCGCGTCCTTATGACGGGCGGCTCGCCAAACGAGGCGAGCTTGTCCGCGTCCATATACGCCGTGAACGGGTCGCGCTCAAAGCGCCCCGCGCCCTCAAGCCTTTCCACCTCAAAGCGGCCCGCGGGGATCCGGACCGTTCCCACCGCAAGCGGCGTTTCGAACGGCTGAGGCTTTTCGGGCCTTCCGAATTTGATAAGCCCATAGCTCGTCCGCACGCTGACGCGGGGCAGGTCGAGGCTTGCCCCGGTGCGTGCCTCAAGCAGCCCGCACACCGCCTCAACGTGCACGCGTTCCACATCCACCTGCGCCCCCGCCTCCGCAAGCGCCATGCGCACGGCGCGGGTCTTGATCGGATACGGGAGCTTTGCAAGCTCCTCCCGCAGGAACCCGTCCGCGCGCCGCGCCGCCTCGAGAGAGCGGCGTGCCTCGGCGCAAAGGTATTCCTCATCCCGCGAAAGCAGCTCCGCCATGGAGCAGAGCGCGGGCACGACTGCGGGATTCAAATGCTTTTCAACGTACGGCACCACGTCGAGCCGCACGCGGTTGCGCGAGCCCTCCGGCAAAAGGTTCGTTTCGTCCGTGCGGTACGAAAGCCCCACGTTCCCGAGGAACGCCTCTATCTCGGCCCGCCTCACGCAGAGCAGCGGCCGAATGAGCCTGCCGCGCTTTGGCTTGATTCCCGTCAGCCCCGCAAGCCCGCTGCCGCGCATCAGGTGCATCAGCACCGACTCGGCGTTGTCGTCCATATGGTGAGCCACGGCTATCGCGTCAGCTCCCGCCTTTTGCCGCGCCCTTTCAAGAAACCCGTAGCGCAGCAGCCTGCCCGCCGTTTCAAGCGACAGGCCGTTTTCTCGGGCGTACGCCGGCACGTCGGCAGTTTCGCGGTAAAGGGGCACGCCCTTGTCCCGGCAGAGGCCAACGCAGAAAAGCTCGTCCTCCTCCGCCCCGCCACCGCGTATGCCGTGGTTGAAATGCGCCGCGCCGACCTTATAGCCGTGCTTTGGCGCAAGCCCGAGCAGTACCTCAAGAAGCGCGACCGAATCGGCCCCGCCGGAGAGCCCGACAAGCACCGAGCCACCCTCGGGAAGGAGCGAATTCTCAAGCATAAAGCGTTCGACCCTTTCGGCAAAAGCAAAGGAGGGTGCGCGGCGGCCTTCGCCGCCCCTGTCCGCGCCGTCCGTGCGGCCCGCAGAATCGACCATACGCGCTCCTTTCGCTGCCCTTAACGGGTCATTATACTTTCCTGATTTTATATTATAGCGCAAAAACAAACGCTTTGCAAGACGGCGGCCCGAAAAACCCGCCGCTCTGCGCAAAAAAGCAAAGGCGCCGGCATCAGGCGGAATATACTTTGCCCGCGTCGCTTCCCGTGCTATACTTAAAGAAAAACCCGGAGGCAAAGCAATGGGCAAAAACAAAACTCCCGCGGCATTGGCGCTTGCCGCGTCCCTGCTGATAATACTGGCATTTGCGGCGGTGCTCACAGTGCCCGCCTGGCGCGAGGCGTTCAAGACCGCGTCCGCAGACCACCCCTATATAATGGGATTTATCAAATTCGCCCTGCTTGCGACCGTGGACGAGGTGCTTGCCCTGCGCGTGAAGCGCGCCCAAAACGCCCTGCCCTGCTTCATCGGCTGGCGCATGCTCATTTGGGGGCTTATCGGCGTTGCCATAACCTTTATGATGAAGACCTATTCATTCGGCGTTTCGGGCCCACATTTATGGCGACCCACAAATGCACGGACAAATACCTTGAGCTTCGCCATGCGGGTCAAAAAAAGCCCGGCCTTCGCGGGGTGGTAAACGGCGTGGACTGGCACGGCTTTGTAAGCTTTACCCTGTTCAGGACAATACCCCTTTTCTGGATACCCGCGCACACGCTCACCTTCATGCTGCCCGCCGAGTATCAGGTAACAGCCGCCGCCGCGCTTTCGATCGCACTGGGGCTTATACTGAGCCTTAAAAAGTAAAAAGCGCGGGCCCTCACGCCCGCGGCAGACAAAAGCGAAAGCCCGGTGCAAAGGCGTTTGAACCGCACCGGGCCCGTTTTTTTTGCTGCCACGGCAGAAGCCCCTTAAGGTTACCGTCCGATCAGTTGTCGGCGCGGTTATAGCCGTTTTTCATTGTGACCGACGCCTCGCGCAGCACCTTGTTGAGAGTGAACGCGGACTGTTCGCGGGCCATTGCGCAGAGCTTGGAATTGGCCTCCTCGGCAAGGGAAAAGTCGCCGCTTGCCGTCATGCGCTTGTCGTACTCGCGCATTATGCGCCGCCCCTCGGCCGCCACCTTTTCCTGATAACGCTGTATGTGCTGTATGCAGGTATTGTAGCTGTGGTCGGCAAGGGCGCCGATCAGCGCGCTCGTCCAATAGAAGTTCTCGGTGGAAACGTCCAGCGTGACGTTTGCAAGGTACGCGGGCATCTTATGCACGTTCGTGTAAACGGGCAGCGCCGCGTCGAACGTGGTGGAGGCAAAGCAGATCCACTCCACTCCCTTTATCTCGTCAGGAACGCCGCTCCTTATCTGGCAGACGGCGGTGACGCCCGTGCGGTTTATGCCGATGGAGCGGTACTTGCCGCGCACGCCCGTATCCTGATTGAGATAGGGGTTATAAGGGGTGCCCTGATAGTTGGAGGAGAGCATGTACTTCACGTCCTCCGCCGTCACCTTGAATTCGGGCACGAGGCTCCACGGCACGTCATAGCTTTCCGGGGTGTACTCGGCGTCGGGCCCGTCCCATTTATGCGTGCGCGGGGTGAGGAACCTGCCCATGTACCACGCGCGGGGGTTGTTGTAAATGGCGTCCTGGTCGGAGTAGGAGCCGAACACGCGCCTGGGGTCGAATTCGCCGTCCGCATTGCAGTCAAGGCAGTTCTCCGCAATGAACTCCCTCAAATCCGCGGAGCAGAGATGCGCTTTCCTTGCGCCGAACGCGTCCTCCATATCGAAGGAGTCCATGCCGAAGCGGTTGGGCATTATGACTACCTCGTTATCGGGCACGCGCTTTGCAAGCCAATGGTGACCGCCCACGGTCTCCATCCACCACACCTCGTTCTCGTCGTTGAAGGCGACGCCGTTCGATTCATAGGTGCCGTACTTTTCAAGCAGCTCCGCAAGCCGCAGCACGCCCTCGCGCGCGGACCTGATATAGGGCAGCACGAGCACCAGTATGTCCTCCTCGCCTATGCCGCCGATCTCGTCCTTTTCGCCGCGGCGCTTGGCCTTTTTATAGCACACGAGCGGGTCCGCCGCAAGCACGCGGGGGTTCGTGGTGATGGTCTCGGTCGCGGTCATGCCCACGTTGTGAGCGTTGATCCCCGTCGCCGCCCAAACGCCGTCCTTCGGGTCGACGCTGGGGCAGGAGGTATAGCGCACGGGGTCGCCGGGAAGCTCCACCTCGACGTGAGATATGACGGACTTGTAGCGGGGCTTTATATCCTTGGGCTCCACCACGACGAGCTTTTTGGTGTCGAAATGCCCGTCGTCGGTGCGGGCGATCATTGTGGAATTGTCGTTGGAGGCCTTTTTGCCTACCAGAACTGTAGTGCAGGGCATGGAAACACCTTTGCCGCAGGAGCGGCCCTTTCATATTATTTACGGTGATATGATACATTGCGCCGCCCGGTTTGTCAACGGCGGCTCAGCGTGAAAACCTCCACTCCATCGCGTCGGCGGCGGCATAGCTCGCGCCGCCTTTTTCCGCGTCCGCGGGAGAAAACTCCGCCCAGTCGCTCCAAAATATCACGCGCTTGCCCGGAGCCTGCGCAAAGCCGTCGGTAAACTCAAGCCGGGCGTCCTGTATGTCGCCGAAGCGGTCCTCATCGAAGCCCTCTATGTGAAAGGCCCTTACGCCGATGAACCTGAGCCGCAGCTCCGTTTGCTCCGACTGACGGCGAAGCGCAAGCTCAAGCACGAAATCCCCCGCGTCTCCCCTGCCCATCGCAAGGTCGTCCGTCACATACATCCCGCTTGAATACAACGCGCTCACTATGCACGAATCGTGGAATCCGTTCGCAAGCTCCCAAAGCTCACGGATCCCGGCGTCGTCCTTTATCCTTTTCCACTCTGACATGGCTTTCTCCTTTATGCTTCCGTATTTTTGCATAACGCAAAGGGCGCGGCCAGGCCGCGCCCCGCAGTGATCCTTTCGCGCCGGGGCGCGTCTTTTACTCTTCTTCTTCCTCCTCGGGGAGGTTTGCGTTGTGGTACACGTTCTGCACGTCGTCATCGTCGTCGAACATATCGAGCAGCCTCTGCACCTTCATGACCTGTTCGGGATCGGTCACCTCAACGGTGGTCTGGGGGATCATCTCCACCTCGCCGGAGAGGATATTGAGGTTCATCCCCTCAAGCGCCTCGCGCACGGCGTAATAATCGTTGGGAGCGGTGTAGACCTCAAAGCAGTCGTCCTGGGGCACAAAGTCCTCGGCGCCCGCGTCAAGGGCCTGCATCATAAGCTCGTCCTCGTCAAGCTCGCCCGTGCGCTCTATGACGATAACGCCCTTCTTGTCGAACATGTACGAAACGCAGCCGGTGTTGCCCATGCCGTTGCCGTACTTGTCGAATATGTGGCGCAGCTCCGCGGCGGTGCGGTTCTTGTTGTCGGTAACGACCTCGACGATGAGCGCGATGCCGGCGGGACCGTAGCCCTCGTAAGCGCCCTCCTCGTAGTTGACGCCGGAGCCCTCGCCGACGGCCTTCTTGATGGAGCGGTTGATGTTGTCGTTGGGCATATTGGCGGCCTTCGCCTTGGCGATTACGTCGCGCAGCTTGGAGTTGTTCGCGGGGTCGCCGCCGCCTTCCTTAACGGCTATGGCTATCTCACGGCCTATCTTGGTAAAGATCTTGCCGCGCGCGTTATCGGTCTTTTCCTTCTTGTTCTTGATATTGGCCCATTTGGAATGTCCGGACATATTATTGATCCTCCTATCGGTTAGTTGTTTTCAATCGGTTTGCAGACCGCCACGACCCTCGTCCTGGACATCTGCATATCATAGTCGTAATCACCCAGACAGGTGATAAGCGTAAGCCTCGTTTCGCCGCCGGGCTCCATGACCTCCATGGGCACGGCGTCGTATTTGTACTCGTCAATGGACTCCACGGTGTAGTAGACGTCCTTCCCGCCCTCGGTGGTGACGCATATGCTGTCGCCCGTTTTAAGGCCCTTGTGCAGCACCGAGAACAGCCCCTTCTGCCCGTGATAGCGGTTATGCCCCGCGATTATGCAGTTGCCCGGCTCGTTGGGAGCGGGGCCGTACATATACCAGCCTGCAACGTCATGCTTGGGCACGGTGTCCATCTCGCCCTTTTCGTTGACGCCAACCGGCACCACGGCGCAGGAAATATCATGCCCCGCAAAATACACGCTGACGGGCGGGTCGGCGGGCTCGGGCGTGGGCTCCGGCGGAGGCTTTGTCGGCTCTGCGGAGTAGGTCGGCGCGGCGGTCGGCTCGGGCGCCCTGGACACGATCACGGCGTCGGGCGTGGCGGAGGGCTTTACCCCCGTATTGCGGTTGAAAATACCCGTTTGGTCGCGCAGCACGATGAAAGCGCCGACAAGAATGAGCGCGCCGCCTATGCAGTAGCGCACTATATTCCCGCGCTTCCTTTTGCGGCGTGCAAGCTCCGCCTGCGCGTCATATTCGTTTGTCTGCACATTATTCTCCATACTGCATCATTATATCAAACAAATTCGCTATTGGCAACAGCAAATTATTGTGCTATAATATGAAGGTAAAATTAAAGTGGAGGTTTGTGCACCCGCACGGATAAGATGGATATAAAAACCGCTGTTGCCGAAAAGATCGCCGCGCTTGCCGGCGTTTCATCTGACGAAATACTGGGCTTTTTCGAGACGCCCCCCTCTCCCGACAAGGGCGATATTGCCCTGCCGTGCTTTAAGCTTGCGCGCTCTTTGCGCAAGGCGCCCCCCGCGATAGCCGCGGAGCTTGCCGCCTCGCTTTCCGGCTTTGACGGCATAGTCAGGGCGGAGCCCGTAGGCGGGTATCTCAACTTTTTCCTTGACCGTACAGACGAGGCGAAGAAGACCGTGCTCCGCGTGCTTGACGAGGGCATGGGGTTCGGCTCCTCAAACGGGGGCGCAGGCAGGAACGTCTGCATCGACTTCTCCTCCATAAACATCTGCAAGCCCTTTGGCGTGCACCATATAACGACGACGGTGCTGGGGCATTCGCTTTCGCGCATATTCCGTCACCTCGGCTTTAACCCCGTGCGCATAAACCACCTCGGCGACTGGGGGACGCAGTTCGGCAAGATGCTCGTGGCCTATAAGAAATGGGGCGACAGGGAAAAGATCGAGTCCGCCGAGAGCCCCACCCGCGAGCTCGTGGCTCTCTACGTGAAGTTCCATCAGGAGGCGGAGAACGATCCCTCTCTCGACGACGAGGCGCGCGCCGCGTTCCGCTCGATCGAGCTGCACGATCCCGAAAACTGGGAGCTCTATCAGTGGTTCAAGGAGCTGACCCTCCGCGAGGCCGAAAGGGTCTATAAGCTGCTGGGCGTCGAGTTCGACAGCTACAACGGCGAGGCATTTTACGAGGATAAGATGCCCGCCGTCATAAAGGAGCTGCAGGATAAGGGCGTAACGACCGTCGACAATGGCGCGACTATAGTCGATCTTTCCGCATACGATATGCCGCCCTGCCTCATATTGAAGTCGAACGGCGGCACCATTTACCCCACCCGCGACATAACCGCCGCGATATACCGCAAAAAAACTTACGATTTCTATAAAAATCTGTACGTAGTCGCCTATCAGCAGAACCTGCATTTCAGGCAGGTGTTCAAAACGCTGGAGCTTATGGGCTACGATTGGGCCAAGGACTGCGTGCACGTCAACTTCGGCATGATCTCCATGCAGGATATGACCTTCTCAACGAGGAAGGGCAACGCAATCTATCTCGAGGACGTGCTCATGAAGGCCATCGAAAAGACCAGGGCCATAATGCAGGAAAAGAGCCCCGATCTTGAAAACGCCGACGAGGTCGCCCGCCAGATCGGCGTCGGCGCCGTCGTGTGGGGGCCGCTCTATTCCTCCCGCATAAAGGACTTCACCTTCAGCTGGGATAAGGCCCTGAATTTCGAGGGCGAGACCGCGCCCTACGCGCAGTACACGCACGCAAGGTGCTGCTCCGTGCTGCGTAAGGCCGGCGGATACGATATCGAAAAGGCCGATTGGAGCTGCCTCGATAACGAGAGCACAGCGAATCTCATAAAGGCGATCAAAACCCTGCCCGATTCGATCGAGAGCGCCGCAGAGAAGTACGAGCCGTACCTCATCAGCAGGAACGTCATCGAGATCTGCTCGTGCTTCAACAAATTCTACTTCGAGAACCGCATCATGGACGAGGACGAGGGCGTAAAGACCGCCCGCCTTGCCCTGACCGACGACGCAAGGACGGCGATAAAGCTGGGGCTGTACCTCGTCGGCATAGAGGCGCCGGAGAGGATGTAGCGCGAAGGCGGCGTCACCTCTTCCACCACCGCCTTGCGGCGGCGGTCCCCCTTCCCCTCACAGGGGAAGGAGCGGGTACGGAATACGAAACGGCATTATTCTGCATAGAAAAGTATAGAAAGGAAGCTATAACATGGTCATCATGGATGAATACCGCCAGCAGCTTGCGGCGGTCATCGCTGCCCTCAAGCAGGCGGGTGAATCCCTTT
>JAFYHI010000033.1 GCA_017539215.1 Clostridia bacterium | reverse complement strand
CGCGACAGCGATAAGCTGGGCTGGTGCTTTGTGGACTGGAACCTTTCGCTCAACAAGCAGGCGTCCGCGCAGGGGATATATCTTTACTGCCTGAAAGCGGCAATAAAGACGGCTTCCGTTTTAGGCGATACCGAAGCGGAGTGGGCTTATTCAAAGGATTACGAAGCCGGGAAAAACGCCGCGCTCGGGTTTTTGTTCGATGAGGAGAAGGGCGTGTTTATCAGCGGAGAGACCTGCCAGATCTCGATGGCCTCGCAGGTGTGGATGATACTCGCGGGCGTTTCGGACGACGCCGTAATATTGGACCGCGCGGCGGAAACGCCCGGCGCTGTGGGCATGGTGACGCCGTATCTTTACCATCACTACGTGCAGGCGCTGATCGACGCCGGCAGAAAAGAACAGGCGCTGAATGTCCTGCGCGCTTATTGGGGCGGCATGGCAAACGAAGGCGCGGATACCTTCTGGGAGCTTTATAACCCCGAAAACCCGAACGAATCGCCCTATGGCGGCACTATCGTACTGAGCTACTGCCACGCGTGGAGCTGCGCGCCGGCATATTTCTTAAGAAAGTATTTTTCGTAAATGAAGCGTTATCTTGCAATCGACATAGGCGCGTCGAGCGGACGGCATATAGTCGGATGGGTCGAAAACGGCGTGTGGAAAACAGATGAGGTATTCAGATTTCCCAACGGCGTCGCCGAACGGGAAGGGAGTCTTGTCTGGGATATCGACGCGCTGTTTTCGCACGTAAAGCGGGGCATTGCGCTTGCCAGGGAGAGGTGTGCGATAGAAAGCCTAAGCATCGATACCTGGGGCGTGGATTACGTGCTCATGAAGGGGGACGAAACGGTGTATCCCGTCTACGCCTACCGGGATGGAAGAACGGAGGCCTTTATCCCGCGGGTGCATGAGAAGATAAGCTTTTCAAGCCTTTACCGGCACACGGGCATACAGTTTCAGCTCTTCAATACCGTTTATCAGCTCTGCGCGGACAGGGAGTCGGGGCGGCTTAACGGCGTGACGGACTTTCTGATGATACCGGAATATCTCATGTACAGGCTCTGCGGGATCAAGTCCCACGAGTACACCAACGCCACGACCACCGGCATGGTTAACGCGGAGACGGGCGAATACGACCGTGAGATAATCGACGCGCTGGGCCTGCCGGCGGATCTCTTCCGCAAACTGCAGCACCCCGGCACGGTAATAGGCGAATATGAGGGGATCAAGGTGGTGTTCTGCGCTACCCATGACACCGGCTCCGCGGTGGAGGGCATACCGATGGAAGAGGACGTGCCCTATATCTCCTCCGGCACATGGTCGCTCCTTGGAGTAAAAACCGAAAAGCCCATCACCGATACCGCGAGCGAGCTTGCAAACTGGTCCAACGAGGGCGGAGTGGGCTACAACCGCTACCAAAAGAACATAATGGGCATGTGGCTTGTGAACCGCCTGCGGGACGAGCTGTGCCCGGGCAAGCCCTTCGGCGAGGTCGTGCATGAAGCGGAGGAGAGCCGCTTTGAGGAGACCGTGGACGCCAACGCCTCCTCCTTCCTTGCCCCGGAGAGCATGAAGGCCGCCTTTGACGCGGCGCTTTCCGTAAAGCCGCAGACCGTTGGCGATTACTTCCGCTGCGCGTACCGTTCTCTGGCACTTTCCTATATGAACGCCATCGGGGAGCTGCAGCACAACACCGGCAGGCATTACGACAGCATATACATAGTGGGCGGCGGCGCAAAGAACGCGTTTTTGAACCGCCTGACCGAACAGGCAACCGGCAAAAAGGTGATCGCCATGCCCATCGAGGCCACGGCGATAGGAAATCTGAAAATACAAATGGAGGCAGATCGATGAGCTATCAGGAAGCAAAAGCAAAGTATGCGGCATACGGCGTGGATACGGACGCCGCGATAGGGATGCTGAAAACCGTTCCCGT